>NZ_JBEOWK010000014.1:0-288789 GCF_040295985.1 Streptosporangium sp. NPDC002524 | reverse complement strand
GCCACGACGCCCGCGCCGCGCCCCGGCCCCCGGGCCCCGGCTCGGAAGCCGGGGGCCCGGGGGTCCGGGAGTCTGGAGGTTCCGGGAGTCTCAGAGTCCAGGAGTTCCGGGAGTCCGTGAGCAACCCGAGGAACGTCTTTCCCGGCCTACCCGGCCGCCCCCGCTGCCGGGGTGGTGAAGCGCAGGCGGCGGGGGCCCTCGTCGAGGGGCTCCGGCAGCCTCAGCGCTCCGGCGCCGGGGGTGATCGCGCCGAGGAGGCGGGGGCCGGACGCGCCCGTGCAGCCGGGGACCGTCGCGGGCAGCCCGTGCGCCGTCAGCCAGCCGAAGAGCGAGAAGGCGATCGCCTCCTTGGCGTCGGCGGGAACGCCGAGCTCGTCGCTCGGCACGATGCGCGCGTCCCCGGCCCGCGCGGCCAGCATGGCCATCAGGACAGGGTTGCGCACCCCTCCCCCGGACACGACCACCGTCTCCAGGCGGTGGCGCCGGATCTCCGCCGCGACGGTCTCGGCGGTGAGCGCGGCCAGCGTCGCCAGCAGGTCGGGCAGGGCGGGCCGGTACGGTGACGTCCTGCTCTCCAGGTAGCCGGGGTGGAACAGCTCCTTGCCGGTGCTCTTCGGCGGCGGCGCCCGGTAGTACGGCTCGGCCAGCAGGTCCGCCAGCAACCCCTCGTGCACCTCCCCCGAGGCGGCGAGGCGGCCGTCCTCGTCGTAGGGCGCGCCCGTGGCGGCCGACACCGCCGCGTCCATCAGCGCCGACGCCGGGCCGGTGTCGTACGCCGTCCCGGCGTCCCGCACGGTCAGGTTCGCGATCCCGCCGAGGTTGAGCGCGCCGCTCCGCCCCGGCAGCCCGTCCAGGAGCAGCAGGTCGAGGTAGGAGACGAGCGGCGCGCCCTGCCCTCCGGCGGCCACGTCCCTGGCCCGGAGGTCGGAGACCACCGGCACGCCGGTCCGCTCGGCGATCCAGGCGGGCTGGCCCAGCTGCAGCGTGCCGCGCACCCGGCCGTCCTCCACCCAGTGGAACATCGTCTGCCCGTGCGAGCAGACGAGGTCCACCGGCCCGCACGCCTCGGCGGCGTCGGCGAACGCCTGCCCGACCAGCGTGTCGAGCCGGCACACCTCGGCCATGCCGGCCGGGCCGGGCGGCAGCGCGGCGGCGATGCGCTCGCGGAGCCACCCCTCGTACGGCCGCGTGCCGGTGCGCTCGACGGCGCCGGTGAGCACGTCGCCGTCCGGGGACCAGTCCACGACCGCGCTGTCGATCCCGTCGTGGGACGTCCCCGACATCAACCCCAGCACGCGCATTTCACTCCCCCTCACGCCCCTTCACGATCCCCGGACTCCTTCACTCCCCTCAGGCCCCTTCGCGGTCACCGGATCCCGCCGGGCCGTCACCGCGGGCGCGGCGGCCGACGCTGGGCGCGCTCAGGCGGCCGGCCCGGTCGACGGCCACCACGTGGTAGTACGCGCTCGCGGCGCCCGCCGGGTCCGTCCAGCGCAGGTCGCGGGCCGCTGGGACGACCGCGACCAGGTGCCGGGCGTCGGCGAGGTCCCCGGGCCCGGCCCGCCGGTCGAGCCGGAAGATCGCGTACTGGAACGGGGTCCTGCGGCCGGTGGCCAGGATCCTCAGCTCGACGCCGCCGCGCACCCGGCGCGCCAGGGGGACGAGCGGGCGGCCGGGGGCCCGGCCGGAGGCGAGCCTGGGCAGCAGCGGGGAGAGCGCGGGACGGCTGTAGTGGCCGGTCACCACGGCGCTGATCGAGCCGATCCGGTCGTCGCGGACGTCGCCGGAGTTGTACCAGATGTCGCCGCCGACCTCGGGGTGGCCCTCGTTGAGGGTGAGGTGATCGCTGAGCTCGCCGGGCCGGGACCACTCGGCGGGCTGGCCCGCCGCCCCGGCCTTGTAGGCCGCCTGGCCGATCCACAGCTGGGTGTCCGTGCCCGCCGCCACGCCGGACCACCAGGGGACCAGCTTGGCGTAGTCGGCGTTGGACTGGCCGATGTACCAGTAGAGCTGCGGCGCGATGTAGTCGAGCCACCCCTTCCTGACCCAGCCGCGCGTGTCGGCGTGCAGGTTGTCGTAGGACTGGCCACCGCTGGTCTCGGAGCCCAGCGGGTCGGTGGCCCGGTTGCGCCAGATGCCCGAGGGGCTGATGCCCCAGGCGATCTCGGGCTTGGCCCGCCGCACCCGCCGCTGCATCTCCCGTACGAGGAGGTCGACGTTCGCGCGCCGCCAGGCCGCGAGGTCGGGGAAGCCCGCGCCGTGCCGGGCGTAGGCCTCGCTGTCGTCGAAGTCGGTGGTGTTGACCGGGTAGAAGTAGTCGTCGAAGTGCAGGCCGTCGATGTCGTACCTGGTGACCGCGTCCATCATCGCGTCCTGCACGAACGCGCGGACCTCGGGCATGCCGGGGTTGTAGTAGAGCTTGCCGCCGTAGGGAACGATCCAGTCGGGGTGCCTGCGGCCGGGGTGGTCGGGGTGCAGCAGGGCCGGGTCGGCCTGCATCGACACCCGGTAGGGGTTGAACCACGCGTGGAAGGCGAGGCCCCTGCGGTGTGTCTCGGCCACCAGGAAGGCCAGCGGGTCGTAGCCGGGGTCGCCTCCCTGCGTGCCGGTCAGATACTGCGACCAGGGTTCGTACCGGGAGGGCCAGAAGGCGTCGGCGGTCGGCCGGATCTGCACGAACACCGCGTTGAGCCCGCGGGCCCGCGCCAGGTCGAGCCAGCCGAGATACTCGGCCCGCTGCCGCTCGGCGCTCAGCCCGGTCCTCGACGGCCAGTTGATGTTGGCGACCGAGGCGATCCACATGCCGCGCATCTGACGCAGCGGCGGCACTCGCCCGGTCCAGGTCCCGGTCCCGGTCTCGTACGAGATCCCGGTGGCGGCCGCGGCCCGGCCGGACAGGGGCACGGCGGTCGCCGCGACGGCGAGGGCGAGGCCGCGCAGGACGGTTCGCCGGCTGGATGAGCTCATGCGGACTCCAGGGGTGTTCGGCCACGGCCCGGACACGACGGGGCCGAGGCGGAAGGCGGGCACCGGGGCGGGCGCGAGGACGGGCGCGAGGCGGCACGACGGTGGAGGTGCGGATGTGAGGGCGGGCGCGAAGAAGATCGCGGGACCGGCACGGGATCACGAAGTCACAAGATCACAAGATCACAAGGTCACGGGTTCTCGATCGCGAGAATGACAGAAAGCTACTTCGAAGGCAATGATAATGAAGAAAATTGTCATTGATGGGTAATCTGCCTTGAGACACCTCCCTCCGCCGACCTGTCAGAAGACGCCTGCCTCGACCGAGAAGGTGACCGAATGCCCCATCGCAGCCCCGATCTGGCCCGGCTGGCCATGACCGTCCTCCAGCCGGGTTTCGACGGCACCGAGCCGCCCGGGTGGCTGCTTCGCGCGCTCGGCGACGAGGGCCTCGGCGGGACCGTGCTGTTCGCCCGCAACCTCACCGATCTCGGCCACACCGCCGATCTGGTCGCTCGGCTGCGCGCGGAGAACCCCGCGGCGGTGATCGCGGTGGACGAGGAGGGCGGCTCCGTCACCCGCCTGCAGGCCGCGCGGGGCAGCTCGTGGCCGGGCAACCGGGCGCTGGGCGTGGGGGACGACGCCGAGGGGACCCGGCTGGTCGCCCAGGAGATCGGCCGCCTCCTCGCCTCGGCCGACATCACCCTCGACTACGCCCCGGTGGCCGACGTCAACGCCAACCCGGTCAACCCGGTGATCGGCGTCCGCTCCTTCGGCGCCGATCCCGAGCTGGTCTCCCGGCACACCGCCGCCTGGATCTCCGGGCTCCAGGGGGCCGGGGTGGCCGCCTGCGCCAAGCACTTCCCCGGCCACGGCGACACCCACACCGACTCCCACCACGCCCTGCCGACCCTGCACGCCTCCCCCCGGCTCCTCGCCGAGCGCGACCTGCCGCCCTTCCGCACGGCGGTGGCCGCCGGGGTGCGGGCCGTCATGTGCGGGCACCTGCTGATCCCGGCCCTCGACCCGGAGAACCCCGCGACGCTGAGCCGGCGGATCACGACCGGGTTGCTCCGCGAGCAGATGGGCTTCACCGGGATGATCGTCACCGACGCCATCGAGATGCGCGCCGTCGCGGCCCTGCACCCCCCGGGGGAGATCGCGGTCCGCGCCCTGGCGGCCGGGGCCGACGCGATCTGCGCGGGCATCTCCGCCCCCGGGGGCGAGAACGTCAACGAGCTGCGCGACGCCATCGTGGACGCCGTACGGGAGGGCAGGCTGGGCGAGGACCGGCTGGCCGAGGCCGCCTCCCGGGTGCTCGCCCTGTCAAGCTGGTACGCCGCGAGCGCGACCGCGGAGGCGCGGGCGGCGGGGATCGCCGCCCGGGGCCCGGGGGACGAGGGCGAGGAGCTCGGCCTGCGCACCGCCCGCGCGGCCATCCGCGTGACCGCCACGGCCGCCCCGACCGTGCTCCCCGGGCCGCCGCTGGTCGTCGACATCGCTCCCCGGCTGAGCGAGGCGGTCGAGCCGGGCATGCTCACCGGCCTCATCGGCGCCTTCACCGAGCTGCTGCCGGGCACCGTCGGCCACGTCGTCACCGTGGAGGCGCCCGAGCTGCCCGACCTGAGCGACCGGAGCCGCCCGCTGGTGATGGTGGTGCACGACGCCAGGCGCCACCCCTGGGTCGGCGAGCTGCTGGCGCGGGCCGTCGCGCTGCGCCCCGACACCGTGGTGGTCGAGACCGGGATGCCGGGCGAACCCTCGGGAGCCGTGTACGTGACCACGAACGGCATCTCCCGGGCTTCGGCCCGCGCCGTGGCTCGCTGGCTGACCGGTGACCAATACGCTGATTTATGACATGAAAGGCGCTTAATGAACGTCCTCGACGGCCCCACCCCCGTGAACCTGGTGGCCACGGTGAGGGCCGTCCTCCCCTCCCTCACCCCCGCGGCTCAGTCCATCGCCCGTCTCATCCTCGACGACCCCGGGGTGGTGGCCCGCAGCACCATCACCGAGTTCAGCGCGGCCTCCGGCACCAGCGAGGCCACGATCGTGCGGACCGCCAGGGCCCTGGGCTTCGCCGGGTACTCCCAGCTGCGCTTCGCCCTGGCCGCCGCGGTGGCCAGGGACGAGCCCGAACGGCTGGTCCCCGGTGACCTCGGCCCCGACGACCCGCTCACCGACGTGATCGCGAAGGTGGCCAGGGCCGAGTCGGAGGCGCTCGCCGACACCGCGGCGCAGCTCAACCCCGACCGGCTGGGCCTGGTGGTGGAGGCGGTGGCCGGGGCGCGCAAGGTCGCCGTCTACGGGGTCGGCGCCTCCGGGCTGGTGGCGGCCGACATGGCGCAGAAGCTGATGCGGATCGGCCTGCCCGGCCACGCCTACACCGACGCGCACCTCGCGCTGACCAGCGCGGCGCTGGTGCGCGAGGACGACGTCGTGGTGGCGGTGAGCTGCACCGGCGAGACCCCCGACGTGCTGGCGCCGACGCGCGTCGCGCGGCGGGCGGGCGCGACCACGGTGGCCATCACCAACAACCCGCGTTCCTCCCTGGCCGAGCTCGCCGACCACGTCCTGGTCTCGGCGGGCCGGGAGACCGCCTTCCGCCCGGGGGCGCTGGCCAGCCGGATCAGCCAGCTCCTGATCGTCGACTGCATCTTCGTCGGCATCGCCCAGCGCACCTTCGAGACCTCGGACGCGGCGCTGCGGGCCACCCGGGACGCCATCGACGGCTTCAGGACCGACTACCGCCGCCGGAACAGGCCCTCCTAGCCGTACACCCGCCGCCGGGGGTTCCCGACGTGTTCGCCGGTCGTACGACCATGGCGTACGACCGGCGGCATGCGACCTCTCCGGCTCTCCGGCTCTCCGGTTCCCCGGCTCTCCGACCGGGGGCCGGCGCGATCCTCAGTCTTCCTGGGGGTTGTAGTCGTCGCTCGACTCCTCGTCGGACTCCTCCTGCTCGTTCTGCACGTCCTGCCATTCCTGCCAGGCCGAGGTCCGGGACCTCTTCTGCGCGGGCGGGCCGTCCTCCTCGCTGTACTCCCCCTCCCCGGCTTCGTCGAGAGTCCGTTTCTGCTTGTCCCCGCGAGGGGCCTCACTGGACTCCGAGTCGGAGCCGGAACCGGAGCCGGAACCGGAACCGGACTCGGACCTGGGGGCGTACCTGAACTCCAGCCCCTCCTCGTCCTCGCTCGACACGTACCCGGTCTCGCCCATGCCGCCGGAGTGGTCGAAGCTCTCGATCGCCTTGATGACGGCCCTCCGCTGGAGGTCGTTGTCGATGGCGGCTGCGAGGGCGACGTCCTGCTTGTCCGTCGGCTCGTCGGGGACGCCGAGGATCGCCCTGAGCAGCGCCGGTGCGACGAGGGCCGGGGAGACCGGCCAGGCGTAGGTGGTGAGGTGGGTCCCGGTGATGCCGAACCGGATGCCCTCCCCGCGCATGGCCAGGATCCCCAGGTAGCACTTGAGACAGCACAGCTTGGAGATGCCGATGGCGATCACGATCGTTTCCAGCAGGTGCAGCGTCTTCCGATCCGCCTCCGCGCGAGCCCGGTCGCGGTTCTGGAGAAGCTGGGTGGCGGCCTGCATCTCGGTGTGCACCTTGCGGTCCTCATTGCCGAGGTTGTAGGTCTCCTCGTGCGCGCGGATCTTCAGCTCGGTCCACTTCTGCTGCAGGTCGGCCAGGAAGCGTATCGCCTTGAGCAGGCGCCGCTCCGCCATGTGCAGGTCGCCGCCCTCTCCCGTCCTCTCGTCGAGACTGGAGCTCTTCAGGAGGGCCCACAGCTCGTCGAACGTCTCGTTGAGGTCGTCCATGCCGGCCTCGTCATCGACCTTGCCGGCCTTGACGAGCAGCTCCAGGTCCTTTCCCATCCGGTCGTCGGGATTGTTCGCCCAGGTGTGCAGCTCGCCCTCGGTGTGGGCCACCGCGACGCATTCGCGGGCGTCGTTCAGATGGGCGAGCACCCATGCCAGCCGGTCCAGGGCCCGCTGCACCGCCATGTTCTCGTTCACGGCGATGCGTCTGCGGTACTTCGCGCTCCATCCCTTCTTGCCGCCGACGTCATGGATGATCTCTTCCCTGATCGTGCTCATCTTGGCCGCGAGCCGCTCGTGCACGTTGCTCTTGATCTGTTCCGCCTTGGCGGCGGAAAGCCCCCTCGTGCTCTCGTCCGGCATGGCGAACGAGAGCATATCCGTGTCCAGGTTGAACAGCGGGTTCACCTCGGTCGCCGCCAGGTCGAAGTCGTTCAGCAGGATCGCCTGCCGCTCCCCGTCCTCGGTGAGACCGGCGATCCCCGCCCGGAGATCGGCGTCGCTGAGCCAGCCCTGCCGGGCCGCCAGCTGCGCCAGGATCTCGCCGGGACCGGCGCCCGGCATGCCCACCGCGATCCCGAAGGCCTGCCACAGTTCGGAGTGGAGCGGGATGGGGAACTGCCGGGCCAGATACAGGACGTGGAACGGCGACGCGTACTTCCCGATGCCCTGGAACCGGATGAAGAGGTGCGCGATCCTCGCACGCGTGGACAGGCCCTCGCTCTCCGCGGGCAGATACGAGTCCACCACGGCCCTGGTCCGCCGGCTGACGGCCCGAAGAGCCACGAACTCCTCGTACGTCATGGACTGGATCAGCGACACAGCCATGGTCTGCTCACCCAACAGGGTGATGAGCGCCCGCTCCGCGGCCGCGCTGTCCTGGGCGGGCCACCCGCCGTTGCCGCCGGAAGCCGGGGAGTTCTGGGAGTTCTGGGAGTTCTCGAAATCCGATCGCTTGTTCTTGTGCAGGTCTGTCTGGGGGCCGACGACCAGCGGGACCGGCGACGGCTGGTCCTTCTGCTCCTCCTGCTTCTCGGAGGACGAGAGGTCCGAGGAGTCCTCCTGGTCGGCGCCGTCGTTCTCCTCAACGCTCATCGACTCGTCTTCGTCGCCGGTCGACTTCTTGGCCGTCGGCTTCTTCCTGGTGGAGCCGGTCTTCTTGAACGACATCGAACCTCCCGCTTCCAGAAGATGATCCACCACCGGACACCGGCCGGATAGGCCGGCGCCGGACCGAAGTGAAGCGAATCGGCGCACCCGTGGTCATCCGACGTCGGGCCACGAACACCGGCTGTCCCGGTGACCTGTCACAGGACGTCGCATGAACCGGAAACACGAGCTCCACCCCCGGAACAGCCGACCGATCCCGGCGGACTCGGGGACCGATCCCGGCGGGGCTCTTCGCTGATTCGGCGAGCCGGGCCACAGACGCGTGCGCGGGCTCGGAACGGGCTCGAAACGGGCTCGGAACGGCTCCGAGTGGGCTCAGGACAGGCGCAGGGCCTCGGCGGCGACCGCGTGGCGCAGGTCGCGGATGCCCGCCCGGCCGCGCAGGGGATGCACGTTGTTGGTCAGCAGGACGACGGTGAGGGCACGCCCGGGATCGACGACGAGCGAGGTGCCGGTGAAGCCGGAGTGGCCGTAGGCGTCGGCCAGCGGGCCGACGATCGCCGGGTCGCCGATGCGCACGCCCAGGCCGTGGCGGAAGTCCGCGCCCCGCACGCCGTGGTCGCGGGTGATCTCGGCGACCGCGCCGGGCCCCAGCACCGGCGCTCCCCCGGTGCGCAGCGCCTCGGCGAAGCGTACGAGGTCGCCGGCGGTGGAGAAGATCCCGGCGTGCCCGGCGACCCCGCCCAGGCCGTGCGCGGTCTCGTCGTGAACCTCTCCGCGCACGCATCCGGGGCCGGGGCGCTCGGGCTTGTGCTCGGTGGCGACGATCCGGGGCAGCAGGGACGCGGCGGGCCGGTAACCGGTGTCGGGCAGGCCCAGCGGATCGACGACCCGGGCGCGGGCGAGCTCGTCCAGGGAGGCCCCACCGGCGATCTCCGCCACCCGGCCCGCCGTGATCAGCCCGACGTCGGAGTAGAGGTAGCGCTCGCCCGCGGGACCGATCGGCGGTGTCGAGAGGATCCGCTCCATGCGCGCGGCGCGGACCTCCGGGCCGTCGCCGGGGATCTCCTCGTGGGCCCTGCGTCCCGGCGGCAGGCCCGCGGTGTGGGTGAGCAGGTGCCGCAGGGTGACCTCGGGGGCGCCGCCGTAGCCGCCGGGGCCGCCGTGGCTGTCATGGCCGTCGGGGCTGTCATGGCTGTCGTGGCTGTCGTAGCTGTCGTGGCCGCCTTGGCCACCGTGGCCACCGCGACCGGCGCCGGACAGCCAGGCCGCGACGGGCTCGTCCAGGCCGAGGAGGCCGTCCTCCGCCAGGGACAGGATGACGGCCGTGGTGAAGAGCTTGGTGATCGAGGCGAGGTCGAAGATCGAGTCACGGAGGGCGGGTGGCCGCTCTCCGGCGAGGTCCTCGGAGGCCGACGCGTAGCGCACGGCCTCCCCCGCCGCCGCGACGGCCACCGTGACCCCGTCCACGGCGATCGCGGCCACCGCCGCCGAGCAGACGCGCGGCACCGCCGCCCCGAGGATCCCGGCGAGCCGGGCACCCTCCTCACCATCGGAACAATCAGAACGATCGGTCACCGCTCCCGCTCCCGCCCTCGGCTCCGAGCTCGCTCCCGGCACCGGCCCAGGTGTCGCCTTCGGCTCCGAGCCCACCTTCTCAGGTCCCGGTGTTCGGTTCCAAAGCCATTCCCGCTATCGGTCCCGGTGCCGCCCTCAGCTCCGAATCTGCCCCCGGATATCGATCCGGTCCCGGACTCTGTGCCAGGCGAGGAACCGGTTTCATGCCCGGCACCGGTTCCCGTCGCAATGAAGGTCGCGCCAGGGGTTCAGGCGCCCCTGGCCTGCTTCGCCGCCTCCAGCGCCGCCTCGAGGCGGTCGCCGTGCCGCTCCAGCAGGAGCCGGGCGCCACCGGCGTCGAGACCGTGCTCGATCATCAGTACCGCGACCTTCACGTGCCATCCCGCGGCCTCCAGCGCGGAACGGGCGGCGGAGAGGGCCGCCCCGGTGATGTCGCTGACCATCCTCGCGGCCCGGTCGGCCAGCTTGGAGTTCATCGCCGACACCTCGATCATGGTGTTGCCGTAGGTACGGCCCAGCTTGACCATCGCGATCGTGGAGATCATGTTGAGGACCAGCTTCTGCGCGGTCCCCGCCTTGAGCCTGGTGGAGCCGGTCACCACCTCCGGGCCGACGATCACCTCGATGGGGTGCAGCGCGGCCGCCGACAGCGGGGTCGCGGCGTTGCACGACAGTCCCACGGTGAGGGCGCCCCTGCGGCTCGCCTCGGCGAGCGCGCCGAGCACGAAGGGCGCGCGGCCGCTGGCGGAGACGCCCACCACCGCGTCGAGCGCGCCCACCCCCCGTTCCCCGAGGGCGGCCGCTCCCCCGGCGTGGTCGTCCTCAGCGCCCTCGACCGAACGGGTCAGGGCGGGAGTGCCGCCCGCGATGACGCCCTGGACGAGCTCGGGATCGGTGCCGAAGGTCGGCGGGCATTCCGAGGCGTCCAGTACGGCCAGCCGGCCAGACGTCCCCGCGCCCACGTAGAACAGGCGGCCCCCGGCCTTCATCCGGGCCACGACCGCGTCCACCGCGGCCGAGATCTCCGGGATCACCTCGGCCACCGCCGCGGGCACCGCGGTGTCCGCCGCGTTCATCAGCCGGGCCACCTGGTCGGTGGGAAGCCGGTCGATCCGGCTGTAGCGCGGATCGCTCTGCTCGGTGGACAGCGTGGACAGTGTGGCTAGTTGATCACTCATGACGTCCCATGTCGTTAGTTTTCCTGATCTCGCTACCGCTGAGTAGCCGATCTTCGGACGGTGAGGGCGTTACAGGCACATACCCGATAGGAGCCCGTCCATCGGCCCACCCCGGTGGGCGGGGGCGGTCACGGCAGGCCACGGCGGTAGAGCCAGAAGACCCGTTCGGCGCGCGCGCCGACCGCCCTGGCGTAGAAGCGCAGCGGCCCCACCCAGCCGATCTGGGTGCTCGACATGCCCGCGGCCCGCTGCTCGGCGAGACAGCGGCGTACGAGCACGCGGCCGACCCCCAGGCCCCGCGCGGCCGGCGCGGTGCCCATCGGGCCGAACCAGGAGGGCCGCGAACCCCACGCGGCGAAGCCGAGGATCTCGCCCTCCCTGACGGCGTAGTGGCAGCCGGTGGCCTGCTCCGCCTCCCAGGCCCAGCGGGCGTTCCAGTGCTCCTCGACGAAGGCCGACACGGCGGCGCGCTCCCCGGGGGCGGCGGCGCGCACGGTGACCCCGGAGGCCGCCAGCAGGGCGAGGTCGGCGTCGACGGAGAGGTCCCGGGTGAGGTCGGCGGTCATGTTCCAGGCGACCCGGTAGCGCTCGTAGCCGAGGCTCTCGGCCAGGCAGGCGGCCTCGGTGTAGCGCACGTCGATGCCGGGCCAGGCGTAGCAGGGCGGGTTGCCGGCGAAGCGGGCCTCGGCCGCCCCCTGTCCGCGCAACCAGTCCTCGGCCGCGACGGCCAGTGCCCGGCCCAGGCCCGTCCCCCGGGCCTCCGGACGCACCGCGAGCAGGTCGATGTGGCCCGCGTGCGGGTCGCGTTCCGACATGGAGACGAACGCCACCCCGTCGAGGTCGCGGGTCACCAGCGCCGTCCAGGACCGGTGCGCGGGCGGCGTGGCGAGCCTGGCGACCAGGCTCGCGGCCTCCCCCGCGTCATGGGTGAGCGCGGCCCCGGCGATTCCCGCGAGCGCCACCGCGTCGGCGGCGACGGCCTCGCGGATCCCGGACGCCGCACGTGTCCCGGGCGCCTCGCGGATTCCCGGCGTCACGGAGGCTCCCGGCGCCGCCGAGGTCCTCGGCGTTCCGGAAGCCCCCGGCGCCTCGGAAGCCCTCGACGCCTCGCGGCCACCGGACGCCCCGGGCGCCTCGCCCGCGCTCCACGGCACCGTCCAGGGACCGTTTCCGAGCGGGTTCACGAGTGGCCGACCGGCATGGCGACGACGTTGCGCGGAGCGGGGTGGAAACAGGCGTGCTCCTGGGGCGTACCTCCGCCGTGGCCGAGCAGCGGATGCTCCGACTCACAGCGATCGGTACGGAACGGGCAGCGCCGGGCGAACAGGCAGCCCGCGTCGAGGCGGCTCTCGTCGAGCGCCCCGGTCGGCGTCACCGGCTCCTCGCCGGGCCGCTCCAGGCCGTGCAGCACGGGGATGGCCGACAGCAGTGACTGGGTGTACGGGTGCACGGGGCCGGAGATGATCGTCTCGACGTGACCGCGCTCGACGACCTCTCCCCGGTAGATGACGTACAGCTCGCCGTCGTCACCGATGTAGCGCGCGGTCGCCACGTCGTGGGTGATGAACAGCACGCTCACCCCGAGGCGCTCGCGAAGGTCCTTGAGCAGGGCGAGGATGCCGAGCCGCAGCGATACGTCGATCATGGAGACGGCCTCGTCGGCGACGAGCATCTCGGGGTCGACGGTGAGGGCGCGGGCGATGACGACCCGCTGGCGCATGCCGCCGGAGAGCTGGTGGGGGTAGCGCGACAGCACGTAGCCGGGGTCGAGGCCGACCAGTTCCAGCAGCTCCTGGGCGCGCCCGTCCACCCACGCCCGCGAGCGGCCGGTCCGCGCGGCCCGCAGCGACAGCGGCGCGTCCAGCGTCTGGTGCACGGTGCGGGTCGGGTTGAGCGCCGAGTACGGGTCCTGGTGGATGAGCTGGATGCGGCGGAAGTAGGGCTCGCGCTGCTTCGGGCGCAGCGACGACATGGGCGTGCCGTCGATGGTGATCTCCCCGGAGTCGTGCCTCTCCAGCCCGGCGATGATCCGGCCGAGCGTCGTCTTGCCGCAGCCCGACTCCCCGATGAACGACGCCGCCCCGCCCTTCGGGATGGCGAAGTCGACGCCGCGCAGCGCCTTCACCTCACGTCCGGGGAGGAAGCCGCCCCGCTGTTTGAAGGTCTTCGTGACTCCCTGACCAGTGATCACGTTTTCTCCCTCGGTCCGTGTGCCCGGGTGCCCCGTCCGGCTCCCCGCAGGACCGCGTCCCGGTCCTCGTGCGCGGTCCCTTCTCCCTCTCCGTCCGCGGTGCCGTCTCCGTTCCCGTTCGTGGTCCCGTTCGCGGCATGCACGGCGTTCCCAACTCCGGTCCCGGTCCCGTTCGTGGCCCCGTCTCCGTTCACGCCACGCGCGACGTTCCCGGTGCGCGCGGTGGCCGCGTCCTCGTCCGCGTGGCGGGCGGCGACGGCGTGGCAGGCGACGATCCACTCGCCGCGCGCGACGGCGGGCGGCTCCTCGGTCTCGCAGACGTCCATGCGCAGCTCGCAACGCTCCCTGAAGACGCATCCCCGCGACGGAACGGTCCCAAGCGTCGGCGGGCGGCCGGGCAGCGCCCTCGCCTCCCCGATGTCGCCGATCAGGCGCGGGATGGCCCGGATCAGGCCCTGGGTGTAGGGGTGGCGGGGAGCGCCGAGCACCTCGGTGGTCGGCCCCTGCTCCACCACGCGCCCGCCGTACATGACGGCGAGCCGGTCGGCGACCTCGGCCACCACGCCGAGGTCGTGGGTGATGACGAGCGTGGTGAGCCCGCGCTCCTCGTGGACCTCCCTGACGATCCGCAGGATCGTGGCCTGGGTGATCATGTCGAGGGCGGTCGTGGGCTCGTCCAGGATGACGAGGTGGGCGTTGAGCACCAGGGCGAGCATGATGCCGACCCGCTGGCGCATCCCGCCGGACAGCTCGTGCTGGTGGGAGTCGAGCACGCGGGCGCCGTCCATGCCCATCCTGCCGAGCAGGTCCTTCGCGTCCCCGACCAGCCCCCGCAGGTCCTGGATGTCGTGCGAGCGGCCCAGGTCGAGGAGCTGCTTGCCGACCGTCTTGAGCGGGTTGAGGGAGTTCTGAGCGGCCTGGAAGACGTATCCGATGTGCCGTCCCCGCGCCCGGCGCAGGTCGTCGCCGCGCAACCCGACGACGTCGCCGAGCCCGTCGATCTCTACGCTGCCCGAGCGGATCCTGCCGGGGGGCTGGACCGCGTTGAGCAGCGACAGCGCCAGGGTGGACTTGCCGGACCCGGACTCGCCGACGACCCCGGTGATCGTCCCGGGCACCAGTACGAGATCGATGCCCGACACCGCGGGCAGTTCGCCCGCCGACGTCCGGTAGACGACGGACAGGTCGCCGACGCGTACTCCCGGCGGCCCGCCCCTCCCCGCGTCGCGGGGGGTCGCGGCGCTCTCCGTCTTGCGGGTGCCTCGGCTGCCCCAGGTCCTCCGCATGGCCGCGGACAGCCGCTCGCCCGGTGTCGCGGACGCATTCTCCGAAGCGGACGCCTTCTCCGAATCCGAACGTGTGAACATCTGTTCAGTCCTCCCGCAGCCGGGGGTTGAAGATCTCGTCCATCGCGTCGACGACGAGGACGATGCCCAGGGTGAGCAGCAGGATCGCCAGCAGCGGCGCCAGCATGTACGGCAACGCGGTGGTCGTCGTCAGCGCGCCGCCGCCGAACACGGCGAGGTTGAGCATGACGCCCCAGTTGTTGGCGTCGAACGGCAGCACGCCCAGGAAGAACAGGCCCACCTGCGCGTACACCGCGCCGGTCACCGCGATGAGCATGTTCATCGCGATGAAGGGGGCCATGCTGGGCAGCAGCTCCCTGCAGACGATGTGCCGGCCGGACAGGCCGAGCCCCCTGGCCGCCTCGATGAAACCGCGCTCGCGCAGCGAGAGAGTCTGCGCCCGTACGGCGCGCGCCACCCCGCCCCAGCCGAGGAGGCCGAGCACCAGGCCCATCTCGAGCGCGCTGGTGAACTTCCAGACGGTCGACAGGACCAGCAGCAGCGGGAGGGCGGGGATGGTGAGCTTCATGTCGGTGATCCGCATGAGCACGCTGTCCCAGCGCCCGCGCCGGAACCCCGCGAACAGCCCGACGGCGGTGCCGAGGGCGACCGTGATGACGGCGGTGACCAGGGCGGTCAGCAGGACGTACCGGGCCCCGGTGATCACCAGGGCGAGCACGTCGGTGCCCTCGAAGTCGGTGCCGAAGGGGTGCGCCAGGCTCGGCGCGGCGTAGAGCGCGTTGTCGTCGCGCGGCAGCCGGGCGGGGTAGAGCAGCGCCCCGAAGATCCCCATGAACGCGAACACGGCCAGGATGGCCACGCCCACGATCCGGCTGGGCTTGCGCCGCAGCACCCGCCAGACACCGCGCCGGAAGTTGCGCCGCAGCGTCGCGCGGGTGCCGGAGACGCCGGGGGCGGCCGGGGCCCCCGGGGCGCCCGGAACACCGGGAGTGGTGATGACCGGCGCCGTCACGCGACCACCTCCGGCCGGTACGTGATCATGGAGCCGCTTCCCACGGCTTTCCCGATTCGTCCGGTCACTCCGGTCACTCCGGTCATGACGCCTCCTGTCCGGAACGGACCCGTGGGTCGATGGCGGTGTAGAGCATGTCGGCCACGATGTTGGCGATGACGATCGCCACGGTGATCAGCAGGAAGGCCCCGCCCATCAGCGCGTAGTCGCGGTCGGTGATGCTGTTGAGCAGCAGCAGTCCCAGCCCCGGGTAGGTGAAGATCCGCTCGATGAAGATCGCGCCGCCGAACAGCAGGCCCAGCGAGAGCGCCAGGATGGTGAACAGCGGCAGGATCGCGTTGCGCGCCACGTAGCGGAAGACGATCCCGCGCTTCATGCCGCGCAGCTCGGCGGCGAGGATGAAGTCGTCGCCCAGCACGGTGACCACGCTCGACTTCATCGCCAGGATCCAGCCCCCGTACCCGGCCAGCGCGTAGGTCAGGACCGGCAGCGTGGCGTACTGGACCAGCGAGCCGAGGTAGGCGGCGTTGAGCCCGGGTTCGAGCGTGACGTCGGCGGTGCCGCTGGAGGGGAAGATCGGCAGCAGGGTCGTGAAGACCGCGCTGAGCAGCAGCGCGAGGACGTACTGCGGCAGGCCGTGCAGGAGCGAGCCGGAGACGGCGAGGACGTCACCCAGCTTGCTCGACCGCTTGATCGCCGCGTAGACGCCCAGGATGATGCCGACCGCGAAGCTGAGGAGGGTGCCGACGAGGACCGGCAGGATCGTCCAGGTGGCCGCCGCGCCGAGCAGGGTGGTCACCTCCGCTCCGGGGACGCTCAGCGACTGGCCGAGGTCGAGGTGGAGCAGGCCCCTCATGTAGTCGAGGTACTGCTCCCACATCGTGCCCTTCGGCATGAACCCGTACAGCACCGCGACGGCGCGCTCGGCCTGGTCGGGCGACATGCCCTGCTCGACCAGCTTCTCGTAGCGGGCCTTCATGGGGTCGCCCGGGATGTTCCTGATGATCACGAAGCTGATCGTGGTGACCACCAGGACCATGGCGAGCCCGCGGGCGAGGTGGCCCGCGAGACGGCGTGCGATGACCGTCATGCGCGGTCCTTCCTCTTGACCATGCCGAGTTGGAGCCAGACCCCGGAGGTGAGGCGCAGCGCGTCGCTGTCGTCACCCGGGAATCCGGTGAACCGGGTGGTGTTGACGACCTGGGTGTTGACGTAGTCCCACAGCTGGATCACCGGGAGGTCCTGGTTGGCGGTCCTGGCGAGGGTCGAGACGATCCTCCGCTGCTCGGCCTCGGGGACGGAGTTCAGCCTGACCGCGAGCTCGCCGGGGTTGACCCTGCCCGCCCCCTTGACGTCGATGGTCTCGGCGCCGCCCATCCAGTTGCCCTCCGTGCCGGGGGCGACGTGCTTGAGCCTGCCGCCGAAGAGCTGCCAGCCGTTCTGGGCCCCGTACAGGCGCTGGAAGATGTTGTACGGCGCGGGGCCGAGCGCCACCAGCCAGAAGCCGAGGTCGTACTTCCCGGCGGCCATCTCCTCCAGGTAGAGCGGGTAGTCGGCGGTGGTTACGACCTGCGCGTCGATCCCGGCGTCGTTGAGCTGGCTGGTGACGGCCTTGGCTCCGGCCAGCCAGTCGGAGAAGGACGCGGGCACGTTGATGGTCATCTTCCAGGGGCTGCCGTCGGGCATCGTCCACTTCCCGTCGGCCTTCCGCATGCCCGCGGCCCGCAGCTCGCTCGCGGCTTTGACGGGGTCGTGCCGGTACGGGTCCAGGGTGGCGAGGCCGTCGCCCAGCCACGCCTTCGCGGCCTGCTGGTGCAGGCCCGAGGTGGTGAGCGAGGCGGTGCCGCCCTCGGGGGAGGCGACCTTGGTGACCTGCTTACGGTCGATCAGGTAGGCCAGCGCCCGGCGGACGTGCACGTTGTCGTAGGGCTTCCTGGACTGGTTGAACGCCAGCCCCTCGCTGACGGGCGAGTATCCCCTGACGACGGCGTTGCCCGAGGTCTGGGTGATCCGCCGCATCACCCCGGCGGGGACCGCGGTGAAGGGGGCGCTGTCCAGCCTTCCGGCGACCAGGTAGTTCCAGACCTGCTCGTTGCCGGTGTAGTTGAGGATCCGCACCTGGTCGGCGGCGACGTTGGCCGCGTTGTGGAAGTTCCTGTTCTTGACCAGCAGCGCCTCGCCCGGGTTGACGCGCTTCAGGACGAACGGCCCGGCGGAGACGTCCTTGGCCGGGGCGAAGGAGATGACCTTGTCCGCGAGGCTGGTGATCCCGGCCCGTGCCGCCTCGGCGCCGGGGGCGGTGCTCTGCGCGAGCTTCAGCCTCTGCCAGAAGTCGGCGGGCAGCACGCCGCGCCAGACGTGCTCGGGGACGATGACGGTCTCCATGACGCTGCGGACGAAGGAGGAGCTCGGGTTCTTCGCCGCCTGGGTGATCTTGATCGTCCGGTCGTCCACGATCTTGATGTCGGAGGCCGTACCGGCCGCGGAGGGGTCGAGGGCGTAGGCGGTGCCGCCCTGGGTGTAGGCGAGGCCGATGGAGAACTTCACGTCTTTTGCGGTGATCGGCACCCCGTCGGACCACTTCCCGCCCGGCTGGAGCCTGAGGGTGATCGAGGACTGGTCGGGGGCGATCTGCCAGCTCCGCGCGACCCCCGGATAAAATTGGTTCGGATCGGTCAGATGGTTCTTGGTCCACCCGAGCCACTCGGCGTTGTAGCCCCGGAAGGCGTTGCCCTTGGGGTTGTACGGGTTGATCGGCGCGTTCGCGTCGATGCCCGGCTTGAGCGCGTCGATCGTGGTGAAGACGCCACCGGCGGAGCTGTCGCCGCCGCTGCCACACGCCGCGGTACCGGCGGCAAGGCAGAGGGTGACCGCTGCCGCTGCTAGTCGCTTCATGAACCGCTCCGTTGGGTGTTCTTCGAGGTCAAGGCACCAATACCGAGGCGTCGGCGTTGTCCGGACAATACGTTCGACCCACCATCCGCGTCAATTATCTCCACTCCCGTGATACTCCCTGTAGTTTTCCTTCACCGACCGACCGCCCCGGCGCCACCCCGCGCCGATCATGGCCGTCCCCGCGCGGAACGGGCGATCCGGGCCGGACGATCTCTGTCGGACGCACGGGTGGGAAAAATCCGACCGAACGGCGGAATGGACGATCTCCGCTTGGCGCACGGACGGAGAATCCGGCAGGACGGCGGGGCGGACGATCTCCGCTGGGCGCGCGGACCGGGAATCCCAGCCCGGGAGAATCCCGTCAGGACGGCGGGAACGAGCCGCCGCCCCCCGACCTGTCGTACGGTCGCGGTGAGCGGTGAGCGGTGAGCGGTGACGCGGTGACGCGGCTGGAACGCATCGGCGGAGAGGCGACCACGGTGAACCTGGATGTCATGATCGAGGACCTGCGGGAGCTCGTCGTGTGCGAGTCGTTCTCCGCCGACCACCGGGCGGTGGCCCGCAGCGCGCGGGTGGTCGCCGACCAGGGGCACCGCGTGCTCGGCGTCAGGGCCGAGACGATCGTGATCGGCGGGGTCACCCACCTGCGGTGGACCTTCGGCACGCCCAGGGTGCTGCTGCTCGGCCACCACGACACCGTCTGGCCGATCGGCTCCCTCCTGACCCATCCCTGGTCGGTCGCCGACGGGATCGCCCGGGGACCCGGGGTGTTCGACATGAAGGCCGGGCTGGTCCAGATGTTCCACGCGCTGGCCGCGCTGCCGTCACCGGACGGGGTGTGCGTGCTGATCACCGGGGACGAGGAGGTCGGGTCCCCGACCTCGCGAGCGCTGGTCGAGGAGTCGGCGCGCGGCCTCGCGGCCTCGTTCGTCCTGGAGGCGAGCGCCGAGGGCGGCGCGCTCAAGATCGCGCGCAAGGGCACGTCGATGTACGAGGTCGTGGTGCACGGCCGTGGTGCGCACGCGGGGCTCGACCCCGGCCGGGGCGCGAACGCCGGGGTCGAGCTGGCCCACCAGATCCTCGCCGTCACCGGCATCGCCGACCGGGTGAACAACGACCGGGCCCCCGGCGACCGGACGAGTGACGGCCGAGCGGACAGCGACCAGCCCCACGGCCACCAGGCCGGCGGCCAGGCGAGCGGCGACCAGACGGGCGGCGGCCGGATTCACGACGGCCGAGCCCCCGGCGACGGGGGCAACGAACCCCGGACAGACGGCGACCGGGTGAACAGCGGCCAAGCCCACGGCGATCGGGTTCACGGGCATCGGGCGGACGGCGGCCCGGTGACGCCGGAGTCCCTCGGCCCGGCCACCGTCACACCCACCGTGCTGTCGGCCGGGACCACGGGCAACACCGTGCCCGCGCTGGCCCGCCTGTCGGTGGACGCCCGCGTGCCCACCCTCGCCGCGCAGCGACGGGTGGACGAGCTGATGCGGGCGCTCTCCCCCCGGATCGCCGGGACCCGCCTCGAGATCGTCGGAGGCCCGAACCGCCCTCCCCTGGAGCACGCCTCGTCGGCCGGGCTGTTCGCCCTCGCCCGGGAGGTCGCCGCCGAGCTGGGCCTCGCCCCCCTCACCGGGGTCGGCGTGGGCGGGGCCTCCGACGGCAACTTCACCGCCGGGGCGGGCTGTCCCACCCTCGACGGGCTCGGCGCGGTGGGCGGCGGCGCCCACGCCGACGACGAGCACGTCGTCGTGGCCGAGATGCCCGGCCGCACGGCACTGCTCACGGGCCTGATCAGGGCGGTGCTCGCGTGACATGAGCGCGCACCCGGCGCTCGCGTGACATGAGCGCGTACCCGGTGCTCGCGTGACGTGAACGTGTACCCGCTGTTCGCGTACCCGGCCCGCCGGACCGTACGCCCCGGGCCACGGCTGCCCGGACGGTGACGACGCCAAGGCCGCCTCGAAGGGAAGACGCGGCGCGGCCCCGGGTCAGGGCGGAAGCGGAAGGCGGCGAGGACCGCGAGACCGAGGAAGGGGTGAAAGTTACACCCCCGCCGGTGACGGTCGCGCAGGTCAGGCCCTCCCGGGCGGGCGGGCGGCTTCCCGCCCCCATCCGGGACGCCTAGCATCGGCCCCCACCGAGGCGGGAGCGGAAGATGCGAAGGACGGCACGCGTAAGCGGCGCGATTCTGACTGTTCTGGCGGCCTCGACGGCCGTGGTGGTGACCCTGGGACTCCTGGTGGGCACCGCGGCCCCCGCCCAGGCGGCGGCCACCAGGATCATGGCGCTCGGCGACTCCATCACCGGCTCCCCCGGATGCTGGCGGGCGCTGCTCTGGAACCGCCTCGTGAACGCCGGTCACACCGGGATCGACTTCGTCGGCACCCTGCCGCCGCAGGGCTGCGGCGTCGCGCACGACGGGGACAACGAGGGACACGGCGGCGCGCTGGTCACCAACGTCGCCGACCAGAACCAGCTCCCCGGCTGGCTCGCGGTCGCCAGGCCCGACATCGTGCTGATGCACTTCGGCACCAACGACGCCTGGAGCAACCGCCCGACCGCCACCATCCTGGCCGCGTACGGCAAGCTGGTGGACCAGATGCGGGCGAGCAACCCCGACACGAAGGTCCTCGTCGCCCAGATCATCCCCATGAACCCGAGCACGTGCGGTGAGTGCGCGCAGCGGGTCTCCGCGCTCAACGCGGCGATCCCCGGCTGGGCCGCGGGCAAGACCACCGCGCGGTCACCGGTGGTCGTGGTCGACCAGTGGACGGGCTTCAGCACCTCGTACGACACCTACGACGGGGTGCACCCCAACGCGGCGGGCGACCAGAAGATCTCCGACCGGTGGTTCCCCGCCCTGGCCGCGCTCCTCGGCGCCGGGCCGACCCCCACGCCGACCCCGACCCCCACACCTACTCCCACCCCCACGCCCGGCGTCGGCTGCACGGCGGCCTACCGTGCGGCCAACCAGTGGCAGGGCGGCTTCCAGGGCGAGGTGACCGTCAGGAACAACGGCCCGGTGGCCGTCACCGGCTGGACGGCGAACTGGACCTTCACCGGGCGGCAGATCAGCCAGGCGTGGAACGCGACGGTGACCCAGTCGGGAGCCGCCGTCTCGGCGCGGAACGCCGCCTGGAACGGCTCCCTCGCCCCCGGCGCGACCGCGACCTTCGGCTTCATCGCCTCGGGTACGGGCTCCCCGGTTCCCGAGGTCTCCTGCACGACCGGCTGACCGGCCGGGCCCTGCCTCAGTACCGGAGACGGCTCATATCGGGGACGGCTCATATCGGGGACAGCCGGAGCGCGTACCGGCGCCGGTCCGGCCCCGCCTGTACCGGAGCCGGGTCGGCCGCGCCGTGCGGTTGACGCCGCCGAGGCGACCGTCCCCCCGCCGTCCGGTTCTCGTCCGCCGGGTCCGGGCCCCTCGACCTGAGGGGCCCGGCTCACCCGGCGCCGGACGGCCCGTGGCCGCCGCTCAGCCCCGCTCCCCGGACTCCCCTCCGGCGAGGGCGCCGGGAAGCCTCTCCAGCAGGCTCTTGAGATCGTCGGCGTGCTCCTCCTCCTGGGCGAGCAGGTCCTCGAAGACGCGCCTGGTGGTCACGTCGTCGTTGCCCAGCCAGTTGACGATCTCGGTGTAGGAGGCGATCGCGATCCGCTCGGCGACCAGGTCCTCCTTGACCATCTCGATCAGGTCGAGGCTGTCGTCGTACTCGGCGTGCGAGCGCGCGGCCAGCGTCTCGGGATTGAAGTCCGGCTCGCCCCCGAGCTGGACGATGCGCTGGGCGAGACGGTCGGCGTGCTCCTGCTCCTCGGCGGCGTGCTCCAGGAACTCCGCGGCCACCACCCCGGCGTGGATGCCCGAAGCTGTGTAATAGTGCCGCTTGTAACGGAGCACGCAGACCAGCTCGGTCGCCAGGGCCTCGTTGCACACCTGGATCACCCGGGGCAGGTCCGCGCCGTAGGCCGACGTGATGGGACCCTTGTCGATCTCCTGGCGCGCCCGCGCCCGAAGCTCCTTGATATCTGTGAGGAATTCAGCCATGGACCTGCACTACCCAGAATCAGCCTCTTATCCAGTGTCATCGGCCACAGTCAGAGGCCTTTTGTTCGTGGCCCCGCTTCCGGGGTAGCGGGCCGTCCGAGATGGGAACAGCGACGAAGGTCCCGCAGACGCGGACCATGAACGGCGAAGAGCTCTCCGCCGACCACGCGTGGACGACCCTGCGCAAATACGGCCGCTGGCACCTGGTCCGCGACTCCGTCGCCAGGTTCAGGTACGGCGAGGGCCTGACCAACGCCAGGGCCCTGGCCTTCCAGATCTGCCTGTCGATCATCCCCGGCGCCATCGCGCTGGTCGGGCTGAGCTCGGTGATCAACCAGGAGCATCTCGGCGAGGTGCTGGAGCTGATCCTGAGCCGGCTCGCGCCGGGGGCGGGGGTGGACGCGGTCAAGTCCGTGCTCGCCGACAGCCACCGGCAGGCGGGCCGCACCGGGGGCGCCCTCGCGCTCTGGCTCGGCCTCGCCACCGCCCTGTTCTCGCTGACCAGCGCCATGGCCCAGGTGGAGCGGGGGGCGAACCGCATCTACGGCGTCGAGCGGGACCGGCCGTTCCACCGCAAGTACGCCAGGGCCCTGCTGATGGCCCTGACGGCCGGGGCCTTCATGACCGCCGGTTTCGTGGTGATGGTCGGCGGCGGCGCCATCAGCAGGGCCCTCGCGCAGGTCTACGACTGGAACGACGGGGCCACGGAGGCGTTCAACCTGGTGCGCTGGCCGCTCGGTTTCCTCCTCGCGCTGCTGTCGACCTCGGTTCTGTTCCGCGCCGCGCCGCGCAGGAGGCAGCCCGGTCACACGTGGCTGGCGTTCGGCGCCCTGGTCTCGCTCGCCCTGTGGACGATCTTCACCCTCCTGCTGGCCTTCTACACCGAGAGCAGCGGCACCTTCGGCGCGACGTACGGCCCGCTCACGGCCGTCATGGCGCTGCTGCTGTGGTCGTTCCTCAGCTCGGTCGCCCTCTTCCTGGGGCTGGCGTTCGCCGCGCAGCTGGAGGCCGTCCGCGCGGGCCGGGCCGGGCCCGCCCACCCCGACCCGGGCCCCACGGCCGAGGAGGAACGGGAACCCCTGGTCGGAGCGGCGGGCGCGGCGACCATCGCGGTCGCCAGAACGGTCGTGGAGTCCCTGCGCAAGCGCCGTCCCCGGACCCGGCGCCCCAACCGGCCGGGAAAGGGCGGAAGCGGCGGAAACAGCGGAAAGCGGTAGGAACGCCGCAGGGCGTGCGGGGACGCACCCCGCCGCGCTCCGGCCTGCCGTCAGGCCACGGTCCGGCCAGCGACAAAGCGAGCGAGAAGTGACAGCGCGACCCAGGACCCATTCGTCGCGATAGTCAACTCATCAACCCGAAGTTCCCAGAACCATAGTGAGATATATTCATGTGCGGTGACCCGAGGGGGTGGAAGGGTGTCGGCACAGGAGCGCAGGCTCGCGGCCATCGCGGCGGCGTCGGCCGACGCGTTCCGTCGCGGTGACTACCACCAGGTGCGGGCCGAGGACGTCGCGGAGCGGGTGCGGCTGCCCCGGGGCGCCGAGAGCGGCAGGGGCCGCAGCGCCGTCTGGCTGTACAACGAGGTCAGGAGCCGCCGCGTGCTGGTGGCCCTCGCCGTCAAGCACGCCTTCGACGAGTTCACCTCCGGCGACGGCGCGCCGGAGCCGCCGCGCTCCCTGCTCGACGCGCAGCGCCTGGTCACGGCCGCGCTGCGCAGGGTAGCGCGCTTCCATCAGGTGGAGCGTTTCATGCTCGCCCAGGTGCGCCTGGGCATCGGCGACATCTCCACCTCGGAGAAGCGCCCGTCGGCCGGGCAGGTCCAGCCGGTGTGGGAGGTGACGGAGGTCTACGGCGCCACGGCCGCCACGGGCTGGGAGGGCCGCGTCACCGCGTACGCGCCATATCTGGAGCCCAGGCTGGAGCTCGCCGCGCTGACCGCCGGGGTCCCGCCCGCGGGGTGGGCCGCCGCGAGCGCCGGGCGCCTGTCGGAGCTGGCCTTCCGGTCGATGGCCGACGACCCCGAGGGACCGGCGGACCGCCAGGCCGCCGCGCTGTGCGCGCACTGGCTCGCCCGTGACCTCTTCCCGCTGGCCGGGGAGTGGGCCGAGCGGCTGCACGCCGCCGAACGGACCGCCGAGTTCACCGGGCGGCCGGGCTCCGGCGGCCAGGCCAGGATCCGCGCCCTGGAGGTGGTCCTGCAGGTCCTGCTCGACAGCAGCCCGCTGCTGGCGCGGGCGGCGGAGGTCGGCGGGGAGCTGGCGGACCTGCTGGCGGCCGAGCCTCACGACCCGCGGGCCCTGTGCGACGTGACCAGCAGGCAGGGCCTCGCCCTGTTGCGCCTGGGCGACCTGGCGGGCGCGAGGTCCTGTTTCGAACGGTCGCTGCGGGCCGCGGGCGAGTTCTCCGGGTCCGGGGACGTGACGTCGTCGCCCGCCACCCGGGCGCGGCACAACCTCGCCGAGGTGCTGGTTGAGGCCGGTCGTCCCGCCGAGGGCCTGCGCGAGCTGCGGAAGGTGAGCGAGCAGCGGGCCAAGGACGTCCCCGCCACCGGGGTCGCCCCGGCGTGGCGGCGGTTCACGCTCACCCGGCAGGCGATGGCCAGGGCCGCCTCCCGGGCGGGCCGGATCGTCACCGGCGTGACCGTGGCCGAGGCGACGGTGGCCGACCGCGAGCAGCGCCTCGGTCCCGACAACGTCAACACCGCCTCGGCCAGGGTCACCCTCGCCGAGGCGCTGCTCGCGGCGGGCCAGCCCGCGCAGGCGCGCCACCACCTGACCGAGGCGCTCCGGCTGCGGACGCAGCACCTGCCGCCGGAGGGCTACTGGCCCCAGTACGACGCGGTGCGCCTGGCGGAGACCGAGCTTGCCTCGGGGTTCCCCGCGCAGGCGGTGCGGCTGCTCACCGGGGTCACCGTCACCACGGAGTGGTTCGCGCGGCAGGTGTCGCCCCGGCTGGGCGCCGAGGCGGCGCTGGTCCGCGCCATGGCGCTCACCGCGTCCGGCGAGCCCGCCCAGGCGCTCGACGCCCTGCGGGAACTGCCTCCCGAGCGGCCGGTGCTGCGTGCCCAGGCCGGCGCGCTGCTGGCCCTCGGCGACGCGGCGGGCGCGGCGCGGGTGCTCGCCTCCCTCGCGAAGGACGAGCGCGGCATGGACGACGACTTCCCCGGCCAGGCGGAGCGGCTGCTGCTGACCGCCCGCGCCGCGTACGCCCTCGGGCGGGAGGAGGAGGCGGAGGCCGCGAGCGCGGCGCTCCTCGCCATGGGCGAGGACTCCCTGGACGCCTCGCACCCGCTCGTCCTCGCCGGGCGGCTGGACCTCGCGCTGTGCCGGATGGGCTCGGGCGCGGTGGAGGAGGTGGCGCCGCTGCTCGCGCCACTGCTCGACCGCCGCCCGCTGGCCCACGGCCGCCCCCCGCTGAGCGACGGGCACCCGCTGCTGGCCGCGGCGCGGTCCGTGGCCACCCGGGTGGGCGAGCCGCCGTCGAGCACCCCGGAGGACCGCCTCTGGGAGGACGACTGACCTCCCTCGCCCACACCTGACCGCCCTGACCACGACGAACCGCCCTGGTCCGCACAGGCTCTAGTCACCACGGACCGCCCTGACCACGACGAACCGCCCTGGTCCGCACAGGCTCTAGTCACCACGGACCGCCCTGACCACGACGAACCGTTCTGACCACGACCGGCCCCCTGACTACGACCGGCCGCCCTCGCCGCGACGGGTCGCACCCCGCGACCTGGCCTGATCCCCCACCACCGGATCCCCTCGCCCGAACTGTCCGCTCCCGAGCCGTCCCGGAGGCGCCTCCCGAATCCCTTGGAACGGTCCCGGGCGCGTCGTCTCAGGAGGCGCCCGGCCTCCCGCCGAGGTGGGTGAGCGTGCTGGCCAGGTCGCGCGCCGCCTTCGGCCGGAGCGGGTCGTCGTCGGGGGTGGCCTCCAGGAACAGGCCGAAGTGTCCCGCCGCCCGCTCCAGGTCGGCGGCGCTGCCGTTGGCGAGCCCCCTGCTCCGCAGGAGCCCGCCCAGGGCGAACGTCGCCTGGTAGGTGGCCGGGTCGCCCTCCGGCATGTGGGGCAGCACGCTCTCGAGCAGGGCGACGGCCTCGCCGAGGTCCGCGGGCTCCGCGCCCGGACCGGTGACGCGCATGGCCAGCGCCGTGCCCAGCCGGTAGCGGAGGTAGAGGGCCGACGCCCCGTCGTCGCACTCGCGCAGGGCCGCCTTCAGCCTGTCGACCGCCAGGTCCAGGTCGTACGGCACGCCACGGTCGGCGTGGCGGCTCAGCAGCAGCTCGGCGAGTGCCTCGTGGTCGGCGGCGCTGAACCAGGCGGTCTCCTCGCGGAGGTCGTCCGCCTCGGAGAGCATGGTGATGGCGACGTCGCGGTCGGCGGGGTCGCCGAGGTCCTCCCACCGGATCTCGTGCACCCGTCCCACCAGGGCGAAGGACCACTGGTCGCAGTCGTGGGCGAGGAGCCAGCCCGCGTGTTCGGCCGCCTCGTCGAGATCCTCCCGGTGTGTGGTGCCCGGGATGTCCTCGTCCGTGCACCGGCGCAGGATCGCCTGGGTGAGAGCCTGGCGCCACCCGGCCTCGCGACGGGTGCCGGACACGTCCACCCGCAGGGCACGCAGCCGCGTGACCTCATCCCCAGCCATGCCGGATCTCCCTTCCGAGCCTGTATGAAACTATATAAATAGAATCCTCTCATCCTTGTGGTCGGTAAAGAACCGGCTGGGCGAAGGAAACCGGCCGGACCACCGCCGATCATCGTTCTGGTGGCCGTGCCCGGCGCGGGACCGCGACGGCCGTGGTCAGGGGGCGACGGCGGGCGCGCGGCGAGGCCGGCGCGGAAACGACAGGCGAAAGGGTGCGCGGAGGCGGCTCGCGAAAACGACGAGCAGAAGAGCAAGCGGAGACGACATGCGGAAACGACACACAAAAGGGTAAGCGGAAACGACAGGCGGAGGCGGCGAGCGGAGGCGGTCAGCTGACCGGAGGCGTCAGTGCCGCGTCGATCAGCTCCTGCAGGCGCAGGCCACGGGCCGCGTCCAGCTCGCCCGGGTGGCCCGACCGTACGGCGGCGGCGAACTCGGCGCGCAGGACGGGCCAGCACTCCTCGTGGTCGATCCCGGAGGTGTCGAAGACGAGCTCCCCCTCCGGTCCGAGCAGCTCGATCCGGGTGCGCGCCCGGGGCAGCCGGACGCTGCCCGACAGGGACGCCTGGCTGACGGCGCCGTTCTCGTGCTCGCAGGTCAGCTCCACCCAGCGGCGCGGGTCGCCCGTCGCCCTGACGGCGGTGATGGGACCGATCGCGGCGTCCAGCAGGTCCAGCAGGTGCGGGCCGAGGTCGAGCAGGGCCCCCTGTTCGAGGCGCCAGCCGGTGGCGAACTCCCCGCCGAGGAAGGCGCCGTGCAGGTAGCACGAGCGGGCGCCGGTCGTCTCCAGCAGCGCCGCGCGGCGCAGGAAGTCGCGGGTGGCGGGGTGGTAGCGCTTGGTCAGCACCATCTGCGAGACGACGCCGGCCTCGGCGACGGCCTCCGCCACCGCGCGCGCCGACGCGAGGTCGGGCCCCAGCGGCTTCTCCAGCAGCACCGCCTTCCCCGCCCCGGCCGCGCGCACGGCGAGCTCCGCCTGCACGGCGGGGGGTACGGCGAACGCGACGGCCTCGCACCGGTCGAACAGCTCCTCCGGCGTGCCGGCGACGACCGCGCCGTACGGCTCGGCGATCTCCTGGGCGGCGGGGGCGCGGCGGGCCCAGACGGCGGTGAGGCGGGTCTCCGGGCCCGCGGCCAGCATCCGGGCGTGCATGGCGCGGGCCCACGGTCCCGCGCCGATCAGGCCGACCTCGACGGGGGCGGTGGTGTTCACGAGTCGGCTCCGGCGGGTGAGCGGTGGTGCGGGCGGGCCGGTGCCGCGAGACGGGCGTCGGCCTGGTCGGGGGCGTACAGGTGCTCCACCACCATCGCGGTGGCCCCGGCGAGCGCGGCGCGGTCGCCGAGCCGGGAGGTGACGACCTGCAGGTTGCGCGTGGCCCGGGGCAGGGCGCGCTGGTAGAGCAGCTCGCGTACCCCGGTGACGAAGTGGGTCTCCGCCAGGTCTCCGGCGATCATCAGCACGCCGGGGTTGAGCAGGGTGACGACGGTGACGAGCACCTCCCCGCAGCGGCGTCCGGCCTCGCGGGCCAGGCGCCCCGCGTCGGGGGAGCCCGCGTCGAGGTGGGCGCGGACGTCCGCGCCCGACTGGGCGGGCACGCCGAGGGCGGCGAGCTGCCCGGCCAGGGCGCGCCCGCTGGCGACGGCGGCCAGGCAGCCGTACGAGCCGCACATGCAGCGGGCCTCCGCCTGGTCGTGCAGGCGGATGTGGCCGAGGTCGCCTGCGCCGCCGTCGATGCCGCGGAAGACCTTGCCGTCGACGACGACGCCCGCGCCGATGCCGGTGGAGACCTTGACCAGGACGAACGCGGAGCAGTCGGCGAACGCGTGGCGCTGCTCGCCCAGCCCCATCAGGTTGGCGTCGTTGTCGACGAGGACCGGGACGGCGGCGTCCACCCCCGCGTGCCGGGCGAGCGAGCCCTGCGTCCGCTCCGGAACCGGGTAGCCGTCCCAGCCCGGCATGATCGGCGGCCGTACGACCCGTCCCAGGGAGGAGTCGACGGGGCCCGGGAGCGACAGGCCCACCCCGCAGACCGCCTCTGGAGCGGTCCCGGCCGCGGCCAGCAGGTCGGCGAACCACAGGGCGAGCCGGTCGAGGACGAGCTCGGGGCCGTCCTCGATCGGCAGGGCGCCGGTGTGCTCGGCGAGGACGCCGCCCGCCAGGTCCATCACCGCGGCGCGGGCGTGGGTGACGTCCAGGTCGGCGGCGAGGACGACGGCGTGCCGGGTGTCGAACTCCAGCAGGTTGGAGGGACGCCCCCCGGTCGACTGCCCGCCGGGGACGGCGCGCAGCCACCCGGCGTCGAAGAGCTGGTCGAGCCGCTGGCCGACGGTGGAGCGTGACAGGCCGGTGACGCGCTGGAGCTCGCCCCGGGTGCGCGCCTGCCCGGTGCGGATCAGTTCCAGGAGGTGGCCTGCGGTGCTCCAGGGCGTTGCCATCCGGTGTGTCTCTCCTCGGTCCTAGCTCTTGTCCGCGCCGCTGGTGAGGCCCTCGGTGAGGAGTCTCTCGGCGGCGTAGAAAAGAACTACCACGGGAATCGTGAGGACCACCGACCCCGCCATGAGAACCGTCTTGGGGACCTCGATGCCGTTGGCGAGTTGCTGCAGGCCCAGCGAGACCGTCCACTGGTCGGGGGCGGCGGCGAGGAAGAGCAGCGCGAAGAGGAACTCGTTCCAGGCGATCATGAAGACGTACAGGCCGGTCGCCATGAGGGAGGGCGCGGCCAGGGGCAGCACGATCCGGCGCAGGATCTGCGCCCGCGAGCAGCCGTCGAGCGCCGCGGCCTCCTCGACGCTCTTGGGGATGGTGACGAAGTAGTTCTTCAGCATGTAGATGGAGACGGGCACGGTCTGCGCGATGTAGACGACGACGAGGCCGGTCAGGCTGCCCTGCAGTCCGATCTTGGCGAACATCACGAACAGCGGGACCGCCAGCAGGGTGGACGGGAAGAGGTAGACGGCGAGGAACACCGCGCTGACCTGGCGCCCGCCCATGAACCTGAGGCGGCTCACCGCGTAGGCGCCGGGCACCGAGGCGAGCAGGGTGAGCGCCACGGTGGCGAGGGCGACGAGCGCGGAGTTGCCGAGCATCCTCAGGAAGCCCTGGCCGCCGTCGTCGACCGACCGCAGGACGTCGCGGTACGTGTCGAACGTGAGCTCCGAGAGCGTCACCCACAGCCGGCCGGGGTCGAGCAGCAGCTGGTCGATGGGCTTCACCGACAGCAGCAGCATGTAGTAGAAGGGGAAGAGCGTGATGACCGCGAGGAAGGCGATCACGACCCACCGCACGACGGCGAAGGTCCTCTCCTCGGCCTGTGCGCGGCTCATGACGCCTCCTCCTGGACCCTCTTGGCGAAGAACTTGAAGTAGACGCCGAGCAGCACGGCGAGGACGGCCGCCAGGACCAGGGCCTGCGCGGCCGCCGCCCCGACGTCGTAGCGGGCGGTGAGGAAGTCGTAGACCCGCACGGCGACGACGTCGGTGCCCGAGCCGCCCCCGGTGAGCAGATAGACGTCGTCGAACTTGTTGAACGTCATGATGAAGCGCAGCACCGACAGCAGTGCGATCACCGGCATCAGCTGGGGCAGCAGGATGTGGCGGAAGCGCTGGGTGAGCGTGGCGCCGTCCACCGTGGCGGCCTCCTCGATCCCGGCGGGCACGGCCTGCAGCCGGGCGAGCAGGAACAGGAAGGCGAACGGGAAGTAGCGCCAGATCTCGAAGGCGATGACGGTGAGCAGGGCGAGCGGCAGCTCCACCTGCCAGCCGAACAGGGAGATCTCGTGGGAGCGGGTCGCGAGGAAGGCGATCGGCTTGTCCCAGCCGAGCAGCCGGGTGCCCAGCTCGTTCACGATGCCGAACTGCGGGCTGAGGGCGATCTCCCAGACGAACGTGACGGCCACCACGGGCGCGACGTAGGGCAGCAGCATCGACCCGCGCAGCAGGGCCCGGCCGCGGAAGGGGCGGCGCAGGGCGAGGGCGGCGACCAGCCCCAGGGCGATCGACCCGGCGGTGCTGCCCGCGGTGTAGACCAGGGTGGTCCACAGCGAGCTCCAGAAGCCGGGCGAGGTGAAGACCTCGCCGAAGTTCTCCCAGGTCCAGTTGGACAGCAGGCCCATGCCCTGGATGTCGATCAGCCGCGCCCTCTGGAAGGCGAGCAGCACGGTCCAGGCGATGGGCAGGACGACGACGACCAGGACCACGAGCACGGTGGGCGACACGAAGGCCAGCCCGGTCCTGTTCTCGCGCTGGGCCAGGGTGGGGGTCCCGTCCCGCCGGACCTCGGGGTCCGGGCTCGTCTCGGGGGGACGGCGCCGCTCGGCGCCCTGTGTGGTGCTCATGTGCCGCTCGTCGTGGTGCGCGTCGTGGCGCTCGTCGTGGTGCCGCTCATCGTGGTGCTCATCGTGGGTTCCTCGGGGGGACGGGGCCGCGGGGGCTCACTGGAGGGACTTCTGCAGGGCCGTGACTTCCTCGTCGGCCTCCATGGCGGCCTCTTCCGGGGATATCTGGCCGGAGGTCATGGCGCCGACCGCCTTCGGGATGGGAAGCTCGCCGAGCGTCGCGCCGACCAGCGCGCCCTGCCCCTCGGTGAGGCCCCAGCGCCGCATGTCGCTCACGCCGGAGGCGAGCCGGTCGAGGAACTCGGCGGAGAAGACGGACTTCATCGGCTTCTTGGTGTCGACGCCGACGTCGCTGGCGCGCCAGGCGTCAAGGTATCCGCCGGGGTCCTCCGCCGTGCCCTCGCGAACCGGGATCTTGCCCTCGGGGGCCATCCCGAACCAGCCCTCGTACCCGGTGCCCATCATGTACTGGACGAACTTCTCCGAGGCCGCGGTCTCGGCGGTGCGGGTGACCACCCAGGAGGAGATCTCGCCGAACTGGGCGGGCTCGGCGGCGCCGGGCCCCTTCAGCGCCGTGACGATCCCGCTGTTGTCCGAGAGGAAGGCGGGGTTCTGGGCGCACTGCTCGCAGCTGGGCAGCGCGTCGGCGCGCAGCCCGGCCAGCTCGTCCAGCAGGAAGGTGGACCAGACGATCATCGCGGAGCGGCCGGCGAAGTAGGTGGCGCGGGTGGAGTCCACGCTCTGCGTGCCCGGGGCGCCGTAGTCGGCGGCGAGCCGGTGGTAGGTGGCGAACGCCTGCCTGCACTGGGGGCTGTCGAGGCCGACGTCGCCGCCGGGGCCGACGAGGTTGCAGCCGTTGGCGAGCGCGAGGTCCTCGAAGCTCTGCTGGGTGAAGACGTCGCTCGGGTCGGTGGCGAGTGACATGCCGCTGACGCCGCCGCCGTTCAGGGTCTGCGCGGCCCGCAGCATGGCGTCGTAGGAGTCGGGGGCGGCGAGCCCCGCCTTGGCGAACAGGTCCTTGCGGTAGACGAGGATCTGCATCCAGGCGTCGCTGGGCACGCTGAGGCGGGTCGTCTTGTCACCGGTCAGCGTGAGCGCGTTGCGGTTGAAGGTGCCCGCGCCGAGCGCCTCGACGATCCTGCCCGCGGCGGCGGTGTCGAGCAGGCCGTTGGTGTACATCTGCCAGACGGGGGCGAGCGGTACGGCGCCGAGGACGTCGGGGAGGGTGCCCGCGGCGGCCGCGGACATGATCAGCTGCGGCAGCTGGCCCTCGTCGATCCCGACCAGGTCCACCTGGACGCCGCTCTCCTTCTCGAAGGCCGCGACGACCTGCTTGGTCGCCTCCATCCGGGGGGTGAGGTTCTCCAGGCTCCAGACCGTGATCCTGTTGTCCGGAGCGCTCCCACCCCGCGTGCCGCAACCGGACGTCAGCCCGACTCCCAGCGCGACGGCCACAGCGGCCGCCAGTGTCCTCGACCTTCGAGACCGCCTGCGCATAGATCTTCCTCACTGCCGCCGTGTTTCGTACGTGTTGCATCAGAGCACCACTTTTGCTTATTGACAAGACCTAAGTTTGGGCTATCTTCGACACAAGCCAACGCTATTTGCCCAACCGCTACACAAAAAAGATCTTCCGGAGCTCCTGTGGAACGTGTCGTCCAGTTCACCGGCCCCCGCCAGGTGGAGATCGCCACCGGCGAGTCACTCCCCCTGCCACCCGGCCACCTGCGCGTCCGAACCCTGTACTCCGGCATCTCCGCGGGCACCGAGCTCACCGCCTACCGGGGGACCAACCCCTATCTGACCCGCACCTGGGACCCCGAGGCCAGGATCTTCCGCGACGCCGGGCCCGGCATCTCCTACCCCGTGGCGGGCTGGGGATACTCCGAGGTCGGTGAGATCGTCGAGGTCTCCCCCGAACTCGCGGGCACCCCCGGGCTGCCCCGGCCCGGCGAGCTGGTGTGGGGCATCTGGGGACACCGCGGCGAGGGCCTCGTCCCCGCCGAGCGGATGATCGGCCACGCGCTCCCCGAGGGGCTCGCCCCGCTCGCGGGCGCCTTCGCCAGGGTCGGGGCCATCGCGTACAACGCCGTCCTCGCCGCCGACATCCACCTCGGCGAGGACGTCGCCGTGTTCGGCCAGGGGGTGATCGGCCTGCTCACCACCCGCCTGGCGGAGCTGAGCGGCGCCCGCGTCACCGCCGTCGACGCGCTCGACTCCCGGCTCGCCAAGGCGGTGGAGTACGGCGCCGCCCGCACCCTGAACGCGCGCGCCGACGCCGTCGCGGAACGGATCCGCGAGGCCACCGGCGGGCTCGGCGCCGACGTCGCCATCGAGATCAGCGGCGCCCACCCGGCCCTGCACGAGGCCATCCGCTCGGTCACCGTGGGCGGGCGCGTCGTCGCCTCCGGCTTCTACCAGGGCGACGGCGTGGGGCTGCGGCTCGGCGACGAGTTCCACCACAACCGCGTGCAGCTCGTCTCCTCCCAGATCGGCGGGCTCCCGCCGCAGCTCGCCGGGCGCTGGAGCGTGGAACGCCTCCAGCGGACCTTCCTGCGGCTCGTCGCCGACGGCCACGTCGACGTGAAGTCCCTGGTGAGCCACGTCATACCGGTCGCCGACGCGGCCGAGGCATACGTCCTCCTGGATGAGCGTCCCGCCGACGCCCTCCAGGTCGTCCTGGAGTTCTGAGAGGCTGACGAACGATGCTCAAGATCGCCTGCCAGGAGCAGCTGCTCCCCGGCGAGACGCTCCAGGAGAAGTGGGAGTTCGCGCAGGACGCCGGTTACGACGCCGTCGAGCTACGCGCCAGGGGTGCCTTCCACTTCCGCGACCGGCTGCCCGAGCTGCGCGAGGCGCGGGCCGACGGCGTCGTCATGCCGACCGTGTGCGTGGACATGCTCCACTTCTTCGGCGCCTTCGACGACGACCTGCGCCGCGACGCCATCGAGCAGCTGAAGTCGCAGCTGTCGGTCATCGGCGAGCTCGGCGGGCTCGGCGCCCAGACCCCCGCCTCGTACGGCATGTTCTCGCGGAGGCTGCCCCCGTTCGAGCCGCCGCGAAGTGAGGAGCGGGACCGCGAGGTACTGCTGGAGGGGCTCGTCGAGCTGGGCGAGCACGCCCGCTCCGAGGGCGTCACGCTCTTCCTCGAACCGCTCAACCGCTACGAGGACCACATGGTCAACCGGCTGGAGCAGGCCGCGAGCCTGATCCGCGCCGTCGGCCTCGACTCGGTCCGCATCGGCGTCGACAGCTACCACATGAACATCGAGGAGACCGACCCGGCGGCCGCCGTCCTCGCCGCCGCGTCCCTGGTCGGCCACGCGCAGGTCAGCGACTCCAACCGCATGCAGCCCGGCGCGGGCCACCTCGACTGGCCCGCCTGGCTGGGCGCCCTGGACGCCATCGGCTACGACGGCTACCTGGCGGTCGAGTGCAGGCTCACCGGGGACCCGGTCCAGGCCGTGCGCTCGATCCCGTCCTTCCTGCGACGCGCCTCCTTCCCGCACCGGCCGTCGCCCTCGCCCTCGTCCTCGCTTTCGTCCTCGCCATTGCCTTCGTCCTCGCCTTCGCCTTCGCGGCAACCATCGCCTTCGCGGCAACCGTCGTCCTCACACCAGCCGTCGCCTACGCACCAGCCACCGTCCTCGCATCGGCCATCGCCCTCACACCAGCCGTCGTCCTCGCACCGGCCGTCCTTCCCGCACCGGCCGGCCGGATGACCGCCGTCCTCGAAGCGGCCACCGCCCCCGGCACCGGCCGCCGGACCCGCCTGCGCCGGGCCGCCGCGCACGTCCTGCTCGGCAACTGGACCGGCGCATCGACGGTTCCCTCCCGCGCCCTGTACCCGCACCAGTGGAGCTGGGACTCGGCCTTCGTCGCCATCGGGCTGCGTCATCTCGCCCCGCGCCGGGCCCAGCGCGAGCTGGAGACGCTGCTGGGCGCGCAGTGGGGCGACGGCCGGATCCCGCACATCATCTTCAACCCGTCCGTACCGCTCGGGGCCTACTTCCCCAGCCCCGACTTCTGGCGCTCCTCCGGCACGGACCGGGAGAGGGGCGCGCCCTCCACCGTCGAGACCTCGGGAATCGTCCAGCCGCCCGTCCAGGCGCTGGCCGCCTGGCTGGTGCACCTCGCCGACCCCGCCGAATCGCGGCGCCGGGGCTTCCTGCCGCGCGTCTACCCCCGGCTCGCCGCCTGGCACCGCTACCTGGCCACCTCCAGGGACCTGGGCGGCGGCGGGCTGGCCGCGGTGGTGCACCCGTGGGAGCCGGGGCTGGACAACAGCCCGAGCTGGGACGCGGCCCTGGCCAGGGTCGAGCCCGCGCCACGTGACTCCTTCCGGCGGGCCGACCTCGACCACGGCTCCCCCGCCGACCGGCCCACCGACCTGGACTACGCGCGGTACGTGCGCCTGGCCGCGACCTACCGCGACCACGGCTACGACGACGCGCGCACCCCGCACGCCTTCGCCGTCGAGGACCCCTGCTTCAACGCCCTGCTCATCGCCTCCGAGCACGCGCTCGCCGCGATCGCCCGGGGGGTCGGCGCGGACGAGGAGACGCACCGGCGGCGGGCCGAGGCCGCGACCGGCGCCCTGCTCGACCGGCTGTGGGACCCGGCCGCCGGGATCTTCCTCCCCCGCGACCTCGTGACGGACGAGCGCGTCCCGGGGTACGGCGTGTCGGGGCTCGCCCCGCTGATCGTCCCCGGCCTGCCGGAGGAGGTCGCGGCGGCCCTGGTGCGGACGGCCCGCGGGCCGCGTTTCCGCCTGGGCGAGGTCCAGCTCGTGCCCAGCTACGACCTCACGGCGGCGGAGTTCGACGGCAACCGCTACTGGCGCGGTCCCAGCTGGTTCAACACGGCCTGGCTGGTCCACCGCGGCCTCGTGCGGCACGGCGAGACCGGGGCGGCCGGCCGGCTGCGCGCGCAGGTCCTGGACGCGGCCCACCGCACGGGGTTCGCCGAGTACGTGGAGCCGTACACCGGGGAGGGCCGCGGCATCCGGCGCTTCAGCTGGACCGCCGCCCTCGCCCTGGACCTGCTCGACGCCCCCGGCGACGACAGGTCCGAGGACACGTACGGGAACGGCGGGTCCGGGGGCACATCGCAGGACACGTACGGGAACGACGCGCCCGGCGCCACGTCCGAGGAGAAGCTGTTCGGCGGTGCGCCCGAGAACGGCCCGTCCGAGGAGGACCTGTTCCGCGCACCCGAGAACGGCTCGTCCGAGGACGACCTGTCCGGCGGCGCTTCCCGCAGCGTCCCCGAGGGCGTCCGTGAAAACGTTCGTGAAGACGCTCGTGAAAACGTTCGTGAAAGCGTCTCCGAGGACGTCCCCGAGAGCGTCCGTGAGGGCGCGCCCGGGGGCGGATCCGGCGAGGAGGAGGGCTCCGCGCGATGAGCGCAGGCCGCCTGCTCGTCAACAGCGGCACCTTCGCCGCCGTGACCGCGCACGGGGACGTCCACGGCACCCGGGGCCCCGCGACGGACGGGCTGTTCGTCAGGGACGCCCGGCACCTGAGCCGGTGGCTGCTGACCGCGGGCGGCGCGGCGCCGGTCCCGCTGACCCTGCTGACCTCCTCCGGCGACGGCTGCGTGCTCACCCCGGCGGGCACCCGCGACCGCCCTCCCGCCTACACCGTCTTCCGGCGGCAGGCGGTGGCCGAGGGCGCCCTCACCGAACACGTCCGGCTGGTGAGCAACAGCGGCGAGCCGACCGTCGTGGAGCTCGAACTCCACGTGGACGCCGACTTCGCGGACCAGTTCGAGCTGCGCGCCGACCACCGCTCGTACGGGAAACCCGGCGCGCGGCGCACCGCGCACGACACGCCGGACGGGGTCGCCTTCCACTACCGGCGCGGTGGGACCTGGTCCTCGCGGACCACCGTCACCGCCGCGCCGCCGCCGCACCGGACACGCCCCGCCGAGGGCGACGGCGGTGACGATACCGCCCGCGTGCTGACCTGGCGGTTCACGCTGCCCGCCCACGGCACGGCCGACCTGCGGCTCACCGTCCTGGCCGTCCCGCACGGCACGGGGGAACCGTCCCAGCCCGGTTCCCCCGACACCGTGCGGAAACGGCTGGAGGCCGACACCGGGGAGTTCACCGGCGCGCGTCCCCGTCCCGGCGACCTCACCTCCTGGGAGGAGCTGGCCCGCGCCTGCGAGCAGGGGCTGGCCGACCTGGCGCGGCTGCGCGTCCCCGTCTCGGGTCCCGGCGGCGAGGCGCTGCGGGTGCCCGCGGCCGGGGTGCCCTGGTTCCTCGGCCTGTTCGGCCGCGACTCCCTGCTCACCTCGCTCTTCGCGTTGCCGTACCGGCCCGCCCTGGCCGCCGACACCCTGCTCGCCCTCGCCGCCGTCCAGGGGACGCGGAACGATCCGGCCCGCCTGGAACAGCCGGGCAGGATCGTGCACGAGGTGCGGCACGGCGAGCTCGCGCACTTCCGGCAGGTCCCCTACGGCCGCTACTACGGGAGCGTCGACGCCACCCCGCTCTTCCTGGTGCTGCTGGAGGCCCACGCCGCGGCCACCGGCGACCCGGGACTGGCCGGGCGCCTCGAACCTCAGGCGCGCGCGGCGGTGGAGTGGATGTTCCGCGACGGCGGCCTCGGCGGGAACGGATACCTCCGCTACACCTCGGACGCCGCGGGCGGCGGCCTGGTCAACCAGAACTGGAAGGACTCCGCCGACGCCGTCCGCTTCTCCGACGGCGCGCGGGCCGAGGGCGCCCTGGCGGTCTGCGAGGTCCAGGGGTACGCGTACGACGCCCTGGTCCGCACGGCCCGGCTCGCCCGCACGGTGTGGGGGGACTCGCGCTGGGCCGGTCGGCTGGAGGAGGCCGCCGCGGACCTGCGCGCCCGCTTCCGCCGCGACTTCTGGATGCCCGAGCACGCCTTCCCCGCGCTCGCCCTCGACGGGGAGGACCGGCGGGTCGACACGCTCGCCTCGGACGCCGGGCACCTGCTGTGGTCCGGCATCCTCGCCCCGGAGGAGGAGCTGGCGGTGGGCCGGCGGCTGCTGCGGCCGGACTTCTTCTCCGGCTTCGGCATCCGCACGCTCGCCTCGGGCCAGGTCCCCTACCACCCGCTCTCCTACCACCTGGGCAGCATCTGGCCGCACGACAACGCCGTCATCGTGCTCGGCCTGGCGCGCTCCGGGCTCGCCGAACAGGCCTTGACCGTCGCCCGCGGCCTGGTACGGGCGGCGGCCGGGCACGGCTGGCGGCTGCCGGAGGTCATGGCCGGGTACGGGCGCGACGAGCATCCGGACCCGGTGCCCTACCCGCACTCGTCCTCCCCCCAGGCGTGGGCGGCGGCGACACCGCTCGCCCTCCTCACCGCCCTGCGCGAGTCCGGCGGCGCCTCCCACGGCGTACCTCTGTGAAGGCGGAACCCGGCCGAGGGCCGGGCGCGACCGGGTGTGTCAGTCCCAGGCCACCGGGAGCGTGAGAGGACCCCTGATGGCGTGCCCTGACTTGCGGGGAACGTCCTCGACCGGGACGGCCAGGCGCAACGTCGGCAGCTCGCGGGTGAGCAGCGCGATCGCCGTCGTCATCTCCACGTGGGCCAGGTGGCGGCCGATGCAGTGGTGGATGCCGTGGCCGAAGGCCAGGTGCCTGTTCGGGGTCCGGCCGAAGTCCATCCGGTGCGGGTCGGCGAAGACCCTCGGATCGAAGTTGGCGGCGTCCTGTGAGGGGACGACCACGTCGCCGGCCCGGAGGGCCTCCCCGCCGGGCAGGGTCAGGTCGTGCGTCACCCGGCGCGGCATGCCGTCGGCGCCGGAGATCGAGCACATCCGCTCCAGCTCGGAAACGGCGCCGGGTATCGCCTCGGGGTGGTCGACGAGATGGCGGTACGCGGTTTCGTGCTCCCCGTACGGGTGGGTGAGCAGAACCTGGACGTGGGTGCCGATGGAGCTCGCCGTGGTCTCCCAGCCACCGACCAGCAGCGCGATCGGCAGCTTGACCAGCCTGTCGAACGGCAGCCCGGCTCCGCCGACGGCGATCCGCGACAGCAGGTCGTCGGCCGGGACCCGCCGGCGTTGTTCGAGGAGACCGGCCAGGTAGCCGCCCATCGCCTGCTCGGAGGCGATCGCGTCGTCCCTGCTGAGGGCGCTGGTGGCCAGGAACGCCTCGCTCAGGCGCTGGAACCGCCGCCGGTCCGCCTCCGGCAGGCCCAGCACGTCCGCGATGACGTCCAGGGCGAACGGCAACGAGAACGCCTCGATCAGGTCCACCGGGTCGCCCCGCTCGCGCATCGCGGCCAGGGTGTCCGCGGCCCGGGCCTCGACCCGGCCGCGCGTGCCCTCCACCGCCTGCCGGGTGAACCGGTCCCTGACGAGCTTGGCCAGGGCGCGGTGATCGCCTCCGTCCACGCCCAGGAGGGTGCCTTCCAGCCCGACCACGTAGTCGACGTCGAGAGCCGCCTCCCGGGAGAACCGTTCGTCCCGCATCACGGCCATCACGTCGGTGTGGCGGGTGACGAGCTTGGCCCGGACGCCGTTCATCAGGATGACCTCGGCGACGCCTGTGCCGGTTTCCCTGATGGCGTGATAGCGCGGATCGATCCACAGCGCCGGCCGATTCGTCCCGTCGGCTCCCCGCTCCAGGGGGTGGTGGATCGGGTGGGCGGGGAAGGGCGGGGGATCGGCTGTGGAGGTCATGGGTGACGGGTCCTTTCGGGAGGGGGCACTGGGACCCGATACGAAGGATGGACAGGCTCGAGAGACGAGATCCGTGACCTCAACCTAAATCGCGTCACGGGCCGCTCACCGACGCCTGACCGGAACCGGAACCCGCACCCCGAACGGCGTCCTGACAGGCCGATCACCGACACCCGGTCGGAACGGGATCACACACCGTGAACACATCCACCTCACCCTCAACCTGCCCGGCGCCCGTCCGGAACCGGGTCGCGCATCACGAACACGTCCACCTCGCCCTCGACCTCGACCTGAACGGCGCCCCAACAGGTCGCTCATAGAGGCGAGGCCCGGTACGCGGCGCTCACAACCACGACGCGAACCCGTGAACATTTCTGTCAATCACAAAAATTTTCCATCCGGGGCACGCGGAAAACATCGAAGCACGGCCGACGCACCCACCCGAGATCTCCACAGTGGGGGAAGAAGGCGTATTCCCAGGCCACCGGCCACACTCCGAAAGGTTTCGGATATGCTGCCGGGCATGCCAGGTAAGCCCCGGGTGACGATCGCCCGCATCGCCGAGGAGGCGGGCGTCTCCGCCCCCACGGTCTCCAAGGTGATCAACGGCAGGTCCGAGGTGTCGCCGGAGACCCGCAGGCGGGTCGAGCGGCTCCTCCGCGAGCACGGTTACATCCGGCGCGCGACCGGCTCCGACGGCCCGGCGGGCCTGATCGACCTGATCTTCGCCGAGCTGGAGAGCCCGTGGGCGATGGAGCTCGTCCGCGGGGCGGAGAAGGCGGCCGCGGAGGCCGAGGCGAGCATCGTGATCTCCGTCCTGCACACCCACGAGGGTCCCGGCCGCGACTGGCTCGACCGGCTCGCCGCCCGCCGCACCGACGGTGTGATCATCGTCGGCTCCCGGCTCTCGGCCCAGCGGTACGACCGGCTCAACTCCCGCTCGATCCCCTTCGTGGTCGTCGACCCCGAGGGCGAGCCGGCCCCGGGCGTGGCGTCGGTGGGCGCGACCAACTGGCAGGGCGGCCTGACCGCCACCCGGCATCTCCTGGAGCTCGGCCACCGCAGGATCGGCATGATCGGCGGTCCGCCCGACGTGCTGTGCAGCCGCGCCCGCATAGACGGCTACCGGGCCGCGCTGGAGACGGCCGGGGTCGAGGTCGATCCCGCGCTGATCCTGCACGGCGACTTCCTCGTCGGCTCCGGCCACGACCACGGCCACACCCTGCTCTCCCTGCCCGACCGGCCCACGGCCATCTTCGCCGGCAGCGACCTGCAGGCCTTCGGCGTCTTCGAGGTCGCCAGGCAGCGCGGGCTGCGCGTCCCCGACGACCTGAGCGTCGTCGGCTTCGACGACCTGCCCCTGTCCAGGTCCGCCTGGCCACCGCTCACCACGGTCCGCCAGCCCCTGGAGGAGATGGCCTTCCTCGCCACCCGGATGGCCCTGGGCATCTCCCGCGGCGAGTCCCCCGAGCCCCGCCGGGTCGAACTCTCCACCGACCTCGTCGTCCGCGAGAGCTCCGCTCCCCCGGCGAGCTGACGCGCCGGTCAGGAGAACGAGCCTCCATCGAGACCGAAACTCCTCAAGACCTGACCTTCCACGCCTGCGCCGACCGCCGACCGCCGACAGGCTGGAAAGGACTCACCGGTAGGTGACAACGGAAAATTACTTCGCTCATCCCGCCGAGATGCCGCCGCGTGACTTCAGAATGGTTTCATGTGGGATCGAATGATCTGGCGTTTGTTGATCGCGGTCGGCATGGCCGCGTTCACGGGAGTCATCGCGTACGCGCTGTTGACGATACCTTTCGATACGGCTCTAAGGTATGCCGACATGGTGGCGAGCGTGATTGGCGCGACGGTCGGACTGAGTGCGTTCCTGGTCGCCGAGTCGCGTCATCGTCGCAAGGCCCGTGTCGACTCCGCGGCTTCCCCACCCCCTGCCTCTCTCATTCAGGAGAACCGGCCGGAAAACGGCACCGTGTACGCGGTGCAGCACGGTTCACTGAACATTCACGGGCCGCTGCCCTCCAAGAGGAAATCTCTCGATGATCAGACCGGTCCATGAGTGGCGAGCAGGACGAGAGTGCCGGCCCGTACCACCAGATCAACGAAGGGAACCAGGTCAACGCCGTCCAGCACGGCGTGTTGAATCTGTATCAGTGGAAACCGGCCTACCATATCGAGATGTTCACGTCGGCCCCCACCGAGATGACACGGAAGCAGGTGAGAAGACGCCCTTCCGCGCTCCTGCTGGCAAGGCACGAAGTCGTCAGGTTCACCGGGCGGGTGGAGGAGCTCGCGCGGCTGGCGCAATGGCGTGACGACCCTGACGAGGGTGGCATCTCCGTTCTCCTGCTCCACGGATCCGGCGGGCAGGGCAAGACACGACTGGCCGCCGAATTCGCTCGAATGTCCGCCGAGCGGGAATGGGCCGTCTGGCGTGCCTCCGCACATCCCATGGAGTTCACCGAACAGCGTCCCGTCTCCGCTCCGGAGTCGAACGAGACGGGAACCCTCCTCCTGGCGGACTACGCGGAACGCTGGCCGCAGGGCGCGCTTCATGACCTGCTCGGCGATCCTTTGCTGAGACGTCGCGGGCGAACACGTGTCCTCCTCGTCGCGAGACCCGCCGGCGACTGGTGGCTCGATGTCAAAGCATGGCTGGACGACCAGTCGATCTCGGCCGATCGAATGAGCCTGGAGCATCTGAGCGCGAACGACGATCAGGACAACCGCAATACGTTGTTCGAAAGGGCCAGGGACGAGTACGCACAACGGCTGGGGTTGCCGGCGGCGGACGCCGCGACGATCGATGCCCCAGGCCAGCTCGCGGAGGACGAGTACGGCCTGGTGCTGAGAATTCACATGGCGGCGCTCGCGCTCGTCGACGCGAGGAAAAGGGGAGTCGCCGCTCCCGCCGACCGCGTTCGGATCTCCGAGTATCTGATCTCGCGCGAGCGCAGACACTGGCAGGACGTGCTGGCCGCCAACCCCGCCTGGTCGTCGAACGTCACGCCGACGATCCTGGGCCGTGCGGTCTACACGGCCATCCTGGCGGGTCCTCTGCCCCACAAGGTCGCCCACGCGGCGTTGAACGGGGCCGACGTCACATCCGTGGAGCACGTGCTCTCCGCCCATCAGCGCTGCTATCCCTCCGAGGGGGATCTCACGCTGGAGCCGATCTACCCTGACCTGCTGGCCGAGGACTTCGTCGCGCTGACGACCGTCGGCCACAAGTTCGATCATGCCCCCGACCCCTGGACGACGCACGCCCTGACGCGATTGCTGAGCACGGGGGACGAGGCGCAGGCGAAACCCGTGCTGGTGAGCCGGGCGATGACGGTCCTGATCGAGGCCGCCAACCGCTGGGAGCATCTCGCGGCCCGCCATCTGTGCCCGATCCTTCAAGCAGATCCCCGGATCGCACTTCACATAGACAATGCGGCATTGATTCGACTCACCCAGATCCCGGCCCTGGATATCGCGACACTGAAGGCGATCATCCCGGTTCTGACCCACCAGGAAGGCGCCCTCGTCTACCGCGCCGTAGGTATTGCCGCTATCGTCCGGCGCTACATGACGTTGAAGGAAACCCACGAAATGGGTGACGCCCAACGGGCGGAAAACTTGAGCTGGGTCGCAAGGTGGTTGCACGCCGCCGCACTTCACGAGGACGCACTCGGCTTCGAGCAGGTGGCCGTCGCCCTGTACGAGAGGCTGCTGCGCGACGCGTTCGAATCGGGTGACTTTCGCGCCCAGGCAAGACACGCGGAAGACCTGGCGTGGGCCCATGTCGGTTTTGGTATTGCTTTGGACCTGACCGGCAGGCATGGCAAGGCCCTCGCATCCACAATCGAGGGGATACACGTGCACTGCCTTCTGATGCGTGCCCGTGACCTGGACGTCGTGAATTCGATAGCGGCGTATCTCGAGACCCTGTCCGAAAGGCTCGGCATGGTCCTTGAGTCGGCATCGATGAGAAAAATTCCTGGGTCGGCGTTGGACGAGGTGTTCGACAAGGGGCAGCTGGAACTGAGCCTGGGCCGGATGCTGGCGAATCTGGCGGCGCGACGGATATTGATGCCCTCACAGCGTCTGGCCTGGGCCAAAATCGCGGTCGAGGTGAATCGCGAGTGGTCGGAAGGCCTCCTGATCAACGGCAACCTTGAGCTGGCCGGAGCACTGCACAATCTGGCGAGGGCCAGAGAAGATACGGGAGATCTCGCGGGAGCGATCGATTCCGTGAGGGAGGCGGTGGAGATCCGGCGCGGTCAGTCGAAGGAGGTGCCGGGAGACTACGACGCGGAGCTGGCAAACGTGCTGCACGGGCTCGGCCGACTCCTGTGGAAGGGACGAGAGCTCGCTCCGGGGAACGCGACCGAGGCCATCGAATGCCTGACCGAGGCCGCCAGGTTGTGCACGGCTCTGGCCGCCGCCAATCATCAGGGCTTTTCTCCCCGCCTGCAGCGGATCAGGGCCGAACTGGACACCATCCACGCCGCGGTGAAAAACGCGGCCCCTGGCTGACGGCATGGACGCCAGACCGATTCGGCGAGTCCAGGACATTCGAAAGACGACGTAATGCAAGGGTGTTGGGATCTGCCAGGCTTCCCCAACGGCCGGCCACGCCGATCTCGCCGATCTGGATCATGTCGGTCCCGGGTCCAGGCCTTCGTCCCCATCGGGAGGCGACCGCCCCTCCTGGGGTCGTCGTGCGCGACCGGCACCGGAGGGCCCGTGGCCGCTCCCACTTCACACCGAATTACGACACGCCTATAATTCCGTGAATCCATAGATGAATTAACACGATATTCCATATCATCTCGTGATATCACTTCTCGAGCATTACCTTTCCCCATATAGTTGTCCTGCTTTGCCGAGGAACCCCGCGACAAACCCATTGCATCCGGTATGTGGCCGCCTGTGACAGGGGAGAAGCCCATGGCATCTTCACGATGGAGAAGCACTCGTCTCGCACTCGTCGTTCTGCTCACCGGCATCCTGATCGCGGGGTCCCCGGCCTCCCTGGGCACCGCCGCCGCCACGACGAGCGGAAACGCCCCGGTGAGCGCCTCGGACGCGAGGAGCCTCGACGACATCAACGAGGACATTCGCAGCGCCCGATACATCATCAACCAGTTCTGGGCGACACACTGGTCGGAGTTCTTTCCCGGCCGTTATTCACCACCGCGCGTTCTCGGCGCGTACGACGGCGCGTGGGGCAACGTGCCGACATGTCAGGGATATCCCCTCCCCGATGACAACGCCCTGTACTGCTGGCCGCCCTACGACTTCATGGCCTGGGACGTCGACCTCATGCGAATGGGGTATCGGCAGGGGGACGCCTGGGTCTATCTGATCATCGCGCACGAATGGGCCCACGCCGTCCAGGCCCGCATCCCCGAGAGGCTGCTGTCCCGGCAGCTCGAACTCCAGGCCGACTGCCTCGCCGGGGCGACGCTCTTCGGAGCCGGCGAGGACGGCACCCTGTACTTCGAGACCGGCGACACCCAGGAGATCGCGGCGGCCCTGCGCGCGCACGCCGACGACACCCCCTGGACCGACGTGAGCGACCACGGCACCGCCGCGCAACGCCTGGGCGCCTTCAACCGGGGCGCGCGCCAGGGCGTGGGCGGATGCTTCGCGTGACACGGGCGATCCCGGCACGCGACCGCGCTCACGATCCTGCCCGCGAGCGCGACCACACCCCTGCTCACGGCCGTACTCACGGCCACGACCGTACTCACGAACACGAGCACGAGAACGCCCTCGCTCACCACGGCGCTCACGGCCGTCAGAGCACCCGGTCCATCGCCGGGTAGGACCCCGGCCGGGGTGATGGAGGGGTCATCCGGGCCGGGGTCACGAACCTCACTCGCCGGACCAGGCGCGATCCTCACTCTCCGAACCGGGCTCGCGCGCCCCGGCCACCCGACCCAGGGAACGGGCCCACTCACCAACCCGGGCCGCGAGCCCGGCACGCGTGTTCATGGCCCGCGTGCGGGTCTCCCCTCCCGCACGCGGGCCCGAGCCCGCGCGAGTCCCCTCCTCCCCGCGCGGGACGCGGATCTCGTCCTCACCCTTCCGTACGGGGCCCGCGCCTGGAGCCGACCTGTCCTGTACGGGAAGCGGAGGCTCAGACGCGGCTACTTCCGGCACGTTCCATCAGGGCGGCCAGGCGGTTCGCCCGTTCGGTGTCACCGGCGTGCAGGGAGGCGGTTCTGGCGATCTCCAGCGGTTCCATCGCGGCCGGGATGCGTCCCGCGTCCATGAGGAGGTCCGCCCACTCCCCGGCCACGGCGGCCAGGTAGTCGTGGTCGGCGGCCTGGGCGTTCGCCGAGCGGGCCAGCCGGTGGCGGATCGTCACCGACTCGGCGTAGGCGGCGATGGCCTCCTCGCGGCGTCCCAGCGCGGCCAGCTGCCAGCCGAGACCGTGCAGCGCGGTGGCGAAGGCGACCGAGTAGGCGGGCGGGTTCTCCGTGGCGAGCCGCCGCCGGATCGAGACGGCTCTCCCGCTGTGGGCTACGGCGTCCTCCAGCCGCCCCAGTGACGCCGTCCGCTGGGCCAGCGTGTGCAGCGCCATCGCGAGGCTCGGCTCGTGGGCCGCCGGGTTCCGGGCGGCGAGTTCCTCGTAGATGCCGACCGCCTCGCGGGCGGCGTCCAGGGCGGCCTCGAGCAGGCCGATCCGGCCCAGGTCGCAGGCGAGGCCGTTCAGCGAACCCGCGAGGTGGGGCAGGTACTCGTCGGGACGGGTCTCCGCCAGCTCGCGCCTGACGGCCACCGCCTCGCGTCCCGCGCGGACCGCGTCGTGCCTGCGGCCCAGCCGGACGTATCGCATCGCCGTTCCGGCCAGGCACAGGGCAAGGTCGGGAAGATAGGTGTCACGATCGTCCCCGGCCAGCCGCCGGGTGATCTCCAGCGCCTCCGCGCTCGCGGCGAGCGCCTCCTCGTGGCGTCCGGCGGCGGCGAGCCCGCTGGAACGACGGTTCAGCGACAGGGCCAGGTCGCGCTCGCGGTCCGCCTTCACCGGGACCTCACCCCGGCGCCCCGGCCCGCGAACCGGAAAGGGATGGCGTTCATCGAATACCTCCAGCGTGGAGACCTCCGGCTTTGGCCGTGGGGAGGAGTCGCGGACGGTGTGGCGGACCGGCGGGACAACCATCGATCTCGGCCGGTCGCGCGGCGGAACGTGTGGCGCGGCCCTGCGAGGCGGGAGGCCCGGCCCGTGAGGGGTGGAATCCCCCGGCTTCGGCCGTGGAGAGGAAGTCAACCGTTCTCCTTGAGGTGGGGACTTTCCTTGGGCGGTGTGAACGGGATCCGTCCCGCCCCTCCCGGCCGAGCCGGACCAGACCGAGCCGGACCGGGCCAGGCCAGGCCGAGTCCATTGTTTTGGAACGCTCCCATTCGCGAGGTGACGAGCCCCCGGAGGGACCCCTCACCCGGCTAGGCGGGGCTGCGCGCCGGGACCCATCTCGTCTCGGCGGTTGACCCCCTGTCCCGCCGCAGGTCGAGAAGGGCGTCGGTGTCCTTCCTCCCGGAAAGCCGCCCGGCGCCCGGCGGGCCGTCCGGCAGCACCTGCCAGACGGGGTCGCGCTGGATGACCGGCAGGTCCCGGTCGCGCTCCCCCTCGGGGAGCGGTGTCCAGAGCGTGCGGACGCCGTGCTCGTTGACGAGCCTCAGGTGCGTACGGCACCCGGGGCAGCGGATCCCTCCCGTGCCGAGCTCCTCGCGTCGCGCGGTGAAGTAGCCGTAGTGGTCCACGCCCCGCTCGTCCCACGACAGGTCCATGTGCCGGTCCCAGTCGACCTTCGCGGCGGCCCTGCCCCGGGGAGTACAGACCGGGCAGGGCACCCGCATCTCGTCCCAGAAGCGTGAGATCGCCAGCTCGGGGTCGTGCCGGCCGACCCGCTTCACCGTCCCGGTGACGGCCTCTCCCCCGCCCGCCGGAGGCCTGCGGATCTCCGGGGCGGTGGTGATCGGGTCGGCGTGGTTGATGAGCCTGGCGAAGCGGTCGGCGTGGGCGTCGCCCAGCACGGGGACGCCCAGGACGGTACGGGCGGTGAGGTGCTCCAGCCGCCGGATGCCGCCCGAGGGCCGGGCGGCGTACGCGGAGGTGATCATGGGCGGTTTGGGGCCGCGCGGCAGCAGCCACAGCGTGGCCAGCAGCTCGCTCACCGTCCAGAACGACGAGAAGTAGTCCGGCGCGGGATGAACGATGGACCTCCCCGTCGCGATGATCTCGTACATCAGCCGCGCCACGCCCTCCCACATCTGCTGCCGGGTGACCACCTCGGCCGGGTAGGAGTACTCGCGGGGCGGCACCATCCGCACGGTGACCGAGTGCGCCCGCTCGAAGCCCGCGCGCCACTCCTCCGCCTCCCGCCGGTGGTCACCGTGGAAGCTGAGGAAGTAGTCGGCCGGGTTGTCGAACATCCAGTAGTGCTCCCGGGGTTCGGGCAGGCGCGGCGCGGGCGTCCGGACCGTGCCCAGCACGCGGCGCAGGCGCCGTTCCAGCCACTCGCCCAGATCCGGGTTGCCCAGGGTCCCGCCGTGGGCGGGGGCGTGGCAGGCGCGGGTCAGCACGTTGCGGGGCAGCGGGGTGCGGCTGAGGACGATGCTGCCGGGGTCGAGTTTGGCGCGCATGTTGAAGGCCGCGTAGACGTCCTCGGGCCCCTCGACCGAGCAGTCCCACACGACGAAGGTCGACGCCCGCTGCGCCGCGAGCGCGGTGTCCTGGCCCGCGCCGGGAAGGGCGACCGCCAGGCGGACCCCCAGCCTCGCGCACATCGGCCGTATCCAGTTGTCCAGCAGGTCGTGGCCGCTCTCGGTCGGCGGTACGAAGACCGTCATGGTGGCGTTCACGCGGCGGCCCCGGCACACCCCGCGCGGCCGTTCCCTCCGGCCCGCCCGACCGGCGCGTCCTGCTTTCCCCGCGTGCCCCGCGCGGCCCGTGGGGCACGCGGGGCCGTCATGATCGGTGACCGGCGGCGCGCGCGGCCCGTCGCCGGTCGGCGGCGGTGTTCCCTCCCTAGGTGGGACGTGGTGCCCATCTGATGTTCTCCCCCCTGCGTGACACTCCGTGGACGGCTGCCTCCGGCGCCGGCGGGCACACGGCGCCCTCTCGCGCGATCATCCGTCCAGGTGGGTTTCCAGGAGGGTGACCAGCTCGATGACGCCGTGGAAGGGGACGGGAGGCGCGGAGTCATCGGCTTCGACCGTCCCGGCGATGTGACCGGTGGCGGTCCTCTGGACGTCGATGGTCAACCGCATTCCGGCCTCCTGTCGGCGGCGCCGCTCTCCCGGCGCTCTGGCAAGCGCTCACGGTAATCGCCGGGAACCGGGAAGGCGTCCAGGTACCACCCCTACGGATGACACGACAAACCTTGACATGCCCGACTCCTGTACCCCGACATGCGTGTTTCCCGTACGAGGGCCCGTACGAGGGCCCGTAGGAGGGCGCGGTCGCGCAGCCGTTTCCCGCGAGCCGGATGCCGCGGTGCCGGTTACTCGCCGGTTACTCGCCGGTCACTCGTCGGGGTCGGACAGGACGGCGCGGAGCTCGCGCCGGTTGCCGACGTTCAGCTTCGCGTAGATGCGGTTCAGCTGCGTCTCCACGGTGCTGGTCGTCACCGAGCGCCGCTGCGCGATCTGCGGGGTGGTCAGGCCCTCGCACACCATCGCCACGACCTCGCGCTCGGCCCCGGTGAGGCTGCTGAAGGCGGCGTTGGGGCCGTCCACGGAGAGCCTGAGCTCCGCGGCCGTCCTCAGGGCGAGGTCGGCGTAGGCGGCGGCGCCGGTGCGGTTGAAGGCGACGAGCGCCCGCCTCAGCAGCCGCTCCGCCTCGGCGTGACGGCCCCGGGCGTGCTGGGAGCGCGTCGTCACCAGGTCGATCCTGCCGGCCTCGATCGGCAGCCCCACCTCGCGGGCCAGGGAGAGAGCCTCCTCGCACTCCCGTACGGCACCCGCGTGGTCGCCCCGGGCGGCGGCGATCTGGCCCCGCACCCTGGCGATGGACATCAGGGTCGAGAGGCGCCCGCTCGACGCGGCCCTGTCGGTGAAGACGCCCAGCGCGACGTCCGCCTCGTCGGCCCTGCCGAGCAGGGAGAGCGCGTCGGCGCCGATCGGGCCGAACAGGTGGGTGCCCGGCTCCAGGGAGTCGTAGTGCAGCTCGATGGCCTCGGCCGCGCTGAGCAGCCGATGGACGTCGCCCTGGGCCTGGGCGATCGCCGCGCGCGCGCCCGCCGCGTAGGCGAGACTCGCCCTGCTCTCGACGATCGGCGCCCAGTCCGCGGCCTGGCGGGCGTGCTCCTGCGCCTGGTCCCACTCGCCCCGGGCCGCGCGGGGGTAACAGGCCAGGGAGTGCAGGATCGCGTAGTCCCAGACCCGCTCGTTCTCCTCGGCGTCGCCGACGGCGAGCCGGGTGAACTGGACGGCGTCGTCGAGTTTGCCCCGCCGGTACTCGACCTCGCCCAGGAAGCCGAGCGCCTGGCCGACCCGCAGCGCCTCGCCGCGCGTGGCCCGCGCGACGCTCTCGCGCAGGTCGGCGGACGCGCCCTCGAGGTCGTCGGTCCACAGCCGGATCATCCCCCGGGCCACCAGCCCGTCCAGCCCGGCCACCGAACCCGGCAGGTCGGCGTCCACCAGGGAGGCCAGCGCCTCCTCGGCCCGTCCGGCGAGCGTCCAGCCCAGGGACTGGGCGAACCAGGCGAACGCGCGCACCCACGGCTCGTGGCTGCCCGCCGCGACGGCCGCCGTGCCGTACTCGACCATCTCGGGGTAGGAGATCTCGACCACCCCGATGATCGCGAGCTGGGCCGCGATGCGCGCCCGCAGGTCCGCGGGCGCGTGCGGGCTCTCCGGCCTGTCGTGCCCGACGGCGCCGAGGGCCTGGACCAGCAGCAGCTTCGCCTCCGCGACGCGCCCGGAGATCAGGGCCTGGTAGCCGGCGACGTAGTCGCGCCAGGGGCCGCGCGGCGCCGCGAGGATCTCGCTCTCGTAGCGCCGGGCGACGGTGGCGTCCCCGGAGACCAGCAGGGTCTCGGCGGCCGTCAGCAGCCGGGGCAGCCGGTCGGGTCCCGGCGGGGTCAGGTCCGCGGCGTGGCGGGCGTACACCGCCGCCAGGGGGAGCCTGCCGCGCGACAGCAGGAACTGGGCCTCCTCCTGGGCGAGCGCGGCGAGCTCGCCGTCCGTGCCACCGCCGGACGCCGCGATCCCGTGCCACAGCGCGCCGGGCCCGCCGAGCAGGGCGGCGCTGCGGTGCAGCGCGCGGCGGCGCTCGACGCCGGAGTCGTAGTAGATGCGGTCCCAGACGAGCAGGGTGGTGAACGCGAACTCCTGCGCTCCCGTACCGGGGATCTCCTTGACCAGCCCGGCGCCGGCGGCCTCTTCGAGGGGCGTCGTGACGTCGGCGACGCCGGAGAGCGCGCGCAGGTCGGCCAGGCCGAAGCGGCGGCCGAGCACCGCTGCCGCGCCGACGACCTCGCGGGTGCGGCGGTCGCACGACGCCAGCCGCGCCACGACGGCCTGCGTCATGCCCCGGGGGGCGGGCAGCGGGCCGTTGCCGAAGTTGATCGAGTGCATCTCCACCTGGTCCAGCAGGAGGACCGAGTGCAGCGCGTTGCCGTCGGTGTGCTCGTGCAGCCTCCTGGCGCCGGAGGGGGTGAGCCCGTCGTGGCCGGTCGCGACGGCGAGTCTCACGAGATCGTCGGCGGGGAGCCCGTCGACCTGGAGCAGGCGGCCCTGCGCCGAGTCGAAGATCCGCTCCCAGCCCTCGTGGAGCTCCAGGCGGGGGGCGTCCGGTACCGCTCCCGTCGCGTACCCGGGGGCCTGGTGGACGATCAGGAGCATGACCTGGGCGTTGCGCAGGCGCCGGGCCGCCAGGCGGAGCGCGGCCATCGACTGCCGGTCGCCGCAGTGCGCGTCGTCGACGACCACGATCAGCGCGTCGGCGGCGGCGAACTCCGCCGCGAGGGCCTGCCCGATGAAGGCGGCCTCGGCCTGGCCCGACAGCGTCCTGGCGAGCGCCGGGGTCGGCAGCTGCTCGGCGATCTGTTCCAGCACTCCCCAGGGGTGGGCGAGCGCGTCCTCGTCGCCGAAGGCGCGGACGGTCCGCACGCCGGGCACGGTACGCAGGAAGCGCTCGACCAGCTCGGTCTTGCCGATTCCCGACGCCCCCCGGACACCCACGATCCGCGCGTCACGGCGTCTGGCCTCCCCCCACGCCTCGCCGAGGAAGTCGAGCTCCCGCTTCCGGCCGATGAACAACGGAGAGGTTCTGCCGTGCAACGCAGCGCTCCCTTTCACGATCTTTAATGTTCTTGACGGCGATTATGGGTCAGGAATCAACCTATCGGCACGGATTTCATCTGAATATTCTTCACGAAACAGATCCGAACTAATTTCACATCGTCCGGACACCCTCTGGATTCCCGCACCCACGGAACGTTTCGGGAGCAGGCTGCGATCACCCGGACACGCTGGGAATCCGCCGTACGGGAGATCCGCAGCCCTGCTCCTCCCGGCTCCGACCTGGCTCTCACCGTATTCCATACGGGTTTTCCCCGGAATGGGAACGATCCACTTCCCAGGAAGGGGATGACGGTTCACGGATACGGTTGGCCACGAAAAGGTCACGGTCATTGATTTCCGCACGTGCACTCTGGATTTCGCGCGATCGGCGATTTCTGCGCTCGGTAAGTATGCGATGACACGAAGTGTCCAATACCTCGCACATTACGCGGGGAAGCACACCGCGGATACGGTGTGCGATTTCCCAACCACGGTCCGGGGCGCCCGCCCGCGGCCGGGCCGTTCCGGGCGCCGGGCCCACGCCGCGCGACCGGGGCCATACCGGGCCCATGTCGCGCGACCGGGGCGGCGAACGCGAGGAGGTCGCCGAAGGGAGGAGGTCGCCGGAGGTACGGGCGGCGCGGCCCGCCGGGTCCGGCCCCCCACGAGCCGGACCCGGACGGACGGTGGCCGGACGGACGGTGGCCGGACGCGCCCGGCCCGGACACCTCGGACACCTCGGAGCCCGGCGCCCCGGCACCCGGCGTCGCGGAGCCGGGGCCCCGAGCCGTGCGGGGCGGGGGTCGTCATGCCGCGAAGGCCGTACCGAGACCCATCCCGCGCGGCGGAGTGGCCCGGTCGTAGTATTCCAGCCACTCGGTGACCGGCCCGGCCGCCACGCTCAGCACGCCGACGACCGGGACCTCGCCGTGATGCCCCCCGGACGTCGAAGACGTCGAGGCGCTCCAGGAACGCCCCGGCCGTCGATCACCCCGGCGCCCGCACGTGCGGGGTGAGCCGCTCCAAGCCGTCGGCGGGGACGACGAGGACAGCAGGGACGGCCAGGACGGCGAGGCGCTCGCCGATGGCCTCGCGTCCGCGCAGGGTTTCCCGCGTCACGCTGCGCGGCACGCCGTCCGGTGCGAGCAGCCCGACCACGCGGCCCCTGCCAGTCGAGGTCGTCCCACGCCTCGGCCATGTTCCGTACCGCCGACACCGGCCTCCACCGCACGCGGGCATATACCTCCCGGATGTCCTCGGACGCGCGGGCAGGGTCCGGCCCTCCAGCGGGCGTGGTCCCGCCCCTCAGCGCGCGCGGGCGCGGTCCGGCCCCTCAGCGCGCGCGGGTGTAGGTCAGCTCGAAGTCGAGGTTCCAGGTCACGCCGTCCTCCGACATCTCCCACCGCCCGTCCACGGTGTCGCCGTCGGCGCTCAGCGTGCCGGTGAAGCGCTGGTTGAACCCGGGCGCGTCCCGCCACATCGTCCACCTGCCGTCGGCGAACGTCATCCGGTAGACCCGGTACACGCCCCGGGCGTCGGCGTACAGCATGGTGAACTCCCCGGCCGTGTCGTCGAGGCCGATCAGGGCGGTGGTCGGGAACGGCGCGTGGTCCCGCCACGGGTCCGGTGTGGTGGGCGGGATCGGATCGGTGTCGGAGTACTGGCGCAGGAACGCGCCGCCCTCCTGCCAGGCGAACTCGGCCCACGCCGAGCCGACGCCTTCGACCTTCGGCTGCACGGCCCACCGCCCGACGAGCGTGTCGAGCCGTGCGAGTGCGGGATGCCTGCCGTCCATCTCCGTGTCCCTTCGGTTGACGTCCCCACACGCTACCGACGGCCCATGACAGAAAAGGAGCGAGGACCCCCGAAGGGCCGGACCGACCTCGCATCCCGGCACGGTGTCCCGGCGGCGTCCCAACGGTGTCCCGACGCGTCCCGATGCGTCCCGACGGCGTCCCGGCGCGGTGGTCGCGCCGACCCCAGGGCGCCGGTCCCGGGGCACCTGTCCCGGGGCACCTGTCCCGGGGCACCGGTCCCGGGGCGGTGGTCCGAGGGCGGTGGTCTCGACGCGGCGTCCCGGTGCGGCGTCACCGTGCGGCGTCCCAATGCGGCGGTCCCGCTAATCCCGGGGCGGTAGTCCCGCCGCCTCCCCTGCTCTCCGTGGCGTAACCGAAAGAGCCTTCCCGGGCACCATGACCGCGGGCCGCCACAGGGGCGACGATCGACAGCCCGCGCTCATTCGGGAGGACCCGTCGAGGCACCATCCCGATCTGTCACTGCCTGCCCCTGCCTGTCCTGGGCCGGTGTGCGCGGGCACGTACCTCCGGCAGCGCGACCGTCAGCGAAAGGACGCTCAATGCCCTCGCTCTTCCGCCACATCACCCCGGTGCCGCCCGAGACCGCCACCGGACAGGTGGCCGCCGTCTACGAACAGGTCAACGCCGAGTTCAGCAGCATCGGCCCGGCGGTCATGATGATGTCCCCCGCACCAGAACTGCTCGCCCCCGGCTGGGCCCTGCTGCGCGAGTCGCTGCTGGCCGGGTCCGTTCCCCGCCGGAACAAGGAGGCCGTCGCGGTCTCCGTCTCCCAGGTCAACCGTGCCGAGTACGACATAGCCGGACACCTAATCTTCCTGGAGCTGTCCGGAGGCGGCGACGTCGCGCAGGCGCTCCGCCACGGTGACGACCCGGCGGACGAGGAGGTCGCGGCCGTCGTCCGGTGGGCGAGGGGCACCGGCACGCCGGGCTCCGCGGCCCCGGGGGCGCCGCCCGTCCCCGAGGCGCTCGCCCCGGAGTACATCGGGACCGCGCTGGCGCTGCACTTCGTCAACCGCATGGTCCTGATCCTGCTCGCGGAGCACCTGCTTCCCGGCGGCATGCGGGAGTCGGACACCGCGCGCCCCTTCGAGGGCGCGCCGATCGCCCGCGCCGTCGAGCCGCGCGCCTCCGGCGACGGCCTTCTCCTGCTGAAGGACGGCGACGCGGGACCCGCACCCGCCTGGGCGGGGGAAAGCTCCGTCGGCCCCGCGTACGCGGCACTGCGGGACTCGGCGGCGAAGGGCGGGTTCCTGCTGTCCGAGGAGGCTCGCGCGGTGGTACGCGACACCGTCGGCCGTCACCTCGGCGGGTATCTCCCCGCCGACGACGGGTGGCCCGCCACCGCGCTCGACACGCTGACACCCGGCGACCGGGCCGGGGCGACCCTCGCGATCCTCGCGGCGCTGGCACCGGACCAGATCACCGAGGACGACGTCGCCCGCTGGCGTACCGACCGGTACACCGACCACTGCCTGCTGCACCTGCTCGCCTTCGGCGCGATGGTCGCCGTCGAGCGCGTCGAGGCGGGCATCGGCCGGGCACCGGCCACCGGCTGAGCCCCGGCCGGTTCCGTCAGCACGCCGGCCCGATGGCCCGAGCCCGCCGTCCCGGCCCAGCACGCCGGAACGGATGGACCGAGCCCGCCGTCCCGGCCCGGCAGGCCGGAACGGCGGGCTCGGCCGATGTCGAGGACCGCCTTGCCGTGCAACCGACGGCCGAGGAGAGCCTTGACCGCCTCCGCGGCCCTGTGACCACCAGGGCGTGGGTCCCGTTCAGTTCCGCTGTCCGGCCTCGATGACGACGGGCCGTTCGAAGACGGTGCGCAGGACGACCGTGGAATTGGTGTGTGAGATCGTCGGAATCGCGCGGATACGGTCGAGCGCGTCGGCCAGCTCGACGGTGGTGCCCACCCTCATCTTGATCAGGTAGCAGTCCTCGCCTGCCACCTCGTGCACCTCCAGCACGCACGACTCTCGCTCCAGGGCCGCGTTGACCTCCGCCTTGGCCCCCGGCTCGGAGCTGAAGCGCAGGGCGACGAACGCGGCCGTGCCCGCGCCGACCTCCGCCGGCTCGACGATCGCGCGGTAGCCGGTGACCACTCCGTCCCGGGAGAGCTTGTCCAGCCGGTCGCGTACAGAGGGCTCGGACAGCTCCACGAGCGCGGCGAGCGCGCGGACCGTCTTGCGTCCGTCGCGGGAGAGCTCCGCCAGCAGGACGCGGTTGACGGCGTCCAGGGGCTGCACAGGCATGAAATCCTCCGATAGGCTCTATATATAAGGGAAACAGAAGAGAATACCTTATTAACTAAGGAGGAGCTGCGTGCAACCGCCCTTGCGTGATCTTCCGTACCAGCCGCGCACCGTGCGTTTCCTTCGCCGGGCCGAGGTGGGTGACTGGGTGGTCAAGCTGTACACGATCGCACCGGACGGGCGGCCTGTCCGCGCGGAAGTCGCCGAGGCCGCCCTGCGTGCCGCCCGTGAGGTGCTCCCCGCGCCTGCCGTGACACCCGGCCGGTACGGTGTCGGGTTCGTCATCGCCCATGACGCGCCCCGGCTCTGCTACGCGCTGGCCTGCTGGTGGGCCGAGAAGAACGAGGTCCACCAGCGGATCCTGTCCGCACCGGCCGACCGGCCGGAGCACTTCGCGCCGCACCCGGGCGAGGCGGCCGGGTGCGTGTGGGAGCTGAGCGTCACCGACTTCGAGCGGCGCGCCTGGATCACGCACATCCTCGCCAACCCCGGCGGCCCGGACCTGGACACCTACCTCGCACAGGAGTACAACGACCATGTCTGAGACGAGCCGCCGTGAGTGCCTGGAACGCTTCGCGGACGCCTGGACCAGGCGCGACATCGGCGGACTGCTGGAGCTGATGACCGAGGACGCGGTCTACTCCGCGTCCGTCGGCCCCGAGCCGGGCCGCACCTTCCGCGGTCACGCCGAGCTGGCCGATGGCTTCCGCGCCATGTTCGAGCACGATGCCGGTGCGGTCATCGACCAGGGCGAGCCGCTCACGAACGGCGAATGGGCCGTACGCACCTGGACATACCACCTTGTCGCCGATGACGGCTCGCCATACCGCGAGTACGGCATCGACCTGTGGCGCTTCCGCGACGGGAAGATCTGCCTCAAGGACGCCTACAGGAAGACCCGCCCGTCACCCGTACTCACGCCCACGCCGGCCACGGGCTGCTCCGCCGCGCCCCCTGTGTCCCCTGTGTCCCCTGCGTCCCCCCAGGTCTACCGGTCCCTCCTGCGGGAACGCCTTGACGCGATCGTCGAAGCCGGAGCGGTCGGCGTGCTCGCCGAAGTCCGCCATGAGGGCCGGACCTACCGGCTGTCCAGCGGAAAGGCCGAACGCGGCGGGGCGGCTCCTCCGGCCGTGGACGGGCGGTTCCGCGCCTGGTCGATCACGAAGACCGTAACCGCGACCGGGATACTCAAGCTGGCCGCCGACGGGCGCCTCTCGCTGGAGGACACGGTGGAGACCCACCTGCCTGGACTCCTGCCGGACGGCGGCAAGGTCAAGGTACGGAACCTGCTGAATCACACCAGCGGCATAGCCGACTACGCGGACGGCCTGCCCTTCACACCGCAGCGGCTGCGCGCGACGGCCCCCGAACCGCGCGACCTGGTGGCGAGCGTCGCACCCCGGGGGCCGGCGTTCGCGCCGGGCAGCGAGCACGCCTACTCCAACACCAACTACGCCATCCTCGGCCTGATCATCGAGAAGGTCACCGGCCGGCCGTGGCGCACCTATCTGACCCATCAAGTGATCGTCCCCGCCGGGCTGGAACAGACCATCCTGCCGGGACAGGACATCGCCATCCCCGGCCCGCACGCTCACCACTACGCGACCTTCCCCGGCCACCGGGAGCCGCAGGACGTCACAGAGCTGAACCCGGCCGAGGCCGGACCGGCCGGAGAGATGATCTCCACCGCGGCCGACGTCAACACCCTGTACGCCGCACTGCTGTCCGGCCGCCTGCTGCCCGCCGAGCAGCTGACGCAGATGCTGAAGATCACCGACGACCGGCCCTACGGGCTGGGCGTCACCGGCAGGAAGACCTCCCGCGCGGGGCTGAGGTACGGGCACACCGGCTCGTTCCCCGGCTACCGGACGCAGGCGTGGTCCTCGCGCCAGGCCACCACCCAGGTGAGCATGTCGCTGAACCTCGCCGACACCAACCAGCTGGACGAACCGGTGGAGGAGTTCATCGAAGCCGTCTTCTGTCCCCAGAACTGACCACGACGGTGCGAGGCCCGCGCAGGGCGGTGCGATCAGCACTGGTTCTACGCCGATTTCGCCGGAGCTCTACGCGCAGGCGTGAGGCCCGTATCACTGACATCAAGTCTGTGCGACCCACTGACATCATCTCCGCGCGCAACACGTTCGGAGTAATCCCGCGCCGGGAGAGAACTGACATAGGAGGATGACAGGCATGGCCGACCTGTCATCCGGTGGGAATCCCGCGTTGGCGGGTGATTTCGAGGTCGCGTACGCGGCGCCGAACGAGAGCTCACCGAAAACGCGGACCTGTTCCAATGACCGTCCTGTGCCTGACGAGGGGCCCCAATGGGCACGCAATCCCTAGGCCCGCCCTCCCGGGACCACGAGGCGGCGGCGGTGGGAGCGAGACGGATCCCGCGAATCCTCCTGGTGATTTTTTTGACATGTCTGCTCGCAGGTGGCGACAGGGTGGAACCGCAGGTGAGGTACCACGTCGTGCAGGGCTTTCGAATCGGTTATCCGGCAGGCTGGCGAATCGATGTCGATCCCGGCCAACGCCTCCCGGTGGGTCTGACCGCGAAGCCGCCATGGTGGCCCTTCGGTTGGTGGGCTGAATACCAGGTGTCCCTGCTCCCGCACGCAGCCTCGTTGGAAGACGCAGTGGAGGAGCATCTCAAGTCCGCCCGAGACGCTTCCGATTTTGTGCTGGAAGGACGCGAGAAGGTGGTGGTGGGCGCCAGTGCGCCCGGCTACGTGCTGCGTAGTTTTTATATCGAATACGCCCCCGACATGGAGAGCTTCCCCACTGGCGAAACAGTTCTGCTCACCGTGACGGAACGTGGCCAACTGCTCAAGGTGCGCTATACCTGTGCGCGACAGCGATGCGGATTTGAAGAAGCCGCCATCCGCTCTGTCATGAAGTCGGTGGTGCCGACGTGAAGGCGCACCTGCCCGTCCTGTTTCATCCCCTCGCCGCGGAATCCCGGGAAGGCAGTACACCGAAAACGCAGAGTTACCCCGGACAGATGTGGCGGCGATCGTTCGGAACTACCTGACATCTCGCGGGTCAGACACTAGCCAGTACGACGACTACGCCCGGACAGGACACCCGCCCCCCTGCTGTACGCGGAGATGATGTCGGCGGGTGCGCGGACTTGTGGCCTCGCAGATCGCTACGGTGATCGGCCATGAGCCTGCCCCCGCCGCGCGCTTCGGCATCACGGGCGTCCTGTCGTACGGCGCGTACCAGGACGTCGATAGTGCTGGGCTCAGCTCGGCCGCCCGACCCCCTTGATGGCACGTTCCCACTGCTCGACGATGACCAAGACGCCCCTCACGGGCAGTAGGCGTGAAACCACGAGCGCAAGGAGCGGCAGCATGGACACCGGCTGGCAGACATACGTCGATGACAGCCTGATCGGCAGTGGCCACATCGACCAAGCGGGGATCTACAGCCTTACCGACGAGGTGTTCTATGCCCTCAGCCCTGGATTCGACCCGACACCCGAAGAGATGCGGGTAATCGTCGGCATCGTCACGGGCGACGAGGCCGTGAAGGACCGCGCGTTTGGCGACGGCCTTCACGTCGCCGGAAACAGGTACATCCTCACGAAAGCCGAAGACAGAAGCATCTACGCCAGATCCGGAAGGACCGGCATCACCGTCGCGAAGGCCAACAGGACCGTCATCGTGGGCCACCACCCCGAGACGGCGGTAGCGGGGAATGCCAACAGCACGGTCGAGAGTCTCGCCGACTACCTCACCGGCCAGGGCTACTGAGGGATCGGCAGACTGACGCCCCGCACGACCGGGCGCGTCTCCGACCTGCACGCCGAAGGGCCTACCCTCCTTCCCCGTTCGGGCCCTTCGGCTTGCCGTACGGCTACCAGCCGCCCACGTGCCGCATGCCGCCCATGTCGTGTCTGATCATGCCCCGAAGCCTGTCAGTGCCACGGGGCCGACGGCACCCCTCAGCCGCGGCCGACCTCCCCAAGCGGCAGCGACATCACGCACGGCGTCTCCAGCCTCACATTGCTGCCGGACTTCCGCTCCCTCAGGTGTCCTCCTGCGGAACATCAAAGGGGTCGTCGGCAGCGCTGTCCTCGACCAGACGCCTCTTTCCCTCAGAGGTCTTCTCCAGACGCCATCCGTCCGGCCACACATGAAGGCGGCAGACAGCTTCGATCTGCGGAGAGGCACGGTCTCCGAATCCAGCACCTTGACCCGTGACAACCCCCGTCATCGCAGGTCCGAACGGCGCAGCTCGGGGCCTCATCACTCGCCCGGTAGCGCTATTGGCTTTTCTACTGTTAGCCGAGGCGTCCCAGGTCAGAACGGGTTTGGCGGCTGGTGACACGTTGGTTGACGGCACCCCTGCCTGGAGGCCGGGACCACGCCGGCGGCGCGGTCATCGTGAGCGGCGGCCGGCGTTGCGCCGCAGGTGCTCCAGGCCGCCGGGGCAGGCCTCGCCGAGCGCGGCCGCGACGTCGGCCAGGCGGCGACACAGCTCCTCGTGGTGCAGTGCCGGCGGCCCAGCTCGCCTTCGCGTACCTGCTCGGCGAATTCAGCCGGCAGCGCCATCCACCCGGCCGCGGTCCTCGACGCGGCCGGTACGCCCTGCTCGGCGCCGGACGGCGCGATCGGCGAGGGGAACCGGGCGGGTCTGCACGACGGCCTGGCGGAGGATCCGGGCGGCGGCGTCCTTGTCCCGCGAAGTTTTGCTCATGTCCTTGGGCATACCCCGACGCGGAAGGGGCGGCGGTGACAGGCCTGGTCAGCCCTAGTCAGCCCTGATCAGCCCTGGTCAGCCCTGTCCCGCCAAAGGGACGGTCGTGCGGAGCGCGACGTCGTAGCTGCGCGCGCCGCAGAACGCCCCGGTGGCCTCGGCCAGCCCGTCGAGCACCGTGACCGCCTGCGCCCGGGTCGCGGCGTCCAGGTTGCGGGCGAGCGTCACATGCGGGAGCCACCGTCCCGGCGCGTGCAGCGGGTTGCCGCCGCAGGAGCCGCCCAGCACCCGCCACACCCCCGCGTGTACGGCCAGCAGCCGGGCCTGCGGCACCACGCCCCAGGCGAGCACCCGCGCCCGGCCGGCGAACAGCAGCAGCGGCCCCAGCCTGACCGGCACCGGCAGGTCACCGAAGGCCTCGGCGAACGCGGCCGGCGCGTCGGGCGGCAGCCGTTCGCAGACCGCCAGCGTCAGATGGGGGCGGTTGGTCGGGTGCGGGTGCCGGGCCTGGCTGGGCAGTCCCTCGGCCGCCAGCCGGTCCCAGGCCGCGCGCACCGCCGAGTCGAGCATGTCGTCACAGGTCAGCTCGATGGTGTGCATCAGGCAACGGTAACGGGTGCGCTGTGTCCGGCTGCGGATCTCCTCCATGCCAGGACGGTGAGGAGGGCGTGGTCCTGGTCGGGCACGAGCACGCGTCGGGTGGCCGTCAGGGGTGTCTTCCAGGAGAGTCGAGGGTGTCCCCGGCGGCTGCGGTGGGCTCAATCTCGGACCGGGCCGCTGTGCCGAGCCGCCAGGCCACCACGCGGGGCACCGGGTCGTCCGGGGCGGCTCCGGTCTCCTCGGCGAGCACGGCGGCGAGCGCGCCGGTCATCTGCCGGCCGAGGTCCTCCAGCCGCGCGGTGAGCCTGGGGGCGGCCCACATCATCTCGAAGACGCGGCCGGATCCGTCGGGCAGCCCCGGCCTGCGGTCGCGGCTGTGGGCCTCGTCGCGCAGATGGACCGGCACCGCCCGCACAGCGGGCTCACCGGGCGGGTGGTGCCGCCCGGCCCCGTCGAACTTGTCGAGCCCGAGCCCGAGCCCGAACCCGATCTCGAGCCGTCGAGGCCGGCCCGTGCCGTCGAGTCGTCTCATGCCGGGCGTTGCACCACGATCTCGTGCCCGCGCAGCGGTGCCGTACAGGCGTCGCACGTCAGCTGGATCTGGAAGTCACGCCCGCACGCCCGGTGGGTGTAGACCAGGGCGGGTCCCTCGGCCGCCCGGAACCACCGCTGTCCCCAGTCGATGCCGGTCATCGTGACGGGGAAGAAGGCGCGGCCCTTCTCCGTGAGGTGGTAGCTGAGCCAGTCCGGCCGTTCGGCGCCGGGCACCTGCTCGAAGACGCCCAGCTCGCAGAAGACCCGGAGCCGGTCGGCGATGATGGTGGGCGGGGCGCCCAGGTGCCGCTCGAAGTCGCGGAAGCGGTGCAGTCCCTGGAAGGCGGCTCCCAGGATCGCCGCCGACCAGCGGTTGCCGACCAGCGCCATCGTCTCGGGGAACATGCCCGCGCCGCCGTCGGCGGTGGAGCCGGAGCGGCGCCGGGTCGTGGCGGCGGGCACCGAGCGTTCCCAGGTGCCGCTCGGCCCGAAACCGCCGACGACGTCGCGGGGCCGTACGGAACGCGAGCAGGCGGCGCAGGTGAGGACGGGCAGGAACTCCCGGCCGCAGCGCCGGTGGACCATCCTGGGCAGCGACTCCTGGTGCTCGGGCACCCAGCGCGACTCCCACGCCCACACCGACAGCAGCATCGGCCACAGGTCCCGTCCCCGCTTGGTCAGCCGGTACTCGAACCGTTTGGCCCTGCTCTGGTACTCGACCCGCTCGAAGACGCTCATCTCGGTGAGGAACGCCAGCCTCCGGGTCAGTACGGCGTGCGAGATGGGCAGCTCCTGCCGCCATTCCCCGTAGCGGCGCACCCCGAGCAGCGCGTAGCGCAGGATCAGCAGGTTCCACTCGTCGCCGATCAGCCCCAGGGTGAGGCCGACCGCGTTGGTGTGCCCCGGGGGAAGCTGCGTGGGGCGGTCCACGGGGTGCACGAGCACGCGCGTCTCCTGTAGGCCACGGTCCCGGGTGCCCTTCGCCGCCGCGTCCCCTCCCGGGGTTCCGGGACCGGGAACGGCGGCCTTCGCCCGCGACGCGACGGGACCACCGGCGACCACGGCCCCCGCCACGGCGAGACCGGTGACCTTCATCCCCGCCAGGGCAGGACCGGGAGGCTCCTTCCCCGCCACAGCGAGATCGATGACCTCCGTCCCCATCGCAGCGAGACCGATGAGCTCCGACCCCATCACAGCGGGGCCGATGAACTCCGGCCCCTCCGCGTCGCGACCGGCGGGGGCGCCAGAGGCATCGGGTGCGCCAGGGGCGTCGGGGGCACCGGGGGCGTCGGCCCTCGCGGCCACGCGGCCGGAGGCGTCCGCGCCGGGGGAACCGGCGACACCGCTCCCCACTCTCGCGGGCCGGGGCACGCCGGTCACAGTCTCAGGGCGTGGGCCGGTGACTCGGCGTCACGCCAGCCGGGGATCGAGTCGCCCGCCGCCCAGGTGGCGTGCGTGCCGCTGGAGACGCGCTCGGGAAGCCTCAGCCTGGCCAGCGGACCGTCGGCCACCCTCGCCGCGTCGAAGATCAGGCACTCGGAACGATCTTCGTTCATATCGGTGGTCAGCGTAACAAGGTAACCGTCGTCCTCGGCGGTGGATCCCGTACGCGGGGCCATCGCGGGCTCGCTGCCGTACACCCCGGCGGGCAGGCCGAAGCGCTCCTCCTGGCCGGTGAGCAGGTCGTGGCGGACCAGCCCGTCGAACAGGAACCACCCCTCCAGCCCGGTGGCCGCGTAGGCGTAGCGGTAGCGGCGCCCGCCGTAGGCGTTGTTGAGCACGCCGAACTCGGTGATGGAGTCGGTCAGCCGTTCCTCCTCGCATCGCCCGGTGACCAGGTTCAGCCGCCAGCGGTGCAGCCGGGTCTGCATGCGGTCGAGCGCGAGGAAGCGGAACATCCGCTGGTAGGCGCCACCTTCGCCGGTGTCCTTGGGCTCGGGGTCGCCCTGGAAGAAGCCGTCCAGGACGATCTCGTCGCCCTCCTCGTACGCGTTGACCCAGTGCAGCACGTAGGTGGGGTCGGCCTCGAACCACTGGATCGGCCGGGGGCCGCCGCGCCGGGGAACGACGGCCAGCCGGGTCGGCAGCTCGGGGTGGAACCTGGCGGCGTACCGCCCCCTGGCCAGCAGCTCGGGCTCCCAGAACATGGGGCAGTCGTTGAGGATGGCGTAGTTCTCGGTGAAGGCCATGTCGTGCGGCAGTCGCGGCCCGGGGAGCGGGACCTCCACGTAGTGGCTGAGCCGGTCGTCGGCCCCGACCACGCCGTAGTGCATGTACGGCTCGGTGGTGCCGTAGTTGAAGAAGAGCAGCTCCCCGGTGTGCGGGTCGACCTTCGTGTGCGCCGAGACCCCCAGGTCGTGGGGGAAGGCCCCGCCCCACTCGGCCTTGCCGAGCGTCTCCAGGGTGAGCGGGTCGAGCCGGTAGAGGTCGCCGCACTGGTAGAAGCTGGTGAGCGCGACCCCCGCGTGCACGACGACGTCGGTGCTGGAGGCGTCCTTCATCCGCCCCCTGGCTCCCCAGCCGTCCTGGCGCGGGGAACCGGCGGGCCGCTCGGCGATCCCGGCCCAGAGCGGTCCGCCCGCCTCCCGCTCGGCGAGCAGTCCGTCGGTGCGGACGAAGCGGTTGCGGTAGAAGGCCTTTCCGTCGCGGAACCCGACGACGTGGACCATGCCGTCGCCGTCGAAGGGGTGGTAGCGCTCCAGCGCGGGATGCACCGGGTTCTCGGTGTTGCGCAGGTAGACCCCGTCGAGGTCGGCGGGAATCTCCCCCTCGACGACCTGGAGGTCCTCGGCGCGCCACTCGGTGGTCTGCGGCCGCCACGGACCCGTCCGGTACGGGTGGTCGTCGTCCTGGGGCAGGGTCGAGAGCACGCGCCCGACGACTTCGACGTCCATTGGCCTTCTCCTCGTGTGCCTGGACCGCGCGGGCCCTCGTACGACCGGACCTCGCGGGCCCTCGTGGGCCCTCGTACGACCGGACCGCGCGGGGAATGCCCGCTCACTTCACCCGGCCACGCCCGGCCCGGCTCACTTCAACCGGCCCGCTTCGCCCGGCCACGCTCGGCCTGGCTCACTTCAACCGGTCCGCTTCGCCCGGTTCACTTCGCCCGGCCATGCCCGGCCCAGTCTGCCCGGATCCGGCTCGCCTCACCCGACCGGCCCGTTCCACCCGGGCCTATTCGGCTCCGACGACGAAACTGACGGTCGTGGTGGTGCTGCCGCCGATGTTGAGCGTGCCGAACCTGCGCGCCCCCTCGACCTGGTGGTCACCGGCCCGGCCGGTGACCTGGCGGGCGGCGTCGAGGAGCATCCGTACCCCGGTGGCGCCGACCGGGTGGCCGCCGCCGATGAGACCGCCGCCCGGGTTGACGGGGATGCGCCCGCCGATCTCCAGGTCGCCGTTCTCGATGGCCTTCCAGCTCTCACCGGGGCCGGTGATGCCGAAGTGGTCGATCGCGGCGTACTCCGACATGGTGAAGCAGTCGTGCGTCTCGATGCCGTCGAGGTCGTCGACGCCGCCGACGCCCGCGCGGGAGAACGCGTCGAGCACAGCGTTGCGCACGTGCGGCAGCGCGTACGGCTCGTCGCGGCTGCGCTCCAGCTTCATCGCCAGCGGGAGCCCGACGGTCCGGTGTCCCCAGCCGAGCACCCGCGCGAGGCGGCCCTGGCGCGCGAGTCCGGGGTGGCGGGACAGGAAGCGCTCCCCGACCAGCACCACCCCGGCGCCGCCGTCGGTGATCTGGCTGCAGTCCGTACGCCGCAGCCTGCCCTCCACCACCGGGTTGGCCTCGTCGTCGGCGGTGAAGCTGGCCTCGGTGAACGTCCATCCGCGCGTCTGCGCGTTGGGGTTGGCCCTGGCGTTGCGGAAATTGAGCTCGGCGACGGCCCGCAGGTGGGCGTCGTCGAGGCCGTAGCGACGGTCGTACTCGTCGGCGAGGGCGCTGAACATGTGGGGCCACACGAACTTCGCGTCCTGCCCCTCGTGGCCCACCCACGCGGCGGCGCCGAGGTGCCCGGCGGCGAGGTCGCCGGGCACGGTGCGCTCCAGCTCCAGGCCGAGGACGAGGGCGCAGTCGTAGCGTCCGGACTCGATGTCGGCCATGGCGGCCAGCGCGGCGACGCCCCCGGAGGCGCAGGCCGCCTCGTGCCTGGCCGCGGGGACCTCCCACAGCTCGGGCTCGACGGTGGCGGGCATGCCGCCCAGCTGTCCCTGCCCGGTGAAGAGCTGGCCGAAGGCGTTGCCGACGTGGATGACGTCCACGTCGGAGGGGGCGAGACCGGCGTCGTCGAGGGTGCCGCGCACGACCTCGCCGGTGAGCTCGGCGAACCCCTGACCGGCCCTCGACCAGTTGCGGGCGAAGTCGCTCTGGTGGCCGCCCAGGATCCATACCGCGTCCGGCATCGCGCGCCTCCTCGCTGAGATCCCTCTGCCGTCCGCTTCTTACTACAACAAGAAGAGTATGTCGTCAACGCGCCCCGGAGCGTTCCTCCAGGTCCGTACGGAAAAACCGCCCGAGGACCGAGTCGGCAGGGCGCGGGCGTCTCAGACGGAGGGCGGCAGGGCCGACAGCATGTCGAAGCGGCGGTCGCCCTCGTACAGGGGCGTCTGCGCCAGGAGGCTCTGCGTCTGCAGGGGCGTCGAGAGGGACGCGGGCAGCGGGTCGTACAGGGGTGTGGGGGTCGGCAGGGGCGGGGGTGCGGAGCTGAGCGACCTGTTCCCGCTCTCGTAGAGGACGGCGTACAGCCCGCTGATCAGGCGCCGCACGTCCCGCTCCGGCCGGACCGCCAGGCGCATGAACTGGCTGGTCATGCCGAGCTTGTTGCCGCACTCGCGGACGAACAGGTTGTGCTCGTCGAGCAGCTGGTCGCGCAGGGCGGCGCCGTCCCTGCCCCCGGGGAGCCGTACCAGCAGGAAGTTGCCCTGGGAGGGGAAGACGGTGAGACCGGGGACCCGGGTCAGCTGGTAGCGCATCGACTCGCGGTCCAGGGCGAGCAGCCGGAGGCTGTCCAGGTACTCGGACATGTGCTGGCGGATCATGAAGACCACGGTCTCGGCGAAAGAGTTCAGGTTCCACTTGGGCAGGGCGCGCCGCACCCTGTCCGCCAGCGCGGGGTTGGCCACCATGTAGCCGAAACGGATGCCGTGCAGCCCGAAGTTCTTGCCGAGGCTCTTCAGCACCACCACGTTGGGCCGGATGGCGGCCTCGTTCGCGACGCTCGGGTACGGCTCGGCGTCGACGAAGTCGATGAACGACTCGTCCACCACGACCAGGTCGAGGTCGACGAGCCGGTCGAGCAGGGCGATGACCTCGTGGCGGCGCAGGTAGCCCCCGTCGGGATTGTTCGGGTTGCAGATCACCGCCACCCGGGAGCCGCGGTGCCGGACGAAGTTGACGTAGGCGTCCACGTCCAGCGCGAACCCCTGGTTCTCCGGCAGCGGATACATGTCCACGCGCTTGCCGGTCTCCATCGGCTGGTCGGTCCAGCGGCCGAACGTGGGGATCGGGACGGCCAGGCTCTCCCTGACCATCAGGTGGTCGATCCAGGTGATCAGCTCCGTCGACCCGTTGCCCATCACCACGGTCTGCGGGTTCAGGCCCAGCACCCCGCACAGCTCGGCGGTGATCGTGTCGGCGTCGCTGGGGTGGAACTTCAGGATCGTGCCGAGGTTCTGCTCCAGGACGCCGAAGACCTCGGGCGTCGGGAAGTACGGGTTGCAGGGGACGCAGAAGTCGACCAGCTCCTCCCCCTGCTCCGGTTGCTCCGGCGCGGCCCGCATGAGCGAGAAGTACGACGGGCTGTGCGCGGCGGTGCGCACTCGGCTGCGATCGGTGGGACCGGCCAACGGGGCCTCCTGACGGACGTTCACGCCTCTGACACCCCCAGCTACGCACCTGGGTACGGGCCGGTTCAGCGGGGTCCGCGCGGGCGGTCGCCGTCCACCCCGTCCCCGGTCCGGCCCGGCCCTTCGGACGGCTCCCGCGCCGGGGCCGGGGTGGCGTGCGACTACACCAGGGCCGGGGCGGTGTGCGGCGCCGATCCGCGCAGCCGGGCGGCGTCCTCGCTCGGCGGCGCGCCGAACTGGCGGCGGTACTCGCGGCTGAACTGGGACGGGCTGTCGTAGCCGACGCGGTAGCCGACCCCGGTGACGTCGTGGGGATGCGTGGCGAGCAGCAGCCGGGCCTCCTGCAACCGGATCTGCTTCTGGAACTGGATGGGGCTCATCGCGGTGACCGCCTGGAAGTTGCGGTAGAAGGCGGACACGCTCATCCCGGACAGCTGCGCCACGTCCTCCACCCGGAAGGACTGCGCGTAGTGGTCACGGATCCACCGGACCGCCCGCGCGACGTGGGTGAGGTTGCTGTCGGCGAGGCCGAGCTGGCGTACGACGGCGCCCTGCTCGCCTGTGACGAGCCGCCAGAGGATCTCCCGCTTGACCAGCGGCGCGAGCACCGCCACGTCGCGGGGCCGGTCGAGCAGGCGCAGCAGCCGGATCACCGCGTCGACGAGCGCGCCGGGCGCGTCGCTGACGGCCATGCCGGACGGCGTGCCGCCACCGGGCGGGAGGTCGCCGGGGGCCGCCTGCAGCAACAGCTCGGCGACGGTGGCCGGGTGCAGGATCAGGCCGAAGCCCATCGCCGGCCGCTCGGGGCTCGCCTCGGTGAAGTGGCCGGTGATCGGCATGTCGACCGAGGCGACGAGATACTGCCCGGCCCGGTACTCGTACACGCGGTCGCCCAGCGCGATCCGTTTCGCGCCCTGCGCGATGAGTGCCAGCACCGTACCCGACATCGACGGCGACGGCGGATCCGGGTGCTCGACCTTCGAGACCAGGACGCCGTCGATGTCGGTGGTCATGTCGGGCCGGGCATGGCGGGCGAGCAGGGAACGCAGCTCATCGAGGTCCATGACCCGATTGAAGCACAAGCCCGATAATTCCCACAGCGATAGGATCAGGCAAGAGATCGGGAGCATCATTCTAACGTTTCCGCTGGTCATGATGATTGCATGGGCTTATCGGAATCCCAGGAGCGCACAAGTGCTCCACGAATGAGGAGATGCCCCCATGACCGCCGACCACAGCTTCCACGGTTTCCACGGTTTCCACGCCACCATGACCGCGCGCCCCGGCAAGGGTGACGAGCTGGTCGCGTTCCTGCTCGACGCGCCGTCCCTGTCGAACGAGGACTGCGTCGTCTTCCTGGTCAGCCGCTCGGCCGGAGACCCGGACATCGTCTCCGTCACCGAGGGCTGGACCAGCGAGGAGGCCCACGGCAGGTTCTTCGCGACCGAGGAGGCGCGGGCGCTGGTCGCGAAGCTCCAGCCGCTGCTCGCCGGAGAGTCCCGGTACACCGACGAGGTGCCGGTCGGCGGCAAGGCCGCCTTCTGAAAACCCCGCCAGCCCCCGGGCGGCCTCGCCGAACCCAACAAACCCCGGCCGACCTCGCTGAACCCCAGCGAACCCCAGCGAACCCCAGCGAACCCCAGCGAGAAGAGCACACCATGGCAAAGGACCTCACCGTGACACCGGCACGCCCCGACCTCGACCCCGAGCTGCGCGCTCTCCTCGCGGAGATGCCGCTCATGTCAGAGCTCAACCCCGAGGTGCTCGCCCAGCTGCGCCGATACCCCTCGACGCCGATCGACACCCTCCTCGACGGCCGCGCCGTCGACCGCAGGGAGCTCACCATCCCCGTCCCGGACGGCACGCGGCTCCCGCTGTCGGTCCTCAGCCCCGCCGGTACGGATCGCACCACGGCCGCACCGTGCGTCTACTGGATCCACGGTGGCGGGATGGTCATGGGAGACCGCTTCTCGCAGATCGACATCCCCCTGGACTGGCTCGACCTGCTCGGCGCCGTCGTGATCTCCGTGGACTACCGGCTGGCGCCGGAGGCGGGCGGCACAACGCTGGTCGAGGACTGCTACCACGGCCTGCTCTGGGTCGCCCAGCACGCCGGCGAGCTGGGCATCGACCCCGCCCGCATCGTCGTCGCGGGGGCCAGCGCCGGTGGTGGCCTCGCCGCCGGAGTCACGCTGATGGCACGCGACCTCGGCGCTCCGGCGATCGCCGCCCAGGTGCTGATCTGCCCCATGCTCGACCACCGCAACATCACCACCTCCAGCCGTCAGTACTCCGGCGGGGAAGGCGTCTGGACCCGAGAGATGAACGAGTTCGGATGGCGATCGGTCCTCGGTGACCTAGGCGACCTCGCCGGTCGGGACGTGCCCGGCTACGTCTCCCCCTCGGTGGCCGGTGACCTCTCGGGCCTGCCGACCACCTACATCGACGCCGGCACGGCCGAGGTCTTCCGCGACGAGGACGTCGACTACGCCACCAGGATCTGGGCGGCGGGCGGCCAGGCGGAACTCCACGTCTGGGCGGGAGGCTTCCACGGGTTCGACGCGCTGTACCCGCAGGCCCGCGTCTCGGCCACGGCCCGCCGGACGCGCGGCGACTGGCTCACCCGAGTCCTGAACTCGGCGGCCTGAACCCGGCGGCCTGAACACACCACGCGTCCTCAACACACCACAGGTCCTGAACGCAGCGGCCCGAACATGCCACGCGTCCTGAACGCAGTGGCCTGAACACACCCCGGGCCCCGAACCCGGCGACTCGAACACACCGAACGGCTCGAACACACCAGGGGCCCTGAGCCCGACGGCTTGACCACACGAAACCCGGCACCGCCGAGCGGTGCCGTTCCACGAACGAACAGGAGAGTCCAATCATGCAGGTCGCCATTGTCACCGGTGCCAGCTCCGGTATCGGGCAGAGCGCCGCCATCCAGATCGCCAGGCGCGGAACGGGAGTGATCCTCACCTATCACGGCAACGAGCCCGGAGCGTTGGACACGGTGGCGACGATCGAGAAGGACGGCGGCACGGCCGTCGCGCTGCCGCTCGCCGTCGGCCGCTCGGAGACGTTCCCGGCCTTCCGCGAGTCCGTCGCCGGAGCGCTGCGCGACACCTGGCGGCGGGACACCTTCGACTTCCTGGTCAACAACGCCGGGTTCGGCCACATGGCGATGTTCGAGGACACGACCGAGGAAACGTTCGACACGCTCATGCGGGTGCTGCTCAAAGGCCCGTACTTCCTGACCCAGACCCTGCTGCCGTTGCTGGCCGACGGCGGCGCGATCGTCAACACCGCGAGCAGCGCGGCCACGTTCTCCGGCATGGAGCCCGGCTACTCCGCCTACGGCACCATGAAGGGCGGCCTGGTCGTGCTGACCCGCTATCTGGCCAAGGAGTTCAGCGCGCGCGGTATCCGCGTCAACTCCGTCTCTCCCGGCTCCACCCGCACCCGCATCGCCGACAACGCGTTCGAACGCTATCCCGAGGTGATCCCCGCGATCGCGGCCAGGACCGCCCTCGGACGCCTCGGCGAACCCGACGACATCGGCATGGTGATCGCGGCACTGCTGGCCGAGGAATGCCGCTGGATAACCGCCCAGGACATCGAGGTCTCCGGCGGCTACAACCTCTGACCACCCGGTCCCGGCCGACACGGCGTGTCCTCACCGGCCACGACCGTGTACCGGGTGCGAGCCGGGTCCTTCACGGCGTCGCGTCTCCTCGCGGACCGTGGTCAGAACGTGGCGATCGGGTTGACCGGGCTGCCGGACGTGCCGGCGAGGCGGACCGGCGCGACCGCGAGCTGGAAGTCCCACTGGCCGAGCTCGTCGGCCGTCGCCGCGCACGCCTCCAGGTCGCAGTTGTCGAGCAGCCACAGACCCATGGCGACGAGGCTCACGGCGTGAACCGGCATCAACACGTCTTCGTACCCCGAGGGCTGAACGTCCTGGGGGGTGTCGGCGCCGATCAGAGCGACCCCCCGTTCGCGCAGCCACGGCAGGCAGGACGCGTGCCAGCCGGCCTGCTTGAAACCGCCGGCGTCACCGGCCTCGTGCCGGAGGCGGCCGTAGCCGGTCCGCAGGAGGACCGCGTCGCCGGGTCGCACCCGCACCCCCTGTCGGCGCTCGGCTTCCTCGAGGTCGTCGGGAAACACCCCCTGCCCCGGCTCCAGCCACGGCACGTCGCGGACCTTCGCGATGTCCAGCAGGACCCCACGCGTGACGATCCCGTTCGCCGCCGCCGTGACGGCCGCCCACCCCGATCCCGTCTCGGCGTCGACCAGCGAGTGCGGCCGCCCGTTGTACATCGTGCCGTCCCAGAAGAGGTGGCACGGCGAGTCGACGTGGGTGACGGTGTTGCCGTGGAAGGTGATGCCGAGCCGCTCGGACGAGAAGCCCCAGCGCCGGTCGTTGTGGAATGCCGCCACCGGCATGTTCTCGGCCCCCGGCATGTCGGCGGCGCACGGGCACGTCGTCGTCGACCGCTCCATCTCCGCCGGTACGGCGACCTCCCACGCGCACGACACGCTCCTGCCGTGGCGCACGGCCCGTGCCGCCGCCAGCCGGACGTCGTCGGTGATGTGGTTCAGGGTGCCGAGCTCGTCGTCGTCGCCCCACCGCCCCCAGTTGGACAGCGTGTCGAAGTATCCGAGCACGTCGTCCTGTGTGGGCATCGGCCGCCCTGCCGTCATCCCAGCATCGACTCCTCCGGTCACGTGGTTCGGGAACCGCAGGCAGGATATCCCTCCCACTCCCCCGACATGACCTCGCCGGGGCCGGGGCGACGGTGGGGGCGACCTCGACCCGAGCCGGATCACCCGGATCACCCGGATCGCCGCCGCGGCCCTCGTCCCGCTTCGGCCCTCGTCCCGCTTCGGCCGGAGTACGGACGGACCGCGCGAGGCGATCACGCACCGCCATGAGCGGTTACCGGGAAAGGTCGAGTGACTTGAAGGCACGCACCTGTTCGGTGATGGCGCGTTCCGTCGGCAGGCGTTCCACCGACGACGCGCCGAAGAAGCCCGCCACGCCCTCCGTACGGGACAGCACGTGGGCCGCGTCCTCCGGCTCCGCGATGGGACCGCCGTGGCAGAGGACGAGGATGTCGGGCCGGATGGACACCGCGGCGTCGCGCATCGCCTGGACCCGTTCGACCGCCTCGTCCAGGGAGAGCGCGGTTCCGGCGCCGATGCTGCCCTTGGTGGTGAGGCCGACGTGCGGGACGAGAACGTCGGCGCCCGCCTCGGCCATGGCCCGCGCCTGGTCCGGGTCGAAGACGTAGGGGGCGGTGACCAGGTCGCGCTCGCGCGCCAGCCCGACCATCTCGACCTCCAGGTCGTAGCCCATCCCGGTCTCCTCCAGGTTCTGCCGGAAGACCCCGTCGTACAGGCCGACGGTCGGGAAGTTCTGCACCCCGGCGAAGCCCATGGCCGCGAGCTGGTCGAGGAACCTGGGCATCAGCCGGAACGGGTCGGTGCCGCACACCCCGGCGAGCACCGGGGTGTCCCTGACGACGGGAAGCACCTCGGCCGCCATCTCCACGACGATCTGGTTGGCGTCGCCGTACGGCAGCAGCCCGGCGAGCGAGCCCCGGCCCGCCATCCGGTAGCGGCCGGAGTTGTAGATGATGATCAGGTCGACGCCGCCCTCCTCGGCACACTTGGCGGACAGCCCGGTACCGGCGCCCGCGCCGATGACCGGCCGCCCCTCGGCGACGGTACGGCGCAGCCTGGCGAGGACGTCCTCCCGGTTCACCCGGCACCTCCGGTGACGACCCGGGTCATGCCGCGTTCCTCGCCGCGATCATCAGGTGCAGCCGGTCGGCCATGGCGCGGCCGAAGGCGGGGTCGTTGACGTGCAGGTCCAGCTCCTCGACCTCGACGGCCGAGCCGCGCAGCCCTTCGTCCAGGGCGTCGAAGCAGGACTCGTCGGCCTTGGGGTCGTGGAAGGGCGCGCCCTCGGCGTCGAGGGCGGAGACGCCGCGGCGCGGGACGAACAGCACGGTCGGGCCGGTGGCCGCGCTCAGCTTGACGGCCATCCGGCGGCCGAGCTCGGCCATCTCCTCGGCCGTGGTCCGCATCAGGGTCACGGTCGGGTTGTGGACGTACAGCAGGCGGTCGCCGAAGGACTCGGGGACGGTGTCGCGGGGACCGAAGTTGACCATGTCCAGCGCGCCGGGGGCGACCACCTGGGGCACGCCGCGCGCTCCGGCCGCGGTCAGCCGGCCGGGGCCCGCCGACAGGACCCCGCCGACCAGGTCGTCGGCGAGTTCGGTGGTGGTGAGGTCGAGCACGCCGGAGAGCAGGCCGCTCTGGGCCAGCGACTCCAGGGCCCGCCCGCCGGACCCGGTGGCGTGGAAGACCAGCACCTCGTAGCCGAGCTCGTCCAGCCGCGCCCTGGCGGCGTCGACCGCGGGCGTGGTCACGCCGAACATCGAGGCGGCCACGAGCGGGCGGTCGTCCTCGACGACCGGGGACGGGATGCTCACCATGCCGGCCATCGCCGCCGCGGCGTTGCCGAGGACGCGCACGGAGACGCGGTTGACCCCGGCGAGGTCGACGACGCTGTACATCAGCGTGACGTCCTTGGCCCCCACGTAGGGGGACACGTCGCCGGAGGCCATGGTCGAGACGATGAGCTTGGGCAGGCCGATCGGCAGGTCCCTGACGGCCCGCGCCGCGATCGAGGACCCGCCGCTGCCGCCCACCGCGAGCACGCCGTCGAGCCGGCCCTGGGCGTACAGCTCGGCGAGGACGGCCGCGGCGCCCTCCCCCATCGCCGTGACGGCCGCTCCCCGGTCGCCGGTCGCGCGCAGCGCCGCGACGTCGGTCCCGGCCGCGAGCGCGACCCGGTCGTTGCCGACGTCCGCGGGCACCCGCGCCTCACCGATGCCCGCGTCGACCAGGACGACGTCGCAGTCGAGGGCGAGTAACCGGTCGTGGAGCCAGGCGTACTCCCACCCCTTGGTGTCCAGCGTTCCCACCAGGCCTATCGTCGGCATCTCGCCCCACGCCTCTCTGTTCGCGGACCTTCTTCGCCACGTCGATCGTGTTGACCGTCCCGGGAGACGCGTACCGGACCCGATGGACGGTCTCCGCGGGGGGGGAGACCGTTCCGGTCCCCGCCCCCGAGACGTCTCACGGATCGCGGATCGCGCCCCCGCCGCCGGTCGGCGACGCGACCACCGGACGGAAGGGCCCGGTGGCGGGCGGGCCCTCCCTGGTGCTGCGCCGTCTCGTCGCTGTTGTGCTCTGTTACCCGTACGTACCGCTCAGAGGGCGGCGGAGAAGGTGCCGTAGTAGCCGCCCAGCTCCTGGCGGTAGACGCTCTGCCGGTACGTCGCCGCGTCGTACTCCGGCGCGTCCTGGATCTCCTGCTTGGTGCGCGCGATGTACATCTTGCGTTCCTGCCGGTCGATCCGGATCACCGTGCTGGCCGGGAGCACGACCTTCTTGCCGGAGAGCCAGGAACCGATGTCGGCCACGACGTAGCTGTCATCGGTCACATTGCTCTCCTCCTCCACCAGTCCGACCTTGCCGTCGACGGCCTCCACGTCGAAGCCGATGACGCTCATCGTCTCGTCGGGACCGTAAACGCCCTCGCGATAGCTCCACAGTCCTTCGCTCGTCATGTGCGGGCTCTCCTCATCGCGCAGTGTGTGGCCCCCCGCCTACCCGTGGCGGCCGAGGTAAACGGTGCATCGGATGGCCTTCTTACGCCAGGAGGCAGGGCCGTACCGCAGGCGAAAGAGCACCGGGAGGATCTTCGTTCGCGTCGAAGGGGGCAGGGGTTCGAATCTCCTCTGTGGCGGCCGATCTTCCCCGGCGTTCCGCTCGGTGTTCCGGTCCGCTGCCCTCGGCGTTCCGTTCGGTGTTCCACCTGCGTGGAGAGGTCGCCGCGCGGCGGCGGGCCGTACCGCAGTACGGGCGAGGCCACTAGAATGTGATTCTAGGATTGGCCGGTCTTCCGGCCCCGACCGCGAGGAGCCCACGTGCACGACGTCTCACCGGAACTCCGGGAACTCGGGGCCGTCTTCGACCACACCGCCGTCGCGGCACCGCGGATCAGGGATCTCCTGCCGATCTACCTTGACCTGCTGGGCGGGACCTTCCGCAGTGGCGGCGACAACCAGATCGGCGGCTACCGGGCCCTGCAGCTCACCTATCCCGGCGGCGGCAAGATCGAGCTGATGGAGCCGCTCGAGGGATCCCCCTTCTTCGACAGCTTCTTCGAGCTGACGCGCGGCCGGGGCGGCGTGCACCACCTCAACTTCCACGTGGACGACATCGACCTCGCCGTCTCCCTGCTCACCGATCGCGGCTACCGCCTGCACGGCCTCAACCGGGACGACCCGAGGTGGCGCGAGGTGTTCCTGCACCCCAAGGAGGCCCACGGCGTGCTGATCCAGCTCGCACAGCCCGGTCCGCGCGACTCCGTGCCCGTCCCCTCCCTCGACGAGGTGCTGGCCGGACGCGGATTCCGCGGCAACGGGATCCCCAGCCCCTCCTGAACACGGGACCATCATCGGGCGAGACGGGATCGCGAGGTCCTTCGCCCGGCGGACGGCGAGAGGGACAGATGACACGCAAGCCCGGCGGCTGGGAGTGGAGCCGCACGGCGCAGACCCGTACGAGCATGCTCAGGGCCGCCAGGGAGGTCTTCACCGAGCACGGTTTCACCGACGCCGGGGTGGCCGACGTCGTCGAGCGCGCCGGACTGAGCATCGGCAGCCTCTACCACCACTTCGGCGGCAAGACCGAGCTGTTCCTCGCGCTGTGGGAGGGGCACCAGGCCGAGCACGAGGAGAACGCGGCCTCCGCGGTGGCGAAGGCCCGCCAGGAGGGCGTCCGCGACCCCCTGGAGCTGTTCGTCGCCGGTGCCCGCGCCTTCCTCGAGGGGTCGTGGGAGCGGCGGGACCTGGCCCGGCTGTTCATGGACGGGGGCGGGCCCCCGGGGTTCGAGCTGATGCGCCGCACGCGCGGTCGCGAGTGGGTACGGCAGAACGGTGTCCTGCTCGGCGCGGGCGGCACCTCCCTCGACCGCCTGACGGCCGCCGTCCTGACGTCGGTCATCGGCGAGGCGGGCCGCGAGGTGGCGACCTGCGACAGCGAGGCGGAGGCGGAGCGGATCATCGAGGCGGCGATCGAGCTGATCCGCCGCCTCGACCCGCTGCGCGCCCCCTCGACCCCGGCTCCCTCACCCCCGGCCCCCTCTCCGGCCCGGGAAGCCGGGTCCGAGCCGCCGGGCTGAGGTCTTTTCATGCTGAGGTGCTTCTCATGTTGAGGTCTCACGTTGAGGTCCTCTCACACAGGGCGCGGTCGGCTGGAACGGTCACGCCGGGCGGGGTCCGGAGGTGCTCAGCCCAGGCGCACTCAGGCCCGGAGTGCTCAGACCGGGTCCCTCAGGCCCGGAGTAGTTAGACCGGGGGCGCTCAGACCCGAAATGCTCAGTCCGGGAGTGTTCAGTCCGGGGGCGCGGCGAGCAGGCTGTTGACGACGTCGCGAAGCGGGCCGACCAGATCGTCGGAGGTCGCGTCGCGCAGGGGTTGCAGCCCGACGGCCGACCGTACGACGGCGACGCCGACGCCGAGCGCGACCACGAGTTGCGCCCTCAGCAGGTTTTCCTCGTCGTTCCGTTCCCCCTGCGCGCCCGAGGCCTCAAGCACCTGCCGGCTGAAGTCCTGTAAGGCCTGCCTGCGCAGGCCGTCCACCCGCTCGTCCCCGGAGACGCGCAGCAACATCAGCACCGGGTGCTCGCCGAACTCCGGCCAGGCGTCGGCCGACAGCTGGCGGCTGAGAGCCTCGGCGAGGGCGGCGCTGTCGCGGGGGAACTCCTCTCCACCTCCCGGGAAGCGGGGGGTGGACGCCAGCGCCGCCTTGAACAGCCCTTCCTTCGAGTCGAAGTACCGTTTGATGAGCGCGAGGTTAACCCCGACGTCGGCGGCGACGTCCCGGAGCGTCGTGCGGTCGTACCCGAGACGGGTGAACCGGTCGTGGGCGGCCCGCAGGAGCGCCCGACGGGTCGCCGCCGCGTCCCGCTTCCGGGGACTCTCGGCCGCCTGTCCGGCGACAGGTGGGTCGGCGTCGCCCGACAGCGTCGCGGAGCCCGCGCCCGCAGGCCGCCGTCCCGCGGTGGACGGATCGGCGTCGCCCGGCGGCGTCGCGGAGCCCGCGCCAGGCCGGGGTCCGGTGGCAGGCCGAGGTCCAGCGGCAGGCGGGTCGGCGTCGCCGGAAGGCGTCGCGGGACCCGCGCCCGGCCGGGACCCGGCGGGCTCTCCGGCGCTGGGCGGGTCGGCGTCGCCGTCCGCGGGGCCGCCGGTTCCTCTCGTCGCCACCGGCGACCTCCTCCGCACGTCGTCCCGCACGAAACTCCGATGTCCCGTCGCGATACGGCTCGGCGACGGCACGCCGGACTAAGTAATCACTCGTTGACATACCCCTGGAACGTGGCTACGTTACCAAGTAATCAAGTGATGACTTAATTTCAGCAGTACAGAGGCCCTCAGGAAGGACGACGGTGGCCAAGCACGCTCTCCTCGTCATGGATGTCCAACGTGTCGTCGTCGACCGTTATCCCGATCCCGCCTACCTGCCGCGCCTGCGCGAGGCGATCGGCGCCGCCCGGGCGGGCGGCCTTACGGTGATCTACGCGGTTGTCGGGTTCCGCTCCGGATACCCGGAGGTCAGCGCCCGCAACAAGATGTTCGGCCCGCTCGCACGCGCCACGGGCACGGCCGGTGACGACGAGGCCACCCGGATCCATCCGGACGTGGCACCCGAACCCGGCGACATCGTCGTCACCAAGCGGCGCGTCAGCGCCTTCTCCGGCAGCGACCTCGACGTCCTGCTGCGGGCCGGCGACATCGGCCACCTCGTCCTGACCGGCATCGCCACGAGCGGCGTCGTGTTGTCCACCCTGCGCCAGGCGGCCGACCTGGACTTCGGCCTCACCGTCCTCGCCGACGGATGCCACGACGCCGACCCGGAGGTGCACCGGGTCCTCACGGAGAAGGTGTTCCCCCAGCAGGCGGAGGTCACGACCGTGGCCGACTGGGCGGCGGCACTCTGACCGAACGCCCGCCCCCATACCGGGCACGGCCGCAGGCACGAGCCGCAGACGCAGGCACGGACGCGGAAGCAAGCACGGACGCGGACGCGGACGCAGCCTGCGGACGCGAGTACGAACCGGGCACGGACACCGTCGGCGCCCCGCGTGCCATGTGCCACATGCCGCGTGTTGGGGCATGACGCCACCTGCTACGGCCTGACCTCGATGACGTCGACGCCGATCAGGTCGGCGACCGCGCGCAGGTCGGCGATCCGGTGGCCGGTGCCCAGGGCCCAGTGGTGGGAGATCCCGGTCGCGCTCCACGCGTCGGTCCACTCCCCCGGGTCGCACCCGAAGTCCACCCGCGAGGTGGTGTTGCCGATCCGCAGCAGCGGTCCCTCCACCGTGGCCCCCTCGGAGACCACGAACGCGAACGTCCCGTCGCGCCGCTGCAGCAGGCCCAGCGCGGTCACCGGACCGTGCGCCACGTCGAACTCCACCGACACGCCCCAGCCGCGCTTGCCGTGGTAGACGCCCAGCCCGCGCAGCAGCGGGCGCCGCGCGCCGATCGCGAGGTGGGCGGGACCGTCGTGCCCCATCTCCACGTGGCCGCACGCGAAGTCGAGCGCCTGCAGCTCGGTGAACGACCCGCCCGCGCCCAGCCGGTCCATGACCAGCATGGCCAGCGAGGTACGCAGCTCGTACTCGCCCACCGCGGGAACGCCCCGGGCGGTCAGCAGGGACGCCCCCAGGATCATCCCGGCGCCCAGCCGCTCGTGGATCTCCCCCTCCAGGCCACGGTGGTAGTAGGCGAGGCTGTCGAGGGCGAAGTCGTCCACCAGCCTGTCGAGCCCGACCGACACCCGCGCCGCCCAGGCGAGGTCGTCGTCCTTGACCGAGCCGTCCAGCTCGAAGACCTCCCGCGCCAGCTCGACGCGCTCCCCGACCTGCGCGTCGGTGACCTTCTCCACCCGTACGCGCAGGTCGTCGAACTCCAGGACCTCGACGTGGCCGCCCAGGTTCACCGGTACGAGGGTGAGATCGGTGGCCACGTCCAGCATTCCCGGGTACAGGTGGCCCATCAGGCCGTGCCTGCCCCGGCGCAGCGCCGCGCGTACCCCGGCCGCCCGTACCCACCGGCCGATCCTGGCCCAGGCGCGCTCGTCCTCCAGGTATCCCGACACCGACCGGAACGCGATCCCGGCCCGCATGAAGGTGTTGGCCATCTCCGGCAGCGGGCAGGCGCCGCAGTAGGCGAGCCACTGGCCGGTGTCGAAGCTCGCGTGGTCCATCGACTCGGTCGGCTGCAGGTTGATCAGCAGCACCGGCGCCCCGCTGCGCTGCGCCACCGGCAGCAGCATGGTCGCGGTCATGTACGTGGTGAGGAAGCCGACGATGATGTCGCAACCGGCCTCGCGCAGCCGTTCCGCCGCGACCGCGCCCTCCTGCGCGTCGGAGACGAACCCCACGTCGACGACGTCGCAGCCCAGCTCCCGCATCCGCTCGGAGACACGTGCCGACGAGCGCCGCAGCTGCGGCAGCAGGTCGGGGAACTGCGGCCAGTAGGCTCCCAGCCCCCCGGCCACGAGGCCCACCTTCGTGCGCGGGACGGTCACCCGGTCGAGCGTGGCGGTCATCGCGTTCTCCTCTCGCACCCCGGCGTCGCGAAGGGCATCGGGCGCGCACGGACATCAGGCGCGGGCACCGGGTGCGCACGGGCATCGGACGCAAGTGCCGGGCGTGCGTGGGCACCGGACGCAGGCGTCGGGCACGCACGGACATCGGACGCGGGCACAATGCGCGCACGGACATGAAGCGCGGGCATCAGGCGCCCCAGCCCGCCTGGGCGCCGCCGACCCGGTCGGCGGCGATCTTCTCGAAGTAGCCCGACCTGGCGTACGCCGCCATCGGGTCGGGGTCCAGTCCCAGCTCGGCGCGTACCTCGGCCAGCAGGGGCCGCACGTCGGTGTTGTAGGCGTCCATGACGACCGCGTTGGCCCCGAGCACGTCCCCGGCCGACTGCGCGGCGGCGAGCGCCTCGCGGTCGACCAGCAGCGCCTTGGCGGTGGCCTCCTGCACGTTCATCACCGACCGGATCTGCCCGGCGATCTTCGGCTCGATGTTGTGACACTGGTCCAGCATGAACGCGACGTCCTCGGTGAACCCGCCCCCGCCGATCACCTCGACCATGATGCGGAACAGCTGGAACGGGTCGGCCGCCCCCGCCATCAGGTCGTCGTCGGCGTAGAAGCGGGAGTTGAAGTCGAAGCCGCCCAGCTTGCCCTCGCGCAGCAGGAACGCCACGATGAACTCGATGTTGGTACCCGGCGCGTGGTGGCCGGTGTCGACCACGACCTGCGCCTTGGGCCCCAGCTTCAGGCAGTGCGCGTACGCCGTCCCCCAGTCGGGCACGTCGGTGGCGTAGAACGCGGGCTCGAAAAGCTTGTACTCCAGCAGGAAGCGCTGGTTCTCGCCCAGCCGCTCGTACACCCTCCCCAGCGCCTCGGCGAGCCGGTCCTGGCGGGCGCGGAGGTCGTCCTGGCCGGGGTAGTTGATCCCGTCGGAGAACCACAGCTTCAGCGTGTCCGACCCGGTGGCGTCCATGATGTCCACGCAGTCCAGCAGGTGCGCGAGGGCCTTGGCCCGCACCCGCGCGTCCGGGTGGGTCACGCTGCCCAGCATGTAGTCGTCGTCCTGGAACACGTTGGAGTTGATCGCCCCGATCCGCACCCCCAGTCCCGACGCGTGCGCGGCCAGCGCGGCGTAGTTGTCGACCCGGTCCCACGGGATGTGCAGCGCCACCTGCGGCGCCACCCCGGTGAACGCGTGCACCTGCGCGGCGTCCGCGAGCTTCTCGAACGGGTCCCTCGGCACCCCCCGCTGCGCGAACACCTTGAACCGCGTGCCCGAGTTGCCGTACGCCCATGAGGGGGTCTCGATGACCTGAGCCCGCAGCGAATCCTTGATCATGAATCGGTCCCCGATCAGTTGAGGTGGAAGACTTCCTCGAGCGAGACCATGCCCTCGTCGGGACGGCCGTCGAGGCTCTCGAAGAACGGCGCCATCTCGGCCTGCCACCGGGCGTTGACCTCGGTCGCGGCCATGGCCTCGCGGGCGGCCTCGAAGTCCTCGGTCTCCAGATAGCCGACCAGCAGCCCGTCCTCCCGCAGGAAGAGCGAGTAGTTGTGCCAGCCGGTGGCGCTCAGCGCGTCGAGCATCTCCGGCCACACGGCGCGGTGGCGCTCGCGGTACTCAGCCAGGCGCTCCGGCCGTACCTTCAGCAGGAAGCAGACACGCTGCATGGGCCGGCCTTTCCTGGGTGCGGCCCGCGCCTTCCGGGTACGGGCCGCGCCGACGGCGTCAGAAGTCGAACTGGTCGATGTTGGAGGCGTCGAAGGTGAACGGCGGGCCGAGGATGATCTCGCCGTCCTTGCCGATCGTCCGCTCGCCGAGCTTCCCGGCCTTCAGGACCTCGCCCTCGGCCCCGGTGATCTGCCCGGAGGCCAGTGCCGCCGCCGCGTACGAGGCCAGGTAGCCCAGGTCCTTGGGGTTCCACAGCGCGAACTTCTCGACCGTCTTGTCCTTGACGAACTGGCGCATCTGGTTGGGGGTGCCCAGCCCGGTCAGCACGACCTCGCCCTTGTACTTGGAGCCGGAGATGTAGCGCGCCGCCGCCGAGATGCCCACCGTGGTCGGCGAGATGATCCCCTTCAGGTCCGGGTACGCCTGCAGCAGGCCCTGGGTCTCCTGGAAGGACTTCTGGTCGTCGTCGTCACCGTAAGCGACCTTGACCAGCTTCATGTCCTTGTACTCGGGCTTGCCGAGCTCGTCCTTCATGAACTCGATCCAGGTGTTCTGGTTGGTCGCGTTCGCCGTCGCCGACAGGATCGCCACCTCCCCCTTGCCGCCGATCAGCTCCGACAGGAGCTTCACCTGGCTGCGGCCGATCTCCTCGGAGTTGGCCTGGTTGATGAACAGGTCGCGGCACTCCTTGGAGGCGTCGGAGTCGTAGGAGACGATCTTCGTCCCCTTCGCCCGCGCCTGCTGCAGCGGCCCGCACACCGCGTTGGCGTCGTTGGCCGCGATCAGGATCGCGTCGTGCCCCTGCTGGGTCAGCGTGTTGATGTACGACACCTGCGAGGACGCCGACGCGTCGGAGGGGCCGACCTCCTTGGCCTCCGCCTTGAACTCCGCCGCCGCCTCGATCCCCGCCTTGTCCACGATCGTCTCGTACGGGTTGTTGATCTGCTTCGGCAGGAAGGCGATCTTCAGCCCTTCCTTGATCGGCGCGTTCGGGTCGGCCTTCGCCGGGGCGGACGACGCGGGGGCCGCCGGGGCCGCCGAGCTCGCCGAGTCCTTGGTGGTGCCACCACCGCAGGCGGCGAGCGCGATCGACAGCAGGCCGGCCACCATCGCGGCGGGAACGGACCTTCGCGAAACAGTGAACATAAGCGCTTCCTCAGGAAGTGGGGGGTGGTCGGACTCCTACGAAAAAACGATTTAACCGGTTGAGCTGGACAGTAGAACCAAGCTCCGGCAGGTGTCAATGGCACATGAACGTGCCGTTTCCTTAGCGTTACACGACCTCCACCTCGGGCGGCCCGGCTCCCCCGGGCGACCCTTCCGGGTCCGCGTCCCGGCAGCCTGGCCGCCATCCGTTGCCACGTTTTAACCGTTTCGGCACCTGGCGGGGCGTGAATCCCCCGAACGGCGTCTCCCGGCGGCCGGGGAGAGAACCCTCCCCCTCGTCCCGTGCGATAGATGAGGTGTGAGCCTTTTCCCTCCATGGCGGCGGGATCCTCCCCCCGTCACCGCCGAGAGCGACGACGCGGAGCTGATCGCCGCGATCGCCGCCGAGAGCATGCCCGCGCTGCGCATCCTGCACCGGCGGCACGCCCCCTGGCTGCGGGCCCGCCTGGCACGCCGCTGCGCCGACCCCGACGCGGTCGACGACGCCCTACAGGACACCTTCATGGCCGTCTGGCGCTCCGCCGCGCGCTTCAGCCCGGCCGGCGGCGACGCCGCCGGATGGCTCTGGACGATCGCGATGCGCAGGCTCGTCTCGGTGCTGCGCGGTCGCGGGGCGCGCTGGATCGGCCAGGGCCACGACCTCGACGAGGCACGGAGCACCGTCGAGTCGGCCGAGGACCTGGTCCTGGTCGGCGTGGAGCACGGTGACCTCGACGCGGCGATGCGCAGGCTCACCCCCGAGCTCCGCGCGGTCATCCAGGCCACCGTGCTCGACGGCCTCACCGTCAGGGAGGCCGCCCACCTCCTCGGTATCCCCGAGGGCACCGTCAAGACCCGCGCGATGCGCGCGAGGGCGCGTCTGCGAAGGGACCTGGCATGAGCGTGTACGACGAGCCCGGAGAGGACGGCGGCCGATGAGCACCTGGCACATCCCCGGCGATCTGCTGGACGGATACCTGGCCGGAGAGCTGGACCCGGTGCGGGCCATGTCGGTCGACGCGCACCTCGGGGGCTGCCCGGTCTGCCGGGCGGCCGTCCCGTACGAGGAGGAGTGGCTCGAAAGCTCCTGGCAGCGGCTTGAGGACCGGGCCGGCCTGCCCAGGCCGCGTCCGGCCGAGCGGCTGCTGCGCCTCGCCGGGCTGCCCGGCCACGTGGCGCGGCTGGTGACGGTGACGCCGGCGCTCGGCAGGGCGTGGCTCGCCGCCGTGCTGGCGGTGCTCGCCTTCGGCGTGCTCGCGGCGAGGCACACGGCCGACGCCCTGCCGTTCTTCCTGGTGGCCGCCCCGGTGCTGCCGCTGGCCGGTATCGCCGCCGCCAACGGCCCGCGCGTCGACCCCGTCCACGAACTGCTGGCCGCCACCCCCCTGTCGGGACCGCGCCTGCTGCTCGTCCGCTCGGCCGCCGTCCTCGCGGTGGCGTTCGTGCTGGCCGGGCTCGCCTCGCCGCTGCTGCCCGCCCCGCCGGGACTGAGCGCCGCGTGGCTGCTGCCCGCGCTCGCGGCGACCTCGGGCTGCCTGGCCCTGTCCACCCGGCTGTCCGTACCGGTCGCCGCGCTCACCACGGGCGGGCTGTGGCTGACCGGTATCGCCGTCGCGGCCGAGGCCGGCGGCGACTGGCGGGTCCCGTTCCAGCCGGGCGCGCAGCTCCTGTACGGCTGCGCGGCCGCCCTCCTCACCGTACTCGTCCACCGGCGGCGCGGCCGCCTCGACCCGGGGGAGCCCCGTTGAGCATCACCGTGAAGGGCCTGGTCAAGCACTACGGCCGCAACCGAGTCCTGGACGGCCTCGACCTGGCCGTCACCCCGGGCGTCACCGGGCTGCTCGGGCCGAACGGAGCGGGCAAGACGACGCTGCTGCGCTGCCTGGCCACCACGCTCGCCCCCGACTCCGGCACCGTCGACATCCTCGGCCTGGACCCCCGGGACCGGCTCCAGCGCACGGCTCTGCGCCGCAGGCTCGGCTACCTGCCGCAGGACCCCGGCCACTACCCGCACTTCACCGCGTTCGACCTGGTCGATTACGTGGCGATCCTGAAGGAGATCACCGACCGGCGCGAGCGCCACGGCGAGGTGCGGCGGGTGCTGGCGGAGGTGGGGCTGTCGGACCAGGCGAAGGTGCGCGCGCGCAAGTTGTCCGGCGGCATGCGCCAGCGCCTGGCGCTCGCGCAGGCGCTGCTGGGCGAGCCGGACGTGCTGATCCTGGACGAGCCGACCGTGGGTCTCGACCCCGAGCAGCGGATGCGGTTCAGGGCGCTGGTGTCGAAGGTGGGCGAGAGCCGTACCGTGCTGCTGTCCACCCACCAGACCGAGGACGTCGCGGCGTTGTGCGAGCGGGTGGTGACCGTGGACGGGGGCAGGGTGGTCTTCGACGGGACGCCCGGCGAGCTCGCCGTGACGGCGGCCGGGCGGGTGTGGCTGTCCGAACGGCCTCCGGCCGGGCCACACCTGTTCTGGCGCACGGCCGACGGCCGCTACCGCACCCTCGGCGACCGGCCGGAGGACGGCGTACCGGCGGAGGCGGGGGTCGAGGACGGCTACCTGCTCCTGCTCGGCGACCGCGGACGGGCGGCGGTCGCGTGACCGGCCACCCGGCCGGAAACCCGACCGGTCACGACGCCCGGCACGGCGCCGAACACGCTGTCAGACGCGGTGCCGGACACGACGTCCGACACGACACCGGACACAACGCCGGACACGACACCCGACACGACACCGGACGCGGTGCCGGACGCGGTGCCGGACACGACGCCGGACACGGTGCCGGACACGACACCCGACACGACGCCGGACGCGGTACGGCGGGCCGCGAGGAGGATCGGGACGCGGGCGCCGAAGCCGTCCGCGTCCCCTCCCGCCGTGCACCGGTTCTCCCCCGCCGCGGAACGTCATGGGAGCTGTTCGTCTTCGAGACACGCCGCCTGACGCGGAGCCCGATCCTGTGGGGTACGGCGGCGCTCGTCCTGACGGTGCAGACGTACCTGAGCCACGACCAGCAGCCGGACATGGGCGTCGATCCGATCGCCGCGACGGGCATGGCGTCCTGCCTGGCCGGAGCCGTGCTGCTCGTGGCGAACCTCGCCGCCTCCCGCGACGGCCGGCACGGCATGCCGGAGAGCCTCGCCGGGCTGCCCTCCGGCGCGGAACACCGGACGAGGGCCGTGCTGTTCGCGGCGCCGCTGGCCGGCGGCCTGGCGGCGGCCGTGGTGCTCGGCCTCCATCTCGTCGTCCGCCTCCTGTCGGGGCCCGTCGCCGGGACGCTGGACCTCTACGAGCCGCTGGCCGCGGTGGCCGCCTCGGCGTTCGCGGCGGCGCTGGGGGTGGCGGTGGGCCGGTGGCTGCCCTGGCTGATCGCCGGGCCGATGGTCATCGCGGCGCTCGGGTTCCTGATCTTCCAGAATCCGGCCAACGGGCCGGCGGGCTGGTGGCTGCCGGTGATGCAGCACCACTACCCCGACTGGCCCGACCGGCCCTCCGGCGTACACCTGGTCTACGTGCTCGCCCTGGTCGTCCTGGCCGGCGGGATCGCGTCGCTGAGACACGGGATCCGGCCGGCACCGCTGGTCGCGGTGGTCGCGGCCGTCGCCGTGGCGGTGCCCGCGGGGGCCACGGCGGCCTCGGTACGGCAGGGGGCCCCGACCGGCTCCGGCTGGGCGGCCAGGGCCGATGTCGATCCACGCCTCCGGGACCGCTTCCTCGGGCCGGACGCGCACCGGTGCGAGGAGCGCGCCGGGATCACCTACTGCGCCTATCCCGGGTACGTCCCGTGGATCCCGCTGTGGGAGGAGGCCATCGGGCCGGTGGTGCGGGCCGTACCGCCGGAGCGGAGGCATCTGGTGCCACCGGTCCGGCAGATGACCTCGTCCTGGTTCTTCGGTGAGGACATCGAGTCTCGCGCCATACGGCCGAGCATGTCCTGGGGTCATCCCGACCAGCGGAAACGACTCGCCGAGGACCTGTCGCTCAACGTCGCGGGATTTCACCTCTCGTGCGACGCCCGAGGGCAGGCGCGCACCCTGGTGATGCTCTGGCTGGTCGGGCAGACGTCACCGATCACGCGGCCCGGGTCGCTGCGGATCGACAGCAGGCTGAGCAGGAGGAGCCTGGTCGACTACGGCGACACCGAGGTCGGTTACGCCAGGCGGCTCCTCGCCACCCCCGGCGCGCGCGAGCGCGTCCGGACCCACTGGGACACGCTCATGAGACCCTCCACCACGCTCGAACGAGCGCTGCCGCTGCTGGGTCTCGACCGGGAGTTCCCCATCTCGAAACCGGAGGGCACACCATGTCGCTGACGATCGGAGCACGGAAGATCGAAGCCCAGGAGATCAGAGAGCAGGAGATCGGAGAACAGGAAGTCGAAGGGCAGGAGATCGGAGGCCAGGAAGTCGAAGCACGGGAAGTCGAAGGGCGGGAAGCCGAAGCACGGGAGATCAAAGGGCGGGAGGTCGAAGGGCGGGAGGTCGAAGGGCGGGAAGGAGTGCGGCGGGAAGGAACGCGGTGGGTGGCCGGGAGCGGGGATCCCCCGGCGAGCTCCGCCGAGCCCGGGACCCTGCGGACACACTCACCCTTCCCCCTGACCGAAGCCCGACGGGCGCGCACGCCCCTCACGCCGACCCGAACCCGACAGACACACACAACCCTCACCCCGACCGGGACCAGCCAGACACGCGCGTCCCTTACGCCGACCCGAACCCAACGGACACGCACGGCCCTCACCCTGATCGGGCCGCTCGTGCGGGCGATCGACTGGGCGCCGCTCGCGGCCGTCACCGTTTTCACCGCCGCCCTGGTGTCGCTGGTCGAGGCCGGGAACGAGCTGTCGGTCGGTACCGCGCTCAACCTGATGCGGATCGGCGGCGTCCTGCTCGGCGGAGCGGCGGCGTTCGCGCTGGTCGACCCCGTGGCCGCCAACGCGGGACCGGCTCCCGTACCCCGCTGGGTCCGGCAGGGGCTGCGCTGCCTGCTCTCCGGCTCCGTCGCGATGGCCGTCTGGCTGGGCGCCTTCGCCGTCGTCGTCTCCCGCCTTCCCTCGGGGCAGTTGTTCCCGCTCCCCGATCTGCTGGTCGAGGCCGTCGTGGGCCTGGGGACCGGGCTCGCCGTCGCGGCGACCGCCGCCCGGTTCACCTCGGGAAGGCAGGCCGCCCTCGCCGCCGTCGTGGCCCACCTCGTGCTCGTCCTGGTCACCATGCTCCTGCCCGCCGGGGTCCAGCTGTGGCCGCCGACGTGCGGGTACGGGCACTGGTACGAGGCGCATCGCTTCTGGCTGGTCATGTCGCCGCTCCCGCTGCTGTGGCTGGCGGTGGCGAACAGGGACGTCCGCTGACCGGAGACCCGTCCTCGAAGGGGCCTCGCGGGGTTCCCTCTCCCCCGGAGCCGAACCCGTGATCTGAATGACCCCAATCAGCGATGAATGGGAAATTCCTCACCATTCGATGTGCCGGAGAACCCGCCCGCGAGCGGGTGACGGAAATCACCCGGCCGGAGAATTACCCCGTCCGGCCATGTGAGCACTATGACGCGGACCGGCTCCCGAATGGCCGCTTACATAAAGGCGTCCACGGTTCACGGATCGGGGAGGGACTACCGTCATGTCGCGTAAGCGTCGCGACATCACCGGCAACGGCGGCAACGACACCACCGACGGCGGGCCGGACTCCGGCAGCTGCGGCGGGGAGACCGAGGTCAACTGCGAGCTGCAGGGGAAGTCGCCTGGCCGCACGGGAGCGGGCCAGGTCAGGGGACGGGGTGACGGCACTGCTGGGGCGGTGCCGCCACCCCGCCCCCGGGACCGAGACCCCGGGACCGGGATACGCGGGACCGGGATCCATGGGGACCGGTGCGTCACACGGCTCGGGACACGCGGAACCGGTGCCACCACCGCGGCCCGGAACGGCCTCCCGCGCCCTGGATGCGTCCGGGGCGCGGGAGGCCGCTATTTTCCGAACATGACGATCGCCCGTTCACTGCTGTTGTTCGCGCTGGCGGCCGTCGCCGAGATCGGCGGCGCCTGGCTGGTCTGGCAGGGGGTCCGCGAGCAACGGGGACTGCTGTGGATCGCCGCTGGGGTCGTCGCGCTGGGGGCGTACGGGTTCGTCGCCGCGTTCCAGCCCGACGCGAACTTCGGCCGGGTCCTGGCCGCCTACGGCGGGGTGTTCATCGCCGGGTCCCTGCTGTGGGGGATGCTGGCCGACGGCTTCCGCCCGGACCGGTGGGACCTGATCGGCGCGGGCGTATGCCTGGCGGGGGTCGCTCTGATCATGTACGCCCCGCGCGGGTGACTCCGGAGAGTCCGTCACGAGAGGACCGGAGGAAAGCCCGCGTGGCCAAACCGGGAGAGACCGAAGGAGAGCCCGCCTAACCGACCCCGGGGAGACCCGGAGGAAACTCGCACGGCCAAACCGGGAGAGACCGAAGGAAAACCCGCCTGACCGACCCCGGGGAGACCTGCAGGAAACCCGCATGACCAAGCCCGGAGAGACCGGAGGAAAGCCCACTGGCCGATCCCGGAGGGACCCGGGGGAAACCGTGTGGCCAAGCGCGGAGAGACCCGAGGAAAGGCCCGCCGTACCGAACCGGAGGACCCCGGGAAAACCCGCATGTCCGAACCAAGGGACCCCCGGAAAACCCGCGTGACCGAACCGGGGAGGCGGGAGGAAAGGCCCGCGGGACCGCCCCCCGGAGGGAAAGGCGAATCTGCGGGCAGTTTCACCCACCATTTCTGATATATCCCCCGTATCAGGAAAGTCTTTCCGGTTACCATTGGACCGTGCCCGTCTACGTGGCCGTGGATCTCGGACCTGAGAGCGGCCGGGTATTGACCGGCGAATTCGATGGTGAACGGCTCGCGGTGCGGGAGGTGCACCGCTTCGCCAACCGGCCCGTCCGCGTTCTCGACGGCATGTACTGGGACGTGCTGGGACTTCTCACCCAGACCCGCGGGGGCATCGCGCTGGCCGCCTCCCGTGGCCGCCTCACCAGCGTGGGCGTGACCGCCTGGGGCGGTGACTTCGCGCTCCTCGACCGCGCCGGGCGGCTGCTGGCCAACCCCCGCCACCACCTCGACCCCTACACCTCCGGCCTGGCGGGGCTCGTCTCCTGGCAGGACCACTACGAGCTGACCGGGGTGCGTCCCGGACCCGGCACCACGGCCTGCCAGCTGCTGGCGCACGCCGGGTCCCCGCTCCTGGACGCGGCCGACCACCTGGCGATGATGCCGGACCTGTTCACGCTCTGGCTGAGCGGCGAGATGCTCGCCGAGCGGACGATCGCGAGCACCAGCCAGCTGCTGGACGCCAGGACCGGCCGGTGGGCGGACAGCCTCGTCACCCGCCTGGGCCTGCCCCACCACCTGTTCGCCCACCGCCTCGCCGAGCCCGGCACGGTCGCCGGGCCGCTGCGCGACGGCGGTGACGGGGGCGGCGGAGGCGGCGGGGGCGTCCGGGTCAGCAGGAACGGGAGGGGACCCGGCGCGACCATGGTCGTCGCGGTGGCCGGTCACGACGCCGCCTCCGCCGCCGCGGCGCTGCCCGTCTCCGCGGGCTCCGTCGGCTACATCTCCTGCGGCCCCCGCTCGCTCGCGGGGTTGGAGCTCGACGCGCCGGTCACGAGCCGGGCGGCCAGGCTGGCGGGCTTCACCAACGAGGGCGGCGTCATGGGCACCGTGCGCTTCACCCGCGCCCTCAACGGCCTGACGCTGCTCCAGGAGTGCCGCCGGGCCTGGGGGCTGCGCGCCTCGTACGCGGACCTGGTCGCCGAGGCGGCCACGACGCCCGCGTTCGGCCCGCTGATCGACCCCGGCCACCCGTGGTTCCTCGAACCGGGGAACATCCCAGCCAGGATCGCGGCCTACTGCCGGTCGACCGGCCAGGCGCCGCCCGAGGACCGCGCGCAGACGGTGCGCTGCGTCCTGGAGAGCCTGGCGTGCTCCTACCGGTGGGCCCTGGAACAGGCCGAGTTCCTCGGCGACCGGCGGGTGGAGGCCGTGCACCTCGTGGGGGGCGGGGCCGCGAGCGCCGCGTTCTGCGGGCTCGTCGCCGACTTCGCCGGGCGGCCGGTGCTCGCGGGTCCGGTGGAGGCGACCGCCGTGGGGAACCTGCTGGTCCAGGCGATGGCCGACGGCCGCCTCGGCTCCCTCACCGAGCTGCGCGAGGTGGTCCGCCGCTCGTTCAGGCCCCGGCCGTTCGCGCCCGCCGCGCGGCGGGAGCCGTACGAGATCGCCTACTCCCGCTACCGGCGGCTGACCGGCATCGACGGGTTCTGGAACGACGCCGCGCCCGAGCCGAGGCCGGGCAACGAGCACCGGGCGCGCCCGGCCCGCCACGCGGCGTCGGCTCCCTCGGATCCCTCAGCCCCCTCAGCCCCCTCGGTGACACCGGCGGCGCCGGGGCCGCCGGCGGTCCCGGTGACCTCGACGACCCCGGCGACCTCGACTTCCGCGACGACCTCAGTGGGACTCGCGGGCGACCGCGTCGCCGCTGGAACCGACGAGGAAGTCCAGGTCGGCGCCCCGGTGGGCCTGCATCACATGGTCGACGTAGAGGCGTTCCCAGCCCCGTGACGGCGCGGCGAAGGCCGCCCGCATCTCCTCCGAGGGGTGGCGCCTCGCCAGGTCCTCCCGCGGGATGTCGAGGTCCAGGCGCCTGGCCTCGACGTCCAGGACGATCGGGTCGCCGGTCCGCACCAGGCCGAGCGGGCCGCCCGCCGCGGCCTCGGGCGCCACGTGCAGGACCACCGTGCCGTACGCGGTGCCGCTCATCCGGCCGTCGCAGATCCGTACCATGTCACGCACCCCGCGCTCCAGGAGCTTCGCCGGCAGCGGCACGTTGGCCACCTCGGGCATCCCCGGGTAGCCCTTGGGTCCGCACCCGCGCAGTACGAGCACCGAGGAGGCGTCCACGTCGAGATCGGGGTCGTCGATCCGGGCGTGCATGTCCTCGACGCTGTCGAAGACCAGGGCCCGGCCCCGGTGGCGCATCAGCTCGGGCGAGGCGGCGGCGGGCTTGATCACGGCCCCGGACGGCGCCAGGTCGCCGTACAGGACGGCGATCCCCGCGGCCTCCCGCAGCGGCTGGTCGCGCGGGCGGATGACGGTCTCGTCCCAGATCCGCGCGTCGTCCAGGTGGGCGGTGAGCGGCTTGCCCGTCACCGTCAGCGCGTCCGGGTCCAGCAGGTCGCGTACCTCGCGCAGCACGGCCGGCAGCCCGCCCGCGCGGTGGAAGTCCTCCATCAGGTGGCGGCCCGCCGGTTGCAGGTCGACCAGGAGCGGCACCCCGGCGCCGGTGCGGTCGAAGTCGTCGAGGGAGAGCTCGACGCCGAGCCGTCCGGCGATGGCCAGCAGGTGCACCACCGCGTTGGTGGATCCGCCGACGGCGGCCAGCGCGACGATCGCGTTGAGGAAGGATCCCCTGGTCAGCAGGGCGCTGGGGCGCAGGTCCCGCTCGACGAGCTCGACGGCGAGGCGCCCGGTCTCGTGGGCGCCCTCCAGCAGGCGGCTGTCGGGGGCGGGCGTGCCCGCCAGGCCGGGGACGGTGGTGCCGAGCGCCTCGGCGACGCAGGCCATGGTGGAGGCGGTGCCCATGGTGTTGCAGTGGCCCCTGCTGCGGATCATCGACGACTCCGAGCGCAGGAACGCCTGCTCGCTCAGGGTGCCCGCGCGGACCTCCTCGCTGAGCCGCCACACGTCCGTGCCGCAGCCCAGCGGCACGCCGCGGAAGGTGCCGGTGAGCATGGGCCCCCCGGGAAGGACCACCGCGGGCAGGTCGACCGAGGCCGCGGCCATCAGCAGGGACGGGATCGTCTTGTCACAGCCGCCCAGCAGCACCACGCCGTCGATCGGGTTGGCGCGCAGCATCTCCTCGGTCGCCATCGCGGCCATGTTGCGCCACAGCATCGCGGTGGGCCTGACCAGCGTCTCGCCCAGCGAGACGACCGGCAGGTTCATCGGGACGCCACCGGCCTCCCAGACGCCCCGTTTCACGCTCTCGGCCACCTCGTCGAGGTGGGTGTTGCACGGGGTGAGGTCGGAGGCGGTGTTGGCGATCGCGATGTGCGGCCGGCCGTCGAAGGCGTGCGAGGGCAGCCCGCGCCGCATCCAGGCCCGGTGAATGTAGGCGTTGCGGTCGGTTCCCGCGTACCACTGCGAACTCCGCCGGTCCGCCGTCACGTTTTCAGCCCCATTTGCCGAACGGTAGTCTACAGAACCTGATTCTTGTACCTCCGGCCTCGCCCGGCGGCGCCGTATGGAAGGTTCCACCCGTGAGAGCGTTCGTCGTGACCGGGCCCCGTCGCTTCGCCGTGCTGGACGTCGAGCCGCCGGTTCCCGGTCCGGGGCAGGTCGTGGTCGACGTGGAGCGGGCCGGGGTGTGCGGCACCGACATGGAGTTCTTCAGCGGCGAGATGGCCTATCTCGAGGAGGAGGACAACGCCCGCTACCCCATGCGGCTCGGCCACGAGTGGTGCGGGACGGTCTCCGCCGTCGGCGAGGGCGTCGACGGCGGCTGGATGGGCACCCGCGTCACCGGCGACACCATGCTCGGCTGCGGCAGGTGCCGCCGCTGCCTGGGCGGGCTGCAGCACGTGTGCGAGGACCGCTTCGAGATCGGCATCCGGGGCGGGTGGCCGGGCGCCCTCGCCGAGCGGCTTCCCGTGCCGGTCACGGCGCTGCACGCCCTGCCGGACACGGTCGACGCGGTGGCCGGGGCGATGGTCGAGCCGGGTGGCAACGCGCTGCGGGCCGTCGAGGCCGCGAACCTCTCCCCCGGTGACCGGCTGCTGGTGATGGGGCCGGGCACGATCGGCCTGCTCGCCGCCCGGTTCGCCCTGGCGCACGGGGCAGAGGTCCACGTCCTGGGCCTGTCGGAGCCGTCGCTGGAGTTCGCCCGCGCCCTCGGGGTGCACGGGGCGTGGACCTCTGACAAGCTTCCCGGCCTCCCGTTCGACGCCGTCATCGACGCCTCCACCGCCCCCGGCCTGCCCTCCCTCGCCGTGGACCTGGTGGAGCCGGGCAAGCGGGTGGTCTACATCGGCCTGGCGCCGACCACCAGCGCGGTCGACACCCGCACGCTGGTGCTCAAGGACGTCACGGCGGTCGGCATCCTGAGCGCCTCGCCCGGCCTGGCGGGGGCGATCGAGCACTACGCCTCGGGCTCGGTGGACCCCCGGCCGCTGGTGGCGGCCGTCGTCGGGCTCGACGAGGTGGGCGAGATCCTCTCCGGCTCCCGGCCCACGGGAGCCGGTCCCGGCCCCAAGATCCACGTCGACCCCCGGACCTGACCGGGCGGTGATCGACACGGATCCCTGGACCTGACCGGGACCTGCCCTCGGGGACCGACACGAACCCCCGGATCCGACCGGGACCTGACCATCCGGGGATCGACGAGGTACTCGTCGGCGTGGTTCCCCCGGCCCGTCCATGTTTCGACGACGGCGAGACGGCTATCTACCAGCCTGGTCCTGCCATTCCCAGGATGACCAGGGCACTTCCTGCCCCCGGGCGGCCGGCGGACACTTCAGTCGTGGCCGGGGATCCCCCTCCCGACGGCCCGCGCGACCGTGCCGCGAGAGGCCCCGCTGCGGGGAACGGCCGTGGCGAACGGCCCTGGAACCCCGTCCGGCACCCGTCCGGCACCCGTCCGGCCCCGCACCGAGAACACCTTCAAGATCATGAAAGCCGATGAGAGGACCGACGATGCCCACACCACCCGGTGGAATCCTGAAGCTCGCCGAAGACCTCACCCTCAGCCGGGTGGGCTACGGGGCCATGCAGCTCGCGGGCCCCGGTGTCTGGGGACCCCCGCGCGACCGCGACGAGGCGGTCGCGGTGCTGAGAGAGGCGGTCGAGCTGGGGATCACCCACATCGACACCAGCGACTACTACGGCCCGTACGTCGTCAACGAGATCATTCGTGAGGCCCTGCACCCCTACCCGGAGGACCTGCGCATCGTCACGAAGGTCGGGGCCCGGCGCGCCCCCGACAGGTCCTGGCCCCCGGCCCTGTCCCGCGAGGAGCTGGTCACCGCCGTCCACGAGAACCTCGAACGTCTCGGGCTCGACGCGCTCGACGTCGTCAACCTCCGGGTCGGCGAGCTGACGGACCCCGCCCCCGGTTCGATCGCCGAGCCGTTCACCGTGCTCGCGGAGCTGCGGGAGCAGGGCCTCATCCGGCATCTCGGCGTCAGCGTCGTGTCATCGGAGCAGCTCGCCGAGGCGCGGTCGATCGCACCGGTCGTGTCGGTGCAGAACTTCTACAACCTGGCCCACCGCGCCGACGACGAGCTCGTCGACCACTGCGCCCGCGAGGAGATCGCCTACACGCCCTTCTTCCCCCTCGGCGGGTTCAGCCCGCTGCAGTCCGGTGTCCTGGACCGCGTCGCCGCCGGGCTCGGTGCGACCCCCTTCCAGGTCGCCCTCGCCTGGCTCCTGCGCCGCTCGCCCACGATCCTGCTCATCCCCGGTACGTCGTCGGTCGCCCATCTCCGGGAGAACGTCGCGGGAGCCGGTATCGATCTGCCCGCCGACGCCCTCAAGGAGCTCGACACGATCGGCGGGTGACCGCCACCGGGGAGGCGCTCGGCTCTCAGGGAGTGACCGCCACCGGGGGGACGCGCGGCCCTCAAGGAGTGACCGCCGCCGAGGGAGGCGTTTCAGCCCGCCACCGGAGAGGCCTCTCAGCCCTTCAGGCCGGTGTGGGCCAGGCCCTCGATGAACTGCCGTTGCGCGAGCACGAACACCACGAGCACCGGCAGGGCGGTCATCGAGGCGGCGGCGAGCTGGACGTTCCACATCGGCCCGCCGTAGGCGTCGACGAACTGGGTCAGCGCCTGCGGGAGGGTGAACTTCTCCGGCGAGGAGAGGTACACGATGGGTTCGAGGTAGAGGTTCCAGCTGTGCAGGAACGTGAAGATCGCGACGGCGCCGAGCGCGGGCCGGGCGAGCGGCAGCGCGACCCGGTAGAACGTGCCGAACCGGCCGAGCCCGTCCACCCGGGCGGCCTCCTCCAGCTCGCCGGGCAGGCTGATGAAGAACTGCCTCATGATGAAGGTGGCCAGCACCCCGGGCGCGCCGAGGATCGGCACCAGGATCAGCGGCCAGTGGGTGTCGGTCAGCCCGAGCCCGTGGAACATCTGGAACAGCGGGACGATCGTGACCTCGCTCGGGATGAGTAGCCCGAGCAGCACGACGACGAAGAGCACGTTCTGGCCGGGGAAGCGGATGCGCGCGAAGGCGTACCCGGCCATGGCGGCCACCGCCATCGTGCCGGCCGTGACGATGAGGGCGATGTAGAGGCTGTTGAAGTACTGGCCCGCGAAGGGCTGCAGCCGGAAGACCTGCCCGTAGGCCGAGAAGTCCCAGTCGGCGGGCAGCAGTCTCGGCGGGAAGGCGAAGATCTCACTGACCGGCTTGAGGGACGAGGTCACCATCCACCAGGTCGGGAAGACGAACGGCACGCACAACACGCACAGCAGGCCGTACAGGAGCGTCTTCAGCCGTACCGGTATCTCACGTTTCATTGAAGACCCACCTCCTGCGCATCCGCCACTGCACGACGGTGAGCAGCGCGACGATCGCGAACAGCAGGACCGACAGCGTCGCGCCGTACCCGAAGTGATGGAACTGGAACGCCTGCTGGTACAGGTAGTAGACGAGGACGGTCGTCGACATGCCGGGGCCGCCCTGGGTGAGCACCGCGATCTGCGCGAACACCTGCAGCGACCCCACCACGGTGATGATCGAGGTGAGCAGGATGGTCGGGCTGATCAGGGGGACGGTGATCCGCGCGAAGCGGGTCCACGCCCCGGCGCCGTCCAGCTCGGCGGCCTCGTAGAGCTGGGCCGGCACCCCCTGGAGGGCGGCCAGGAACAGCACCATGTTGAGGCCGACGTTCTTGAGGACCTGGACGACGACCACCGAGAGCATCGCCGTGCCCTCGCCGCGCAGCCAGTTGGGGCCGTCGGCCCCGGCGACGGCGAGCAGGCCGTTGAGGCCGCCGTCGTCCTGCAGCAGGAACTGCCACACGATCGTCCAGGCGACCAGCGAGACCACCACGGGCGAGAAGAAGACCGTACGGAAGAAAGTGGTCCCGCGCAGCCGCTGGTTGAGCAGGACCGCCAGGACGAGGGCGAGGCCGAGGTTGAGCACGACCAGGCCGACGGAGAACAGCGCGGTTCCCCCCAGCACCTCGCCCAGGTTGGGGTCGGCGAGCAGCCGGTCGTAGTTCTCCCCGCCGACGAACTCGAAGGTCCCGGCCAGCACGTTCCACTCGTGGAGGCTGTACCACAGGACGAGCCCGAGCGGCAGGAGCACGAACAGCAGGCTGCCGAGGAGCTGCGGGGCGACGAGCAGGTATCCGACCAGGTTGTCGCGGCGGCGCACGGTCCAGAACGCCCGGCCCCCGCCACCACCGCCGGGAGCCCGGCGAGCCCGGCGGATCCGGCCGCCGCCCCCCGCGCTCTCCGCACTCCCCGCGCTCCCTGTGTTCCCTGTGCTCCCCGCGGCCCGGTCACCGCTCCCCGCGACCCGCCCGCCGGGGGCCGGCCGGGCGGCTGCCCGGCCGGTCACCGCGGATCCGGGATGCGACGCGGCCACGTCACGCGCCCAGCATCGGCTGGATCTTGGCGCACACGCCGTCCAGCACGGCCTTGACGTCGGCGCCGGGCTGCCAGAGCGGGTCGAGCGCGGCCCGCACGGTCTGCGACAGCTCCGCCTGGCCGGTGTGGTTGGGCTTGACGACGCCCTTCTCGATGCCGCCGATCACGACCTTCTGCAGCTGGCCGGGCTTGAGCAGCGGGTTGCTCTTCGCCATGGTGTCCGCGGTGAGCTGGGAGGCCCGGGGCGGCGGGAAGTAGGCGGCGAGCTTGGCCGAGTTGGCGGGGTTGGTGAAGAAGGCGAGGAAGTCGGTGGCCGCCGCCGCGTTGGCGGACTTCTTGAAGACGCCCAGCCCCGCCTGGCCGATCACCGAGTACTCGCCCTTGGGCCCGGCGGGCAGCGGGACGAGGTCCCAGCCGAACTTCGCGTCCTGCAGGAGCGAGGCGCGGGAGATCTGGGTGATGGTCATCGCCGAGTCGCCCGCGAAGAAGTCGGCCGTGGTGCCGGGGCCGGGGAAGGCCTTGTCCGTGAAGATCGACTTGTGCAGGAACGTCATCGCCTCGACCATCTCGGGGCTGTCGAACCCGCAGGTCTTGCCGTCCTCGCTCCAGGCCTGGGCGCCCCAGCCGCCCCACACCGTGGCGAGGTTGTCCCAGCCCTTGTAGTCGAAGTCGCGGACGACCATGCCCGCCTTGCCGGTCTCGGCCTCGACCGCGGCGTTCTGGGCGGCGACCTTCTCCCAGGTCCACGTGCCGTCCTCGATCATCTCGGCGGGGGTCTTCTGGCCCGCCTTCTTGAGCAGGTCGGTGTTGACGAACACCCCGAACGGCGAGGTGGAGAACGGGTAGGCGTACAGCTTGCCCTCGGCCTGCCAGAGCTTGACGGCCGAGGGGGTGAGGTCGCCGAACTCGTACCCCTGGGCCTTGCCCAGCGTCTCGTCGAGCGGCGCCAGCGCGCCGGAGGAGACGAAGTCGGGCGCGGAGCTCTCCAGGATCCAGGCCAGGTCGGGGGCGTTGCCCCCGGCGATCTGGGTGGTCAGGGTGGTGGTGTAGCTCTCGAAGGGGATGGGGTCGAACTTGATCTCGCCGACGTCGGGATGGGTCTTCTTGTACTCGGCGGCGATCTCGTTGAACAGCTTGAGGTGGGCCTCGTTGGAGGTCCAGATCGTCATGCGCAGCGGCTGCGGGCCCTGCGCGGCGGGGGTGGCCTCGCCTCCGCCGCACGCCGTCAGGGTGAGCAGCGCCGCCAGCGCGACGGCCGCGGGCTTTCCGAATGGTCTCATGGTCCGATCTCCTTGCTGGGAATCCCCCGGCGGTCGTGGTGGGTGACCGGTCGCCCGGCCGGTGCCGCTCGTCCGGCCCGTGGCCCGTAGCTCGTGGCTCGTGGCCCGTAGCTCGTGGCCGGTAACCGGTAGTCGGGCGGGCGGTCAGTAGCCGATCACCTGCGGCCAGCGCAGCTCGACGCCGTCGCGGGTGAGCCGCCGCTGGAAGTCGGCGAGCAGGCCCTCGTCCTCGCGTACGGCGTGCGGGGTGGTCGCGTTGTCCAGGCAGAAGGCGGCGAGGGCGCCCGCGGCCTCGCCGACGTTCCACTCCACCGGGTGCAGCCGGTAGGCCCCGTTGGTGATGTGGGTGGTGCCGATGTTCTTGGACGCGGGCAGCAGGTTGGTCATCCGCTGCGGGACGAGCGCGCCGAGGGGGATCTCGAACGGTGAGCTCGCCACGTCGATGTAGTTGTCGCCCCCGGTGGAGGGGTGCAGGTCGATGCGGTACATCCCCACCCCGACGGAGTCGGCGTAGCTCACCGCGCCCTTGTCGCCGCGCACCGCGAGCGACAGGTCCTGCTCGGCCACGGTGTACAGGGCGCGGACGCGGCGCGACTCGCGGATGTAGGGGGCCTGGGCCAGCCCTCCCTCTCCCCCGCCGGTGACGTCGCCGCGCAGGCGCAGGCCGGGGAAACCGGTCCCGCCGTCGGCGCGCGGCGCCTCGGTCTGCATCCAGTACAGCACCGAGCGGGACAGCTCCCTGGCGGCGGCCACGTGCGCGGCGGCGTCCGGCACGTCGATGACCGGGCCCTCCAGGTAGTCGATCATCGGCCAGTTGACCAGGGTGATGTCGCTGGCGTAGGCGCCGTCGGCGAAGTTGCGCCGCGCGGCGATCCTGCGGAACGTCCACAGGTTCGCGTCGCCGGGGTTGAGCCGCTGGTCGGCCTCCACCAGCAGCGGGTCGTCGTCGGGGTTGGGAGTGAAGGAGCGTTCCACGATCTCCAGGGTCCTGGGGTGCGGGCAGCGCCAGGACAGCAGCCGGTCGCCCCAGAAGCCGGGCTGGTAGCTCCTCCAGAAGTCGTAGGCGGCGGGCCTGTCGATGGTGTGGTCGCCGTCGACGTGGTCGATCGCGAAGCACACCGAGACGGCCTGCATGTTCGCCGGCTGGGCCTCGGCGGGCGCGCTCGGCTCGCCGGTGTCGCCCTGCGACTCGAACCCGGTGACGTACTCGGTGCCGGTCAGCGGCAGCAGCTCGCCCGTCTCGGTGGCGTCCAGCACGTACGGCGCGACGGCCGTGACCTCCCCGCCCCCGTCCCGGTGCTCCAGGCGCACGGCACGTACCCGGTCGCCGTCGACCTCCGCGCCGACCGGTCGGTACGGCTGCAGCACGCGCAACCGCCCCGAGCCTCGATACGGCGCCAGCATGGCCTCGATCACCGCGACCGCGACGCGCGGCTCGTGGCAGAGGCGGCTCACGTGCCCGGCGCCCGGGTTCAGCTCCCGCCAGGCCCGCGACCGCGCGGTCAGCGGGTAGTGGTCGCGGTAGTAGCCGCGGATGCCGTCGCGCAGCGCCCGGTAGGAGGCCGTTACGCCGAACCGCTCCACCCAGGAGTGCTCGTCGGGCGGCACGGCCTGGCTGGTCAGCTGCCCGCCGAGCCAGTCGTACTCCTCGGTCAGGATCACGGTGCGCCCGGCCCGCAGCAGCGCCAGCGCGGCGGCGACGCCGCCCAGCCCGCCGCCGACGACCACCGCGTCCGCCGATATCTCCACCACGTCGGGGGTCTCTCCCGTCATCGTCGTTCTCACTGCCTTCTCGCCGTTCCCGGCACTCTTGTCGGTCTCACTGTCGGATCAGCCCCGGGCCGGGGCGAGCGTGGATCCCTCGACCAGCTCGCAGGCCAGCAACTCCTGCGGTGTCTTCGTCGTCCCCCCGCCGCCCTCCAGCACCTCCGCGAGCAGCTCGACGGCCCTGCGGCCCATCTCCTGCCGGGGGATGCGGAAGCCGGTGAGGTCGACGTCGACGCGGACGGGCCTGGTCGGCGCGCCCAGCGCGAGGATCGACAGGTCGCCGGGGATCGTGAGGCCCCGCTCGCCCGCCGCGTGCACGATCGCCACTGCGTCGGCGGGCTCCTCGACGAAGGCCGCGGTCACCCCGGTGGCCGACAGCTCCCCCAGGATCTCCTCGGGGGTCCTGCCGGTCACCGGCACGTGCGACCCCTCGGCCCCGACCGCGGCCACCGCCTCGCGGAAGCCGCGCATGCGGTCGGCCGGCGACTCGGCGCCCGCCCCGGTGCCGACGTAGGCCAGCCTGCGGTGGCCGAGCCCCGCCGCCCGGTCGACCAGGGCGCGCACCGCGGGCGAGTAGTCGGCGCCCACGTACGGCACCGGGGCGCCCGCGTCGTCGCGGCGGCCGATGGAGACGAAGGGGATGCCCTCCGCCAGCAGCCGGGCCAGGTCGTCGCGGTCGACGGCGCGCCCGAGGAGCACGCAGCCGTCGGCCAGCCGCACCCGGCTGTCCTCGTTGAAGATCCGGCGCCGCTCCCCCGCGGCCCTGGCGCTGGTGAACAGCAGCAGGTCGCAGCCCATCTCCTCGGCGCACTCCTCGATGCCGAGCAGGAAGGGGTGGTAGAAGTCGGCGCTCGCGGTCGGGAAGACCGCCTCGTAGGTGAAGACGCCCAGGATGCGGTTGCGCCGCTCGGCGAGCCGCCGGGCGACCGGGTCGGCGACGTATCCGGTCTCCCTGATCACCTTCAGCACCCGCTCGCGCGTCTCGGGGGCGATGCGGACCTCGGCATCGGTCCGGTTGTTGAGGACGAGCGACACCGTCGTCTGGCTCACCCCCGCGATGCGGGCAATGTCCTGCTGGGTGAGTCGGCGGCCGGGGGAGGTCACGATCCGTAGCGTCCCATCTGGTGATAATGCGCATTAGCGAGGTTGGGACGTCATCCTGCAATCAGCCGCCGGATCTGTCAAGAGCCGGAGGCAGGGGATCATGGAATGCAAATTCCGCCGGTGATAATCCGTATTAGCACCTTGACGGGCGACCGCGCCTGACCGAACCTTTGCGATCAGAGAGATGTCCTCACCATCACTCACGGTGAAAGTTGCCCCGAAGGGACGGTCAATGTCTGAACCCCTCCTGGACCGCCGCGGACTCCTGCGCGCGGCGGTCGGCGCCGGTGTGGCCGGCGGTCTCGGGCTCGCCCTCCCCGGGGCGGCCACGGCGGCGCTCGCGGAGACGGCCGCGCCGTCCGGCACGGCGGCGATCGCGGGCGGCTCCGCGCGGGCCGGTGCGGCGGCCGCGCTGGGACCCGCCGGATTCCCGTCGTACCAGTACGTCGGCACGCCGTTCAGCAAGGCGAGCCTGCGCTACAACCCGACCAACGAGCTGATCTTCCCCTGCATCCGGGGCATGTACGACAAGATCGCGAGCCCGCTGGGGCGCTACCACCTCTACTACGCCCCGCACGACGCGCCCGGCGGCATCTGCCTGGCCTACGGAAACTCGCTCGGCGGCCCGTTCACCGAGTATCCGAACAACCCGATCATCTCCAACACCTGGTCACCGCACTACTCGGTGAGCCACGTCTCGTCACCGCACGTCATCTGGAACGCGGCCAGCCGGCAGTTCCACATGTATTTCCACGGCGAGAACAACACCACCCGGATGGCCTGGTCGACCGACGGCGTGCGCTTCACCTACCACGGCACGGTGCTGACCACCGCGATGATCCCCGGCTCGACGGAGACCTCCTACGCCCGGGTCTTCGAGCACGCGGTCCCGGGACTGGGCAACAAGTACGTCATGATCTTCATGGGCGTCACCGGCGGCTCCCGCAAGATCTTCTGGGGCTGGTCGTCCGACGGCAGGAGCTGGCGGTTCGACCCCACCCCGCTGGTGTCGCCCGCCCCCGACGGGCAGACCGACCTGTCCGGGCCGCACCTGCTCAAGCGCAACGGCACCGCGTACGTCGTCTACCACGGCAACAGCGGGAACATGTTCCTCACCGAGGTGGGCAACGCCTTCGACCGGGAGGTCCACCTCGGCGTCTTCCACCGGGCCCTGACCGGCGCCCCCGACAGGGGCCGCGGCGCGGCGCCCTCCTTCGGCACCGACGGCGGCGTGGAGTACATGTTCTACGAGGCGGGCCAGCGGAGCGGATCGACGATCGCCGTCGCCCGCGCCGTCTGACACGCGCCCCCGGACGGCCCGCCCCGGCGAAGCCGTCCGGGCCGTCCGGGCCGCCCGGGCCGTCTCCCGGGCGAGGGGGGCTCTCCCGTGGCGGCGGTGGGAGCATGGGGACATGAACGTGGTGGTGCTGTCCGACACCCACGCGCCCAGGCGGTGGAAGTCGTGCCCGCCGGCCGTGGCCGGGCACCTGCGGGGCGCGGACCTGATCCTGCACGCGGGTGACGTCTGCGTCGCCGGGGTGCTGGACGAGCTCGCCGCCTACGCCCCGGTGCGCGCGGTCAAGGGCAACAACGACGGGCCGGACGTGGTGGCCCCCGAGACGCTCGAACTGGATCTCGGCGGGCTGCGCGTGGCGATGATCCACGACAGCGGCACGGCGCAGGGGCGGCTCGCCCGGATGCGGCGCCGGTTCCCCGAGGCCGACCTGGTGGTGTTCGGGCACTCCCACATACCGCTGGACCACGGCGACGACGAGTTCCGCATCTTCAACCCGGGATCGCCCACCGACCGCCGCCGCCAGCCCCACGGCACCCTGGGCACGCTCCGCGTCGAGGAGGGCCGCCTCGTCGAGGCGAGGATCATCCCTGTCACCTGACGCGCCGCCTGACGCGTCACCCGGCCCGTCGCCCGAGCCCGTCACCCGGCCCGTTACCCGAGCCCGTCACCCGATTCGCCCGCGTCGCACGGCACGTCGTCGAGGGCGTCGGCGCGCGTCTCCGGGCAGCGCATCGCCTGGCGTACCGCCACACGGCGACCTCGGGGCCGGCCGCGCGTTTCCGGAAGACACGGCGGGGATCGCGGGCGGCCCTCCGGAAAGCGGGATCAGAGCCGACCGGCTCGCCCGGACCGCGAGACGAATTACCCGGCGCCCACCTGCGCCACCTTCACCGGTCGCCGATTCGTCGTCTTCCATCGACGTGCGCGGCACGATATACACGTTGTTACGCACCGGTTAATTGTTCTTTGCGACAAATAAAGTAGCGAGCACCACGGCAACCAGCGCGGCGGCGCGCGCCTTGCCTGACTTACCCCCCAGGTCAGGAAAGGATCCTCATGTCACAACGTTCTCGACTCTGGAGCCGGTTACTCTCCATGACGCCCTCGATCACGACGCCCTCGATCGCGGACGACACCACCCCGGCGGATCCGGCGGCTCAGGCGGCTCAGGCGGCCCCGGCGCGGCGATCCCCCGGATGGCCCCGGAAAACGGCCGGGCGGAGGTTCGCCCGGGGCGGCCTGGCGGCAGCCGTGGCCACGATGGTCGGCGCGGCCATGTTCGTCCCCACCGCGGCCCAGGCGGCAGACCCCGCCTACCAGGTGCTGGTCTTCTCCAAGACGGCCGGCTTCCGGCACGACTCGATTCCCGCGGGCATCCAGGCGATCCGCGACCTGGGCTCGTCCAACAACTTCACCGTCACCGCCACCGAGGACGCCAACGCCTTCACCGCGTCCAACCTGGCGCGCTTCAAGGCGGTGGTGTTCCTGAGCACCACCGGTGACGTGCTCAACGGCACCCAGCAGACCGCCTTCGAGTCCTACGTCAACGGGGGCGGCGGCTACGTCGGCATCCACGCCGCCGCCGACACCGAGTACGACTGGCCGTTCTACGGCAACCTCGCGGGCGCCTGGTTCAAGGGGCACCCGGCCATCCAGCAGGCGACGGTCAGGACCGAGGACCGCGCGCACGCGGCCACCGCCCATCTAGGTGCTAACTGGTCGAGAAGCGACGAGTGGTACAACTACCGCACCAACCCGCGCAACAGCGCGCGGGTGCTGCAGAACCTCGACGAGGGCAGCTACAGCGGCGGCGACATGGGCGACCACCCGATCACCTGGTGCCGTCCGCTGGCGTCCGGCCGCTCGTTCTACACCGGGCTCGGGCACACCGCGAGCTCGTACACCGAGGCGGGCTTCCGGTCGCTGCTGCTCGGCGGCATCCGGTACGCGGCCGGGATGGCGAAGGCCGACTGCCGCCCGGAGACCGGCTATACGACCCTGTACAACGGCTCGACCACCGGCTGGACGCAGAGCGGCCCCGGCAGCTTCACCAACACCGACGCCACCCTCACCTCCACCGGAGGCATGGGCGTGCTGTGGTACTCGGCGAAGAAGTACTTCTCCTACTCGCTGAAGCTGGACTGGAGGGTCGCCGGGGACGACAACTCGGGCGTCTTCGTGGGCATGTCGGCCTCCGACCCCATGAACACCTCCAAGGGGTACGAGGTCCAGATCGACGCCACCGACGCGGTCGACCGCACCACCGGGTCCATCTACGCGATCAAGGCCGCCGACATCGCGGCCCGCGACGCGGCGCTGAACCCGCCGGGCGCGTGGAACACCTACGAGCTCCTCGTCCAGGGCGAGCGGCTCCAGGTCTTCCTCAACGGCGTCAGGATCAACGACTTCACCAACACCGACCCGGCCCGCAGCATCCGCGAGGGGCACATCGGCATCCAGAACCACGGCACGGGCGACGACGTCTCCTTCCGCAACGTCCGGATCAAGGAGCTGGGCGGCACCGGCCCGGTCCAGACCACGGCCGAGGCGGAGTCCTACACCTCCAACTCGGGCGTGCAGATCGCCGACCACGGCCCGGCCAGCGGCGGCAGGACGGCCGGGTTCATCGAGAACGGCGACTGGGTCGGCTACTCCTCGATCAGCACGGCGGGCGCCACCGCCTTCGGCGCCCGCGTCTCCTCCGCCGGATCCGGCGGGACCATCCAGGTCCGCTCGGGCTCTGCCACCGGAACCGTCCTCGGCTCGGTGGCCGTGCCGAACACCGGGGGCTGGGAGACCTTCCGCAACGTCTCCACCCCGCTGACCGGCTCGGCCTCGGGGCCGCTCTTCCTCACCTTCACCGGCGGCGGCGGGTTCCTGTTCGACGTCGACACCCTCACCCTCACCAGGTGAGCCGCGGCTCGTGGCGCGCCGGCCCGGCGCGCCACGAGCCCCGTCCGGCCGGGGAGACTCCGGAATGCGGTGGTCTCCCCGGCCGTCGCGCGTCCGTGTCAGGCCACCAGGCCGGCGAGGCGGTCGACCTGGTCGGCGTCGCGGGCCCAGCAGTAGAGCACGACCTCGTCGGCGCCGAGGTCCGTGAACGCGCGGATCGCGTCGCGGATCCGCTCCGGCGTGGTGAGCATGTTCTCGACGACCCGGGTGGTGTCGCCCAGGAAGCCGTAGTAGGAGGTGATCGCCTCCGTGGCGTCCCGGACGGTGTCCTCGGGGCCGAGGGCGACGTTGACCTGCGCGACCATGCGAGGCCTTCCGGGCCGTCCCGCCTCGGTCCAGGACCTCTCGACGTCGCGCATGAGCCGGTCGGCCATACCGGCGGGCGCGGCGCACAGGTACCCGTCCCCCCACCGGGCGACGCGCTCCACCGCGACGGGGGCGAAGGCACCGATCAGGATCTCCGGCCCGCCCTCGCGGACGGGAGCCGGGCCGATCGGGCCGACCTCCTCGCTGTAGGGCTCACCGGACCAGACGCGCCGCAGCGTCGCCAGCTGCCTGTCGAGCCGCCGCCCGCGCCCCCGGACGTCGGCCCCCACCGCGACGTAGTCGTCCTGGCGGGTCCCGATCCCGATGCCGAGGGTGAAACGGCCGCCGGACATGCGGTCCAGGGTCGCGACCTGCTTGGCGAGCAGCGCCGACTCGCGGAGGGGGCCGAGCAGCACCTCGGTCTGCACGCGGATCCGCGAGGTGGCCCCCGCGACGGCCGCCAGCGCGATCAGGGGCTCGGGGTTCGCGTAGACGAGACGGTCGAGCAGGCCGAGGGTGGTGAAGGGACCGGCGTCTGCGCGCCGGGCCCAGGAGAGCAGCGACAGCGGGTCGCTGATGGGCAGGCCGAGACCTACGTTCATGGGATCCAACCTCCAGAAGGGCACGCGAAAGGAACTGCCGCCCCTCCAGCACCGGGCACGGTCACCGTGCGCGGCGCGCTCCCGTACTGCGACGTCTTTCCGGGGAGCGCGAACCTTGGAGTGCCACCATCCTACCCGCCACCACCCCCTTTCCCGGCGCACGCTCACGCCCGCGCGGGTCCCCCGGGCCCGCCCACCCGCGCGCTGTGCCGCAGGAAACCGCCGCCCTGGAGTACGAGGATGAGCAGGCCCGTGACGGCCAGCGCCGCCCACAGGCCGGTCAGCCCCCAGGCCGCCGTCACGGGAGCCGCGACCAGGGCGAGCAGGCCGTACCCCGCCACGGCCGAGCCCAGACCCCAGGCCGGGCGCCTGAGCCCGGTCAGACCGGCGGACATCGCGATCCCGCAGCTGTTCGCGGTGGCGTAGACGGCCATCAGGGGCACCAGCGCGATGACCAGGGCGAGCACCTCCGCGTCCGAGGTGAACAGGCCGACCACGAGGGTGCCGGAGAGGGCCGGCACGAGCGCGCCGACGACCGCCCCGGCGGCCGCGAGCAGCAGCGCCACCCGGTTGACCAGGCGGGCGGCGGCCGGAGAGGCGGCCCTGGCGATCTCCGGCGCCGACGCCTGGCCGACGGCGAACGCGGTCAGCGCCAGGAGTTCGGCGAGCGATCTGAGGATCGCGTGCGCGGCTGCCCCCGTCGCGCCCGTCCGCGCGGCGACGTAGGTCAGGCCGCCCAGGACCGTGAACTTGATCAGCACGGCGGCGGACATCGGGACGCCCACCCGGGCCATGCCCAGGATCTCGCGCGCCCGGGGACGTCCGGGCCACAGCCGCTGCCCGGCGAGCCCGGGAACGCGCAGCAGGCAGGCGTTCGACACCGTCACGGCGACGGCCGTGGAGACCACCAGCGCGATGCCGGTGCCGTGCACGCCCAGCCGGGGCACGAGGACTACGAGCAGGACCACCTCGACGGCCGTGCTCGACAGGCCCGACCAGAGCACCTGCCGGCTGCGGCCCAGCGCGACCAGCACCGCGTTGGCGCCGCCGCCCGCGGACAGCAGCAGCACGTTCAGGGCGAGGAGCGGGGGCAGCGTGCCGAACTCGGCCGTCACCTCGTCCGGCACCCCGCTCGCCCGCGCGATCGGCGGGACGCAGAGCACGGCACCGGCACCGGCCGTACCGAGCGCGAGGGTCAGCCAGCGCGCGTCACGCAGGATCGGCAGCGCCTCGGCCGGGTTCTCATGGTGGGGTGCCACGAACGGCGTCATGCCGCGCAGCCCGGCGGCCAGCGCGGCGGTGACCGGGTTGAGGACGGCACCGGCGAGCGCGAAGGCGGCCAGCGCCGCCGTCGCCCGGTGCCCGAGCAGGGCGGTGCTGACGAGCTGGGCGATGATCCCGGCACTCATGGACAGGAAAAGGGGAACGGCCGCGCTCAGGATCGCGCGATGAGGAGAGGACATGAACACAAAATCCCGGGAGGTCGACCGCCCGGGATGCATGATCATTGTACCACCCGGTCAGCCCGCAGCCCGCAGCCCGCAGCCCGCAGCCCGCAGCCCGCAGCCCGCAGCCCGCAGCCCGTCGCCCGTCGCCCGTCGCCCGTCGCCCGTCGCCCGTCGCCCGTCGCCGAGAGGGTCCACCTGTCCGGGACGCACACCGGGAACTGTCATTCGATCGTTTTGTGGTGGTTCGCTTCGCCGCCGTGGCCGTGGTGCTCCCGCTGATCCCCGCGGCTGTCACGACCCGCCACCGGGGCGTACGGGCGTCGGTGGCGGGTCCGGCGTTCGTCAATTCCCCGGCACGCCGCCCGGCCGGTCCGCCGGAGCGGCCTTTCGCGTGACGACGAGGTAGGTGACCGCAGCCGTGAAGGTGAGCAGGGCGGTCCAGTCGTTGAGGCGCAGGCCGAGGATGTGGTGGGTGGGGTCGATGCGGAGCCACTCGATCCAGGCGCGACCGGCGGTGTAGGCGGCGGCGTAGAGCGCGAACGTCCGGCCGCGGTCGAGCCGGAACCGCCGTTCGGCCCAGATGACGAACCCGGCCACGCCCAGGTTCCACAGCGACTCGTAGAGGAAGGCCGGATGGTAGGTCGCGGTGGACTCCATACCCGGTGGCCGGTGGGCGGGGTCGATCTCCAGCGCCCAGGGCAGGGTCGTCGGCCCGCCGTACAGCTCCTGGTTGAACCAGTTGCCCCAGCGGGCGATCGCCTGCCCGAGCGCGATCCCGGGCGCGACGGCGTCGGCGAAGTCGCGCAGCGCGATGCCGCTCCGGCGGCAGGCCAGCCACGCGCCCACCGCGCCGCCCGCGACGGCGCCCCAGATGCTGATCCCGCCCTCCCAGATCGCGAACGCGCGCAGCGGGTCCTCACCGGGGCCGAAGTACCGCTGCCAGTCGGTGGCCACGTGGTAGAGCCGGGCGCCGACGATGCCGAACGGCACGGCCCAGGTGGCGATGTCCGCGACCGCGCCGGGATCGCCGCCGCGAGCGGCCCAGCGGCGCCGGGTCACCCAGATGCCGACGACGACGGCGAGCAGCATCAGCAGGGAGTAGGCGCGGATCGGGAGCGGGCCGAGATACCAGACGGCTTGGGTCGGGCTGGGGATGGAGGTCACGCCGTCGAGTCTGGTTCCGGTACGGCGGCGCCCGCATCGAGCGGAATGCCGATCATGTGATCAGTCGACTGGTTGATGCCGAACGGACGGGTGGTTGATTATCGTCGGCGGTGTGGAGTCCTGGGAGCGGTCGCAGCGCCGGTGGCAGCACGCCTTCTTCGCCTCGTGGCTGGTGCTGACCTCGGCCGGCCCCCTGGGGGAGACGGGCCAGGTGCTCCCGTTCGTGCTGGTGGCCGGGCTGGCCGCCTGGTACGCGGTGTGGTTCGTGCTGCGCACGCCGCCCTCGGACGGCGTGCCCGTGCCGTACACGCTCGGGGGCGGGTTGCTCTGGCTGGGGCTGTTCGCGATCGATTCCTCCTTCCTGGTGGTGGTGCTGAGCGTGCTCGTGCCGTACTGCATGGACGCCGTGCGGGTCGGGCTGGTCGCGGTGGTGTCGTGCGCCGGGGGCTGGCTGTGGCATCGCTTCCACGCGACCGGGTCGATCACCTGGGCCGAGGTCGTCATCGCCGCGCTGATCGCGATCAGCGCGGCCACCGCGGTCGGGTACTTCGGCTCGGTGTCGCGGCAGAGCGCCGAGCGCAAGCGGCTCCTCGACCGGCTGCAGGTCGAGCAGGAGGCGCGGGCGGCGGCCGAACGGCAGGCGGGCGTGGCGGCCGAGCGGCAGCGGCTGGCCCGCGACATCCACGACAGCCTGACCCAGGGGTTCGCCAGCGTGGCGATGTTGCTGGAGGCGGCCCAGGCGACCCTGCCGGACAACAAGCACCTCACCCAGGCGCTGCGGGCGGCACGGGAGAACCTGGCCGAGAGCCGCCGGGTGGTGACGGCGCTGCGCCCCGGCAGGCTCGACGAGTGCGGTCTGCCGGAGGCGCTGCGGTGGCTGTCCGGCCGGCTGTCGGACGAGACCGGCGTCCGCGCGCACACCGTGGTCACCGGTACGCTCCGGCCGCTCGAGGCCCAGGTCCAGGCGGAGCTGCTGCGCGTGGCGCAGGAGGCGGTCGCCAACGTTCGCCGCCACGCCCGCGCCGAGCAGGTCACGCTGACCCTGTCGTACATGGAGGACCTGGTCGTGCTCGACGTCCACGACGACGGCGACGGCTTCGACCCCGGGCGGGCCGCCTCCGGGCACGGCCTTTCGATCATGCGGGAGAGGATGGAGCAGCTCGGCGGCACGCTGCTCGTGGAGAGCGCCCCGGGCGCGGGCGCCACGGTGGCGGCCAGCCTCCCGGTGGTGGCGCTGAGCGGGGCGCGATGACCGTCCGGGTCCTGATCGCCGACGACCACCCGGTGGTCCGCGACGGCATCAGGGCGATGCTGGGCACCCAGGACGACCTGGAGGTGGTCGGCGAGGCGGTCTCCGGCGCGGACGCGGTGCGGCTGGCGCGCGAGCTGCGGCCCGACGTCACCCTGATGGACCTGCAACTGCCCGAGATCGACGGCGCGACGGCGATCAGCCGGATCCGCGAACACGACCCGGGCGCCAAGGTGATCGTCCTGACCACCTACGACACCGACGGCGACATCTCACGCGCCATCGACGCGGGAGCCATCGGCTACCTGCTCAAGGACACAGGCCGTGAGCGGCTGTTCGACGCGATCCGGGCGGCGGCGCGCGGGGAGAGCGCCCTGTCGCCGGCGATCGCGACCCGGGTGCTGGCGTGGGCGCGCGCCGATGCCCCCGGCGCCCTCAGCGGCCGGGAGGTCGAGGTCCTCGGCGCGGTCGCCCAGGGGATGAGCAACAAGGCCATCGCCGCCCACCTGTGCATCAGCGAGGCCACGGTCAAGACCCACCTGCTGCACATCTTCGCCAAGCTCGGCGTGGACGACCGCACCGCCGCGGTGACGGTCGCCGCCTCCCGCGGCATCATCCGGCTGGGCGGCTAGCCGCTTCGGCTTCAGCCGAGATCGGCGGTGGGCCGGCCGCGCGGATGCGGGGATGCGGGGATGCGGAGATGCGGAGATGCGGAGATGCGCGGATGCGGAGATGCGCGGATGCGCGGATGCGGAGATGCGGAGATGCGCGGATGCGGAGATGCGCGGATGCGCGGATGTGGGGATGCGGAGATGCGGGCCGGTGCCTCCGGTCGAGATCGCTTCGAGTCACCGGATCGTCGGAAGCGAGCCGGAGCCCTCCGAGTCACCAAAGCACCGAAAGGCAGCCGGAGCCCTCCGGATCACCGGAGTACCGAGAGTCAGCCGGAACCCTCCGGATCACCGAAGCACCGAGAGTCAGCCGGAACCCGTTGAACCCGCTGAACCCGCGCGCCTTCCGGTCCCGCGGGACGGTCATGTCCGAGAGAAATGCCCAGCCCGGAGGTGCCTTCCGTGGCCCGGAATTGTCGGTGCCGGGCGAGATGATGGGATCATGACCGACGCGCCCCCCAGCACTGTTCTCGCCGATCAGACCGCCTACGCCGAGGCCGTCCAGCTCGCTTTGGACGCCGCCGCGGCCTATTACGGTGACGGCACCTCCACACTTGACGACGACGCCTACGACCGGCTGGTCCGGGGCATCCAGGCGTACGAGGAGGAGCATCCCGACGAGGTGCTGCCGACCTCGCCGACGGGCAAGGTGGCCGGCGGCGCGGTGGTCGGCGACGTGCCGCACACGGTGCCGATGCTGAGCCTGGACAACGTCTTCGGTGCCCAGCAGCTGGCCGACTGGGCCGCGTCGCTGGAGCGCAGGCTGGGCCGGCCGGTCACGCGCTGGAGCGTGGAGCCGAAGCTCGACGGGCTCGCGATCACCGCGCGATACCGCAACGGGCGGCTGGCGCAGCTGGTCACCCGGGGTGACGGCGTCGCGGGCGAGGACGTGAGCCACGCGATCGGCACCATCGTGGGGCTGCCCGCCAGGCTCGCCGAGCCGGTCACGGTGGAGCTGCGCGGTGAGGTGATGATGACCGCCTCGCAGTTCGAGGACGCGTGCGCCAAGCGCCAGGCGCACGACGGCACCACGTTCGCCAACCCGCGCAGCGCCGCCGCCGGCACGCTGCGCGCCCAGGACCGGCCATACGTCTGCGAGCTGACGTTCTTCGGCTACGGCGCGCTCTGCCACCCCGGCGACACCTCCGAGCAGGCCGCGTCGCTGCGCGAGCTGCCGCACAGCGAGGTCATGGCGTGGGTCGCCGCGCAGGGGGCGCAGACCCCGGCCGTCACCGACGTCGGCGGGATCGTCGCCACCACCCTGGAGCAGATCCAGGAGCGGGTCGAGCAGATCGCCGCCAAGCGGGCCGAGCTGCCCTTCGGCATCGACGGCATCGTGATCAAGTGTGATCTCGCCGCCGACCAGGCGCAGGCCGGTTTCGGCACGCGCGCGCCCCGGTGGGCGGTCGCCTACAAGCTGCCCGCCACCGAGAAGATCACCAAGCTGATCGGCGTCGAGTGGAACACCGGGCGCACCGGCGTCATCGCCCCGCGCGCGGTGCTGGAGCCGGTCGAGCTCGACGGCAGCGTCGTCACCTACGCCACCCTGCACAACGTCGCCGACATCACCCGCCGGGGCCTGATGCTCGGCGACAGCGTCACCGTCTACAAGGCCGGCGACGTGATCCCCCGCGTCGAGGCCCCGGTCGTGCACCTGCGCACCGGCGACGAGCGGCCGATCCCGATTCCGGAGGTCTGCCCGTCCTGCGGCGACGGCATCGACGCCTCCCAGGAGCGGTGGCGGTGCGTGCGCGGGCGCGCCTGCCGGGCCATCGCCTCCATCACCTACGCCGCCGGCCGCGACCAGCTCGACATCGAAGGGCTGGCCACCAGCCGCATCGAGCAGATGCTCGACGCCGGGCTGATCGCCGACTTCGCCGACCTGTTCTACCTGACCCGCGAGCAGGTGCTGGACCTGGAGCGGATGGGCGCCACCAGCACCGACAACCTGCTCGCCGCCATCGAGCGGGCCAAGGCCCAGCCGCTCAGCAGGGTGTTCTGCGCGCTGGGCGTACGCGGCACCGGCCGGTCCATGAGCCGGCGCATCGCCCGCCACTTCGGCGGCATGGACGCCATCCGCGCGGCCGACGCCGAGGCGATCCAAGCGGTCGAGGGCATCGGCCCGGAGAAGGCACCGGTGGTGGTCGCCGAGCTGGCCGAGCTCGCCCCGCTCATCGACAAGCTGGTCGCGGCCGGGGTCACCATGACCGAGCCCGGCTGGACACCCCCCGCCGTCCCCGACCCCGACTCCGACGTCACTGCCACCGCCGGGGCCGAGCCGGGCGGCGCGTCCGGGCTGCCGCTGGCCGGGATGTCCGTCGTGGTCACCGGATCGATGAGCGGGGCGCTGGAGGCGCTGACCCGCAACCAGATGAACGAGCTGATCGAGCGCGCCGGGGGCAAGTCCTCCTCCAGCGTCTCGAAGAAGACCAGCCTGCTGGTCGCCGGGGAGAACGCGGGCTCCAAGCGGGCCAAGGCCGAGAGCCTGGGCGTGCGGATCGTCGGCCCGGAGGAGTTCGCCGATCTCGTCGGCGAGCTCCTCTGACCGGCACAGCCGAGCTCATTCCGTCAGGCGCTCCAAGAGAGCGCCACGCCCGCGTTCTCAGCCCAGGCGGCCGGCCTGGTCGAGCAGATATCGCCGCTCGACCAGGTTGCCGGTCAGGGAAGCCGCCTCGCGGTACAGCCTCGCCGCGCCGGCCGCGTCGCCGGTCATCCGGAGCAGGTGGGCGCGCACCGCGCGTTCGCGTCGCCGGATCAGCGGGTCCTGGCCGAGCCGGAAGCGGCGGTCGAGGTCGTCGAGCAGGGCCAGTCCTCGAACCGGTCCGTACGCCTTGGCCACGGCCACCACCCGGCTCAGCCGTACCGGCGGGATGGGGTTGAGCCGTTCGAGCCACAGGTAGAGCGCCGCGATCTGCGGCCAGTCGGTCCGCTGCGGCGAGCTGGTCGCCGCCGCCGAGACCATCGTGGCCGCCTGCTGCCGCTACCTCGGTGCTGGAGATGCGCCTGTGCGCGAGGCCTCCGTAGCGGGTGTGGGACTCGTCGAGGGCTTCGCGCGCCTGATCGGCCTCAGGAGCCGGGCGGCGGCGGCCACGACGAGATGGGGGCATGGTCTGACGGTGCGCTGGAGCCGGTTCGTGGCGAGTGGGTGACTCTCACGACCCGTGCCCGAGGGCGACGCGAATCCTGATCCCTTCGGTATCCCGGTGTTCATGCCACGGTCACCGATCGATAGGGCCGGCGATGTTTGATCAATCCACCTTCTCGGCGCGCCGCCGGGGGATGAACAGGTGGAGGGACCGTGCCCGCATCCCGCAACAGGATGTTCACGCGATTGAGAACAAGAGGCAGGGTCCTGACATCCCTGCTCGTCATCCTGTCACTCCTCCTCCAGGTGGGCTTCCAGCCCACGGCGAGGGCCGCGACCACGGTCACGCTGGAATTCCCGATGCCCGACGGCTTCGACCGGGCCGAACTGACCCAGTGGGCGACCGAGTTCAACAACCGCAACGACCTGCTCAGCCAGACGATCCAGGAGGAGATCGCGTCGCATCCGGCGGATTTCCCCGAGGCGGAGGATCTGGAGGCGCGCGAGTTCGACGGCGCCTTCACCGTGACGAGCACCGGCCTGTCGGTCACGATCGAAGCGGACGTGCACGTCAACGACCTGGCCTGGTGGGAGGAGGTCCTGCTGTGGGTCGGCGTCACCGCCGGTGGACTCGTGTTCCGGGTCGCGTGCCTGTTCACCCTTCTCCCCACACCGGCGGCCCCCGTCGCCAAAGGGATATGCGCGTCCCTCCAGGTGATCATCACCAAGAGCATCATCCTCATGGTCACCGTCCTCAGACACGGGCCGTCGGACGACTGGCGTTTCTGGGAACGCAGTCTCGCGCTGATCGTGACCGAGGCCGTCACCGCGTTCATCTGGGAACAGTGGCTCGGCCCGTTCTCCACGAACAACTCGTGGTCCAGCGTGTTCACGAAGATCGGCGAGGGGTTCGACAAGGCCGCGACCGTGGTCTCCCGCTGGTGGGGCTCGTCCGCCACGTTCTTCCGGACGCTGGCCAACGTCCTGCGCGGACGTGGCACCGGGACCAGCGCGAGCATGGTGAACCGGGCCATGGAACTCGGCTGGGCGGGCCGGACGCTCGATCTGCGGGTGCTGCCGCTCGGTGACTCGATCACCCATGGCGTGGGCGGGAGCCCGGGAGGAATCGGCTACCGCGCGCGACTGTGGGACCTGCTGCAGGACGACACCCGCTCGCTGGACTTCGTCGGTTCCGTGGACTCCGGGGAGGGCAACATCCCCGACACCGACCACGAGGGCCATCCGGGCTGGCGGATCGGCCAGATCGACAGCCGGGTGGCCAACTGCGCCATGCGCCGTTACCAGCCCAACGTCGTCATCCTGCACATCGGGACCAACGACCTGGCGAACAACGAGGACGTCGACGGGGCACCCTCCCGGCTCGTGTACCTGATCCGCAAGATCACCGACACGTCGCCGCTGGCCACCGTTCTGGTCTCCAGCCTGGTGCCGTCGACCAACGCGACGACCAATTCGCGGATCGCGATGTACAACTCCCGGCTGCCGACCATCGTCGGCAACTTCCGCGGCGAGGGCAAGCGGGTCCGGCTGATCGGTAACGGCGCACTCGGTCTCACCGCGGCCGACATGACCGACTCGCTGCATCCCAACAACAACGGCTACCGCAAGATGGCCGGCGCCTACCACAACGCGATCAGGTCCGCGCTCGACGAGCGCCTGGTCGCGCCCCCGATCGCCGCCGACCCCGCCCCTTGCGGCGGCACCCCGCCCCAGGTCACGAATCCGACCCCGCCGGCCACCCAGCCCGGGTGGAACTACGTCGGCAAGGTCGCCTCGGCCTCCGGCGCGAGCCGTGAGCAGGTCCGCTTCGCCGACCTGAACGGCGACGGCCGCGACGACTACCTCCTGGTCAGCCCGCAGGGCCAGGTCAAGGCCTGGTTCAACAACGGCGCCGGTGAGGGCGGCGGCTGGGACTACATGGGCGAGGTCGCCTCCGGCTCAGGGCCGCGCGACCGGATCCGCTTCGCCGACTTCAACGGCGACGGCCGCGACGACTATGTCGTCGTCGGCGACCAGGGCCAGGCGACGGTGTGGTTCAACGCCGGCTCGGGCGACAGGATGTCCTGGGCCGCCCAAGGTGTGCTGGCCACGGGGGTGGGCGCCACCCGCGACCAGGTCAGATTCGCCGACGTCGACCTCGACGGCCGCGACGACTACCTGGTGGTGGACGGTCAGGGCAGGGTCCGCGCCTGGCTGAACGGCTACACCTCCGGCGGCGGGGCGTGGACCGGGCGGGGCGAGATCGCCTCGGGCGTCGGCGCCAACGGCGACCAGGTGCGCTTCCACGACGTCGACGGTGACGGTGACGACGACTACCTCGTCTTCGACTTCCAGGGGCCGATCCGCGGCTGGCTCAACAACACCGGCGGCAACCGGCCCTGGGGCTACCAGGGCATGATCGCCTCCGGTGGCGGCGCGACCAGCGACGCGGTGACCATGGCCGACATCAACGGCGACGGCCGCGACGACTACCTGACCGTCAACAGCGCCGGTGAGGTCAACGCCTGGCTGAACGACCGCTTCGGCCGCCCCGACCCGTGGGACTACAAGGGCCAGATCGCCTCCACCGACGCGCCCCGCCGCGAGGTCGGGTTCGCCGACCTGAACGGCGACGGCCGCGACGACTACCTCCTGGTCAAGGACAACGGCGCGGTACAGGCCTGGCTGAACGTCCGCGAGGCCGACCGTGTCGGCTGGAACCATCGCGGTGAGGTCGCCTCCGGCTCAGGGCCGCGCGACCGGATCCGCTTCGCCGACCTCAACGGCGACAACCGCGACGACTACCTGGTGGTCGGTGACCAGGGCCAGGTCGACGCCTGGCTCAACGTGGGGACCGGCGACGGCGTCTCCTGGAGCGCCAAGGGCCGGATCGCCACGGGCTCGGCTCCCCGAGACCAGATCAGGTTCGCCGACATTGACGGTGACAACCGCGACGACTACCTCGTGGTCGATGCCCAGGGCAGGGTCCGGCTCTGGCGCAACGCCGGCACCGGCGACGCCGTCTCCTGGGACAGCCAGGGTGAGATCGCCTCCGGCGTCGGCGCGACCGGCCCCACGGTGACCTTCGCGGACGTCAACGGCGACCGCCGCGACGACTACCTGGTCCTCGGCGAGTACGGCCAGATCCGCGCCTGGCTCAACAACCGGGGCGGCGCCGGCTCGGCCTGGCTGTCACGCGGCGAGATCGCCTCCGGTGTCGGCGCGCCGCGCGCCAACGTCGGCCTGGCCGAGATCAACGGCGACCGCCGGGCCGACTACCTCGTCCACGACGACAAGGGCGGCGTCAAGGCCTGGTACAACAACGACGCGTCCGGTCCGGGCTCGACCGGCGCCTCGCCCGGCACGCCCACCCCCATGCCGAACGACCCCCAGCCGCCCCCGCCCGGAGGGCTGCCGCTCTGCGTGGCCAACCGCTGCTGACCTGAACCGACATCACGGGCTCCGCCACAACTCCTCCGGCGGAGCCCGCCTCCCCCACACGTCGGCCGAGCTTGCCGTACGCCTTTCTCCTGCCGGCGACGCGACGGCCGACGGCACGAACTCCCGTACCGTCCAGCCCGTGTTGACCGCGTCCAGGGAGACCGCGGGGCCGCCCACCCCGGCAGCGGAGTCCATGAACCCGCTCGCGGCACCGGTGGCCACCGCGCCGGTGACATCGCGCAACGCGGGCACCTGACCCGCATCACCAGCACCGCGGCCACGCTCACCAGCGGTCCCGTACCGGCCGGCAGCACCGCTCGGGCAGGCAGGCGGCCACCCGGGCCCCGGCCGGCACCGTGCGGGTGGCCGCGGCGGCCAGGTCGGTTCGCCCCGGCTAGCGGTGTGGCCGGCGCTTGGTGCCGGTCACGTCCTGCGCTCGTCCGGTCCGGGCCGGACAGTCGTCTGCGCACCGGCCAAAGGGCCATCGGGGAGCGCGCCGGAGGCGAGGTGAGGGGGCCGGTGGTGAAGCCGGGCGGTCAGATTTCCGGCTCCGGGTGCGTTTCCTCGAACTGCTCACCGGCTGCGAGCCGGGCTGTGGTGATCACGTACCGCGTGACGTCGGGGATCGCCCCCAGGATCGTCAGTTCCGCCGGTGGGTACCACCTCCGGCGCTTCGTGGTGCCGAGCGCGGCGGTCTCGCTCGCCCACCCCGATTCAACCCATTGCGCGTAGGGGACGAACGTCGCCGCCCCCCGGAGGGCGGGCTTCCTGCGGGCGTTCCCGCTGTTGATGGCGCTGAGCGCCGCCCGGTCGCCGTGGTCGGCCATCAAGGCGGCCGTGTCCAGGGTGAGGACGACTTGGGGCCGCGGCGCGTACGCCGCCCGGTGCTTGTTGAGCCGCTTCGGGGTGAGCCAGAAGAACACCCGGGCGTTGATCAATGCGTACCATTCGGCCGGATCCAGGCCGACCAGGCAGGCACGCAAGGCGGCCTCGGGCATCGGCCGCTGGTCACGGATCTCGACCCCGTCCGGCAGCACCTCGCACTCCGGGCGCTGCGAGCGCTCCAACCGTTCACGCTCGGCCCCGCTCAGCCCGGCGCGGGCGATCAGCTCGCTCGCCGGCAGGAGGCCGTACTTTTCGATCGACGGCCAGTTCGCCGCTTCGGCCAGGTGATACACATGCCGGGGCAGGTTCACGCGTAAGCCTCGTCTCCGGTGCCGGATGCGGTGCTGACATGGTAGATGAGGGGCAGCAAGCACCCCGAACTCCGGCGGAAACAGGCCGCGCCGTCGCCGCCTGCCGCCAACCCCCACGCCGGGCGGTGTGTGGCGGCCGATGACCGGTGCCCGGCACGGGGAGGTCCGGCCGGTCAGCTCGTCGGGTAGCCGTCCTCCAGGTAGGCCACCGTGCCGTCGGCCGAGGCCCGTACGGCGGCGGTGACCTGGCGGCCCAGCGGCGCCGGTACCCACCGCGGCACCTGGTCCGGGGCGACGAACGCCCAGTCGGCCAGCTCGTCGGCGGGCAGCCGGATCGCGGAGATCTGCGCGGGGCTGAGCACTCCGCCGTCGTACAGGAGGATCAGCCCGTCCGGCCAGCCGGGCCGGGCCGGGATCCAGTCGACCGTCAGCACCCGGCCCACCGGCCGATCCAGGCCGAGTTCCTCGGCCAGCTCCCGGCGGCACGCCGCCAGAGGGGACTCACCGGCGTCGACGGATCCGCCGGGCACCTCCCACTGCGGTTTGTAGACCGGATCGACCAGCAACACCGCCCCCGCCGCATCGCGGATCAACGCCCCCGCGGCCATCCACTTTCGCGCCAGCGACGCCGCGTACGGATCCAGCGGCACCGCGGTCGGCTCCTCGGTCGGCTTCTGCATCGTCACAGATGCGACCGTAGCCCGCCGCCCCGCCCGTAGCCAGGACCAGGAGAGATGCGGGGGCCGAGCCCGTCTGGACCGTCACCTGGGATGAGGCGACGGTCTCGGCCCCTCGTACCCGCCGCGGTGCCGGCCAGGTTGACGCCGTGCGCCGCGCCCGGGGCGAGCGCGATGCCCCCTCCGCGCCGCGACCGCGCTCGCCGAGGTGCGCGCCGGGACGGAGGCCGGGTTCGTGGCCGCGCGGGAATCGGGACGAACGCGCGCTGTGCCCCGATCTCCCGTAAGAATCAAGGAGATGCGGTTTGTGGCGGTCGAAGGGAGCAGTACGTGCCTGCGTGGCGTTTGCGGGGAGTCATCCTGCCGGACGACGAACCGGGAGACGTCTACATCGACGGTGACCGGATCACCTTCACGCCGGTGCCCGGCGCCGAGACGGTCGCCGACGGCGGCTACCTGGTTCCGGGCCTTGTCGACGCTCACTGCCACCCGGGGACGTCGGAGATCGGCGAGCCGCTCGATGCCGCCCTGCTGCGGACTCACGGCGAGCAGCTCCGGGCGGCCGGGATATCCGCGGTGCGGGTGCCGGGGTCGGCGGGGCGGTTGCCGTCCTGGTTCGGCGCCGATCCCGGCCTGCCCCGGGTGTGGGGAGCGGGCCTGGCGGTCGCCGCGGAGGCGGGCTTCTTCCCGGGCTGGGGCCGCCAGCTCCCGGCCGACCGGATCCCCGCGGCGGCCGTGGAGGAGTCCCGCGCCTCCGGCGGGTGGTGCAAGCTCATCGTCGACTGGATGACGGACGACGGCGGGTACGACATGACCATGTCCCCGCAGGTCGTGGCCGCGGCGACGCGGGCGGTCCAGCGGGCCGGCGGCCGGGTGGCGGCACACACCCAGCACGCCGGCGGCGGCACCGCCGCGGTGGCGGCCGGCGTCGACTCCGTCGAGCACGGCATGCACCTGCCGGTGGACCTGCTGGAGACCATGGCCGCCCGGGGGACCGCGCTGGTCCCCACCGCGATGACCTTCACGCAGCTCGCACCGATGATGAACGATCCGGGGGTGCCGGAGGGCATGCGCCGCTGGTTCGGCGACGGCTGGCGACGCCATGCCGAACTGGTCCGCGCCGCGTACGAGGCCGGGGTGACCGTCCTGGCGGGGACCGACCTGCCGCCGGGGCACCTCACCGGCGAGATCCGGTGGCTGGCCGAAGCCGGGCTGCCCGGCGCGGCCGCGGTCGGCGCCGCCTCCTGGACGGCCCGCTCCTGGCTCGGGCTGCCCGGCATCGAGGAGGGCGCTCCCGCGGACGTGATCGCCGTCGACACCGACCCGCGCCGCCACCCCAAATCCCTGAACCACCCCAACCGGGTGATCGTGCGCGGCCGGCTGGTCCGCTAGCGATCGTGATCGCCGTCGACACCGACCCGCGCCGCCACCCCGAAATCCTGGACCACCCCAGCAGAGTGATCGTGCGCGGCCGGCTGGTCCGCTAGCGATCGTGATCGCCGTCGACACCGACCCGCGCCGCCACCCCGAAATCCTGGACCACCCCAGCAGGGTGATCGTGCGCGGCCGGCTGGTCCGCTAGGAATCCCGCCCGACCTCGCGCTGCGAGAACCTGGCTGACCTGGGATGACGAGGTATCCTGCGAGGGAGCCGGGTGCCTCGCAGGTGAGGGGGAAGACGCGTGGCGACGCTCTTGTCGATCAACGTCGGCCTGCCCGAGGACGTCCCGTGGCACGGCAGGACGGTGCACACCGGGGTGTGGAAGCGGTCCGTGACCGGGCCGCGCACGGTGCGCCGCCTGAACGTCGACGGCGACGGCCAGGGAGACCTTCAAGGGCACGGCGGCGAGCATCGCGCGGTGCTGGTCTACCAGATCGACTCCTACCGGCACTGGCAGGAGGAGTTCGGCCGCGACGACTTCGTCTACGGGCAGTTCGGGGAGAACTTCACGGTCGACGGGCTGCCCGACGACGAGGTGTGCGTCGGCGACCGCTACCGCGTCGGGGAGGCGGTGTTCGAGGTCACCCAGCCCAGGGTCACCTGCTACCGGGTGGGCCTGCGGATGAACGAACCGAGGATGGCGGCCCTGCTGGTGTCCCACCGGCGCCCCGGGTTCTACCTCCGGGTGATCACCGAAGGGCGGGTGGAGGCGGGCGACGAGATCGTCAAGGTCGCCTCCGGCCCGGAGGCGATGTCCGTCGCGGAGATCGACGCCCTGCTCTACCTGCCGGGGCACCCCCGCGACCGGCTGGAGCGGGCGCTGCGCATCCCCGCACTGAGCGAGGGCTGGCGGACGTCCCTGCGCGCCCTGCTCGACCGGCCTGACGACGAGGGCACGCAGAAGGGATCGGCGGGAAACCCGGGGCTGACCCCCGCCGCGGCCGGGCCGCCGCCCGCCTGGCCGGGGTTCCGGCCGCTGCGGATCTCCCGGATCGACGCCGAGAGCCGCAGCGTGTTCTCCCTGACCCTGGAGGCCCCCGACGGGGAGCCGCTGCCCGCCGCCCTGCCGGGCCAGTTCCTCACCGTACGGCTGCGCCCCGAGAGCGGCGGCCCACCGGTCATCCGCAGCTACTCGATGTCCGGCCCCCCTGACGCCGGTCGCTACCGGATCAGCGTCAAGCAGGAGCCCGGGGGCGTCGCCAGCACCTATCTCCGCACCCGCCTGCGTGCCGGCGATCTTCTCGAAGTGGCGGCGCCGCGCGGCACGTTCACCCTGGAGGAAGGCGACGCCCCGGTCCTGCTGCTCTCGGCGGGCATCGGCGCGACCCCCCTCCTCGCCATGCTGCACGCCCTCGCCGCCGCCCGCTCGACCCGCGAGGTGTGGTGGCTGTACGGCACGCGCGACGGCACGGAACACCCGTTCGCCGCGGAGAGCGACGGCCTTCGCGCGCTGCTTCCCCACGCGCACGGGCACGTCTGCTACAGCCACCCCACGCCCGGCGACCGCCAGGGGGCCGACTACGACACGGCGGGACGGCTCTCGGTCGAGCTGCTCGGCCGCCTCGGCGTCCCGCACGCCGCCGACGCCTACCTTTGCGGCCCTCCCGCCTTCATGCGCGACCTGCCGCCCGCCCTCGCCGCCTCCGGGCTCGCCCCCGCGAGCGTCCGCACGGAGGTCTTCGGCGCGGAGGCGGGGCTGGCGCCGGGAGTGGCCCCGGCAGCCGCCCGTCCCCCGCACCCGCCCGCCGGCGCGCCGGGAACCGGGCCCGCCGTCACGTTCGCGCGCAGCGGCCTCACCGTCCCCTGGAACCCCGCCTGTGCGAGCCTGCTCGAACTCGCGGAGGCGTGTGACGTGCCGACTCGCTGGTCGTGCCGTACCGGGGTCTGCCACACCTGCGAGAGCGGCCTGCTGTCCGGCACGATCGGCTACTCGCCGGAGCCGGTGGACGCCCCCGCCGACGGCAACGCGCTGATCTGCTGCTCGCAACCCCGCGAGGACCTCGTCCTCGATCTCTGACGCCCGGTCCCGCCGTTTCCCGGCCTTTCGCGGCGCCCCGGTGGCCGGTCGCACGCCCCCCCGGCCCCTCGTACGCGCCGGGGGCCGGGGTCGCAGCGTGGGGGCGACGTGAAGGACATTTGACCGTTTCGAGGGATGGGAGGAGTAGCGTGAGGTATATGGGGTGGCCGCTGTCCAGGTTCTACCCACGGTCGATCCGCGGGCGGATCACCTTGTTGACCGTCCTGATCGCCGCCCTGCTGCTGGTCCCCATGGCCCTGCTCATGATCACTTCCATCGAGCAGACGTTCACCAACGCGGCGTGGAGCGACACCCGCCAGGAGGTGATCGCGGTGGCGGCGCTCATCCGCGCCGGGCAGCTACCCTCCGTCATCGTGCCGGTCGTCCCGGGCGTCGACGCGGTGCAGGTGGTGGGGGCCGACCGGCACGTCATCGCCGCCTCCCCCTCCGCCCGGCGGAAGTTCGCGCTGAGCACGATCCAGCCCGCCGCCGACGAGCCGATCCAGGACACGCAGACCTGCGGTGACCCCGAGCCGGGGTGCATGCGCCTGACCGCGCTACGCGTCGGGGCGACGCCCGGCTCCCCCGTGGTCTACGCCGGCCGGCGTGCCCCCAGCACCGAGTCGGCCGGTTTCATCAGCACCGCCGTCGCGCTCCAGACCGGGGCGCTGATCGCCCTGGTGGGCTGGGTCAGCTGGAGGGTCAGCGGCCAGACGCTACGGCCCGTCGATACCATCCGCCGCCAGCTCGCCCAGATCACCTTCCACGACCTGAGCGGCCGGGTGCCGCAACCGCCCGGTGACGACGAGGTCGCCAAGCTCGCCCGTACCGCCAACCACACGCTGGAGCGGCTGGAGCAGGCCGTACGGGTGCGGCGGCAGTTCGTCACCGACGCCTCGCACGAGCTGCGCACCCCCCTGGCCGGGCTGCGCCTGCAGCTGGAGGAGGCCCGGCTGCACCCCGGCGACACCGACCTGGACCAGCTGCTCGATCACCTGCTCGGCGACACCTCCCGGCTCCAGCAGATCATCACCGATCTGCTGTACCTGGCCGGCGTCGACTCCGAGGTGGCCGTGATGCGCGAGCCGGTGGATCTGGCCGCCCTGGTCCGCGCGGAGCTGAAGCCACGCGCCGCCCGCGACCGGCTGCCCACCGAGCTCGTCCTGCGGGAGGGGGTCGTCGTGCAGGCCGTGGGCCATCAGCTCAGCCGGGCGCTGGCCAACCTGCTGGACAACGCCCAGCGGCACGCCGAGCACACGGTACGCGTCGAGGTGTGCCGGGAGGGTGACAACGCCCTGCTGGCGGTCTCCGACGACGGCGCCGGGATCGCCGAACCCGACCGCGAGAGGATCTTCGAGCGGTTCACCCGGCTGGACGCGGCCCGCAGCCGCGACCACGGCGGCACCGGCCTCGGCCTGGCGATCACCAACGACGTGGTGCACGCCCACGGCGGAACCATCGGGGTCGGGCGGTCGGCCGCCGGCGGCGCCCGCTTCGAGCTCCGCCTGCCCCTGACCGAAGCCGGGTAGCGTCTCCACGGCACCCCTCCCACAGCGGCCGGACTCATCGCTCCCGGCCCGCGCCGTCCGCCCGGAACGGCTCATGGTCTCCATGACGCCGGCTCGCCACCGGCGACCCGCACTGCCGCACATCAGTGGATATGTACGTATGTACACTCAATGTGTACGCTTGTACGTATGATGCTTGATCCGGATGGCCGCTCGATGCGCGAGCGGATGCTCGCCGGTGACCTGTACATCGCCGACGACCCCGAGCTGGCCGAGCACCACCTGCGGGCCACGGACCTGATGGATGCGTTCAACACGACGCCGGCCCGCGATCCGCGGGAGCGGCGCCGGCTGCTCACCGAGCTGCTGGGCGCGATCGGCGAGGGCACCGAGATCCGGCCGCCGCTGCGGGTCGACTACGGCCGCCACATCCGCGTCGGCGCCCGGTCGTTCGCCAACTTCGGCCTCGTCGCCCTGGACGTCGCGCCGATCACCATCGGCGACGACGTGCAGATCGGCTCCTACGTACAGCTCATGACCCCGACACACCCGGTGGACCCGGAGCTGCGCCGGGCGAAGTGGGAGGCCGCCCTGCCGATCACCATCGGCGACAACGTGTGGCTGGGCAGCGGGGCGATCGTCCTGGCCGGGGTCACGATCGGGGAGAACACCGTCGTGGGCGCCGGCGCGGTGGTCACCCGCGATCTTCCGGCGAACGTCGTCGCGGTGGGCAGTCCCGCCCGGGTGATCCGCACGATCGAGCCGAGCACGGCGTGAGCGGCCCCCCGCCCACCCGGTCGTCCGCTCCGCGGCGGCCCCGGCGGCACGACCCCGGGCGGAGGGACCGGCTGATCGACGCCGCGCTCACCGTCATCGCCGAGCGCGGTGTCGCCGGGACGACGCACCGGGAGATCGCCCGGGTGGCGGACGTGCCGCTGGGCTCGATGACCTACCACTTCACGTCCCTGGAGGAGGTGATCGCCGAGGCGTTCACCCGGCACGCCGACGCGGTGGCCCGCGTCTTCGACGAGCGCCTGGGCGCCGCCGGGGACCGGGAGGCGGCGGTCGAGGCCGTCATCACGCTGGTGTCGGACGACCTGCTCGGCTCACGGCACGACCTCGTCCTCACCGTGGAGCTGTACGTGGCCGCGGCGCGCGATCCGGCCCTGAGGGCCGTCACCCAGGCCTGGATGGCGCGCAGCCGCCGGGCCCTGGAGCGTCACTTCGACGCGACGACCGCCAGGGAGCTGGACGCGTTCATCGAAGGGCTCGTACTGCACAGCGCCCTGTCGACCGACCCGATGACGCCCGAGCAGGTCCGCCACGCCGTCCACCGTTACCTGCGCTGATCCTCTCCCCCCGCCCGCGACCGTTTGCCCGCCCCCGTCCGCCCGTCCCCGTCCACCCGCGCCCGTTTACCCGCATCTGCTTCACCCGTACCTGCTTCACCCGCACTTGCTTTGCCCGCACCCATGGAAATGTGATCGGAAAGCCGATGTCCGCCACCGTCCCACTCGGCGCGCCCACCCGTCAGGCGCGTCTCGCCCGCGCCGCCGTCGCGACGCTGTTCCTCACCAACGGCGCCGCGTTCTTCAACGTGGTCCCGCGCTACCCGCAGATCAAGGCCGACCTCGATGTGAGCAACGCCGTCTTCGGCGTCGCGCTGACCGGGTACCCGATCGGCGCGCTGCTGGCCGGGCTGCTCGCCGGCGCCGTCATCCGCCGCTTCCGCTCCGCGCGCGTGGCGGCGTTCGGGATCGTCGTGGCCACCGTCGCGACGCTGGCCATCCCCTTCGCGCCGAACTGGATCGCCTTCGGCGGCGCGCTGTTCGTCGTGGGCGCCCTCGACGCGGTGGTCGACGTCGCGCAGAACGCCCACGGCCTGCGGGTCCAGCGAATCTACCGGCGCTCCATCCTCAACTCGCTGCACGGCGTGTGGAGCGTCGGCGCGGTCCTGGGCGGCCTGATGGGTTCGGCCGCCGCCGGTCTCCGCGTCCCCCTCGCGCTCCACCTGGCCGTCTCCGCGGCGCTGTTCGGTGTCGTCGCCGTCGTCGCCTACCGGTTCCTGCTGCCCGGCCCGGAGGACGCCGAGCGTCCCGCGGAAGACCGGGCTCCCGCCTCCGGCGACGGCCCCCCGGCGGCCCCGCCCGTCCGGGGAGGGCCGCGCTCGTTCACCGGCCCGGCCGTGCGGATGCTCGCCGCGCTCGGGGTGCTGGCCGCGTGCGGCGCGCTGGTCGAGGACGCCGGCGCGTCCTGGGGCGCCATCTATCTCAGCGGTGACCTGTACGCCGACGCCGCCACGGCCGGTATGGCCGTCGTGGCCTTCCAGGTCGCCATGACCGCGGGCCGCCTCACCGGTGATCGCGTCGTGGACCGCTTCGGCCAGCGCACCGTGGTCCGCACCGGAGGGGTCCTGGCCGCCGTGGGCATGGGCGCCGCTCTCGCCGTGCCGTCCGTCGCGACCTCGCTGGCCGGTTTCGCCCTGGCCGGGCTCGGCTTCGCCACCCTCGTCCCCGCCGCCATGCACACCGCCGACGAACTGCCCGGCCTGCCCGCCGGTACCGGCCTGACCGTCGTCAGCTGGCTGCTGCGCGGCGGATTCCTGCTGTCCCCGCTGCTCGTCGGGTTCGTCGCCGACCTCGTCAGCCTGCGCGCCGGGCTGCTCTCCGTCGTCCTGGCCGGCGTCATCACGGTCGTCCTCGCCCGTGTCCTGGTGAACCGGGCCCCCGCCTAGTGCCGAGGCCCGCCCGCCTCGCGCGAGCGAAGAGATCCACCCGGCCGGACCGGCCGGGGGTTCGCTCGCCGTGGCGCGGCAAGCGGGAGTAGATCTTTCCGTGCCCTGTATCAAATGTAACCCTGGGCGGTTACAGTTCCTGCGTGCGTTTCATCCCCTTTGTCATGATTTCTGCCGCCCTCACCGCGACCGCCGCGTTCCCCGTCTCCCCCGCCTGGGCCATCACCAACGGATCACCCGACCTGACCGCCCACCCGCAGGTGGGAGCCATCATCGGCGACAAGCCGAACGACGACGGCACCTGGTCCTACTGCACCGGCACCCTCATCTCGCCGACCGTCTTCCTCACCGCCGCCCATTGCGCGGCGGAGGAGAAGACCGCCCGGGTCTCGTTCTCCACCCGCTACAAGCAGGGGGACAAGGTCTACACCGGCCGCTACGTCCTCGACCCGCGCTACAGGGAAAAGTCCGATCTTCACGACATGGCCGTCGTCGTCTTCGACACCGCCGTCCCGGACATCAAGCCCGCCAGGCTGCCCACCGAGGGCCTGCTCGACCGTCTCGACGACGCCAACGCCCTGGAGATCACGCGGTTCACCCCGGTCGGGTACGGCGCCGTGGCCTCGGCCAGGATCTCGGCCAAGGGGAAGCACGCCTCGGCCAAGGAGAGGCACAAGGTACGGCTGACCTACACCGACACCCGCCACCAGGCGTCCATCTCCTTCGAGAACCTCACGCGCAGGTGGCTCAAACTGTCGCTCGCCTCCAAGGGCGACGGCAGCACCTGCTTCGGCGACTCGGGCGGCCCGAACTTCCTGGGAGGACCCACCTCGGACCTGCTCGTGGCCACGACGATCAGCGGGGACGACGACGCGTGCAGGCTGACCAACTACGACTACCGCCTGGACACCCCTCAGGTCCGGTCCTTCCTCAAGAAGTTCGTCACCCTTCCCTGAACGGATGATCGCCTCGCCGGGGCCCTGATGTCCCCCCGGCCGGGCAGGACCATGGCCGTCGCCCCCGCCAGGCAAGACCATGGCCGTCGATGCGGTGCGCGCCCCAGGACCCGCCGGCGGCGCCGTCACCCGAGCCGCTCCCCGTACGCGACACGCGATGCCCCACGGTGGTTCGCGGTCCGTGCCGTCCGGCGTCACCCATGCTTCCGCCGCCCGCCCGGCGGCGTCCCGTACGGCCGCCTCGATGATCGTGCCCAGCGCTCCCGGCCGTCGCGCCGCGGACAGCCCGTAGCCGCCGGAGGTCAGCCGCGGCCGGTCGGCACGTGTCCCGGGTGAGAGAAGCCCGGCCCTCCTGGCCACGTCGTCGGCATGTGACCGCGCGTTGAGCCGGCACGGCCGCGCCGGTTTCGGCGCTCTTCCAGGACGTCCGTCGGAGCACCTTCTTTTCCGGGCCGTCGCGAGCTTTCTGGACCGCCCGGGCTTTCCGGGCCGCCCCGAGCTTTCCGGGCCACCCGAGCTTTCTGGACCGTCCTGAGCTTTCCGGGCCGTCCCAATACGTATGAAGCACCCCTTTTCTGGCATTTCGGCCTCCAGCGCCGTGGTCTCGCGACGCCCGTGGCCGCCGGACCGGGGCCGGACCACGACGCGCCCTCGGGTCACGGCACGGCGGCACGGTCGTCGCCGCCCCCGGCTCCGGGCATGGCGCGCGACCTGCCCGGCAAGCCGTTCATACCGTGACGTCCGATTGCTGAATTATTCATCTTGACCGGCGTGAAATATGCACGCGCTTTTGATGATTGACACTCTGGTTGCGCTCGGGCCACAGCCACATAATTGATTCACATCAGGATTAATTATGTCGGCGTCGAGGGGAGCGAGAATTGTCAGCCCTGACCGTGCTTCGCCTGCCGGCAGACGTGCGCGTTCGCCCGTGGTCCGCGGACGTCCGCCGGGTGCCGGCGGCCCGCCCGGTCGGGAGAGCTTCCGGATCCCACGCTCACCGGTGCTCCCGGCGCGCTTCGAGGTGCCGCCGGGAGGCCGGTGAAGGCTCCCGCGACGGGACTCGCCGACGCCGTGCCCACACCGATCAGGACCGGTCGACCCGTCAACGGTCACGAACTCATTCGGGCCGGAAACGACGCCGAGAATAGCTTAAGCCGTGTCAGAAGACAGGAGAAAAAACCATGGACTCTCAGGTGAAGAAGCCACCACCACTGCTTCTCTTGTGCCTCGCCCAGTTCATGCTGACGCTCGATTTCGCGATCGTGAACGTCGCTCTGCCATGGATCAAGACCGACCTGTCCTTCACCTCCGGCGCCCTGCCCTGGGTCGTCGGAGCGTACGCGCTGTTCTACGGCGGCTTCCTGCTGCTGGGCGGACGCGTGGGCGACATCATCGGCCGTAAACGCATGTTCGTTTGGGGCCTCGCGATCTTCACGATCGCGTCCCTCGTGGGCGGCTTCGCGACCAGCTCCATCGTGCTGATCATCGCCCGCGCCCTGCAGGGCTTCTCGGCCGCGGCGGTGGCCCCGGCCGTGCTGGCGATGATCGGCGCGGGCTTCCCCGAGGGTGAGGCGCGGGCCAAGGCCATGGGCGTGTTCGGCGCCGTGTCCTCGGTGGGCTTCGCCGGTGGTGTGCTCGCCGGAGGCGTGCTGACCGAGGTCTTCGGCTGGCGGGCCGTCATGTTCATCAACGTCCCGGTCGGTATCGCGATGGTCGTGCGCGCCGCGATCCGCCTCGACGACGACAGTGTGCGGACCAGGTCCGCGCGCATCGACGTGCCCGGTGCCATCCTGGTGACCGCGAGCATGTGCGCGATCGCCTACGCCCTGACGATCGCGTCCGACGAGGGCTGGGGCACCGCCGGGGTGCTGATCCCGCTGATCGCGGGTGTCGCGCTGCTGGCCGTGTTCCTGTTCGTGCAGACCCGCGTGTCCGCGCCACTGGTGCCGCTCTCGATCTTCCGTAATCGCGGGGTGACGGGCGGCAACCTGGTCGCGTTCCTGTCGGGTGGCGTCATGTCCATCTCGACGTTCTTCATCACGCTCTACATGCAGCAGATCCTGGGCTTCTCGGCCATTCTCACCGGGATCGCGTTCTTCCCCCAGGCTCTCGTGGTCGTGCTGGCCTCGCTGCCGGTGGCGAAGACGACCGCTCGGATCGGGGCTCGTCCGGTGCTGACCGTCGGCGCGCTGTTCCTGGTGGCCGGTTCGCTGGTGCTGGCGCTCGCGCCCGCCGACGGCTCGTTCCTGGTGAACGTGCTGCCCGGCGGCATCCTGGTCGGTGCCGGTGTGACGGTCATGATGATCAGCACCGCCGTGGCGGCCACGTCCGGTGTGGACGGCTCCCAGATGGGCCTGGCCTCGGGCCTCTACAACTCGAACCGCCAGCTCGGGGTCGGGCTGTGCCTCGGTGTCGCGGTCGCGGTGGCGTCACTGGCCGCCGGGACCGGGCAGGGGATCTCCATCGAAGGGATCCAGACGGCGTTCTGGCTCTCCACCGCGCTCTCCGTGGTGATCGCGATCATCTCCGCGACCGTCGTGCCGTCGGTGCGCAAGCCGGCTCCCGGCGCTCCGGCCGCCTCGGCTCCGGAGGCCAAGACTGCCTCCGTGGGCAGCCGGTAGGTCTCCGCGGGTTCGAGGGCCGGCCCCGGCACACACCGGGGCCGGCCCTTCCGCCGTGCCCTGGCGCGTCCGTCGTGCCCGCTGTATTCGCTGTATTCGCTGTGTCCGCTGTGTCCGCCGTGTTCGTCCGGGTCCCCGGCGGTCACCTCAACCGCCCAGGTACTCCCCCGCCGCGTCGAGCAGCCAGGCCGCGAGGTACTCGGCGAACGACGAGCGTACGAAGATGTGGAAGCCGCCGTCCTCGCGGGCGGCGAGGAGAACCTGGGCGCGGGCGAGCATGGTCTGAGCGCAGCGGCCCGGACCGAACGCGCGGGGGTGCAGGTCGAGGGCGCAGCCATGGGAGAGCAGGTCGCGGGCCTTCGGGCCGGTCACGAGCAGTACGGTCCGCTGGGCGGAGACGTCGGTGACGGCGGCGTGGCCGGTCCCGGCCGCGGCGCGCAGTCGGTCCTCCAGGCCGGTGTCGCCCGGAGGCCCGACGACCAGCCACTCGTCGGGACCGAGCCACAGCACCTGGCGACCGCTCGCGGGTGTGACGGACGGCGACACGTCGGCGCCGGTGCTCGCGGAGACGGCGGACGATGGCACATCGCCGGTGCTCGTGGGAGTACCGGACGGTGGCATGGCTGCGCCGGTGCTCGCGGGGGTACCGGACGGTGGCGCATCGCCGCCGGTGCTCGTGGAGGTGCCGGGTTCGGTGGGGAGCGGGACGCCGAGGGCGAGGGCCATGGCGGCGGCGGTGTCGCTCCCGGGCTCCACCCGCAGGCCGATCTGGGTGAGGAACGGCAGTTCCGCGATGCGGAGGTCCGGGCCCGACACCGGTTCCAGGCGGGCCAGCAGGCTCGACCGCCCGGACGGCCCCGTTCCCCTTAGCTCTGTTTCCCGTGGCCCTGTTCTCTGTGGCCCTGTTTGCTGTGGCTCTGTGCTTGAGAGCTCCGTCGCGGGCGGGCCCGGCGATGTCCCGGTCGGTGGCTCAGCCATCGCGACGCGCTCCCTCGGGGTCGTAGAGGACGTGGTGGGTGACGGTGACGGGTACCAGTTCCCCTCCGACGGGTACGTACAGCCGCTCGCCGACGCGTTCGCGCCCGCCGCTGACGAGGGCGAGGGCGAAGGTCCTGCCGAGCGCGGTGCTGCGGTAGCTGGAGGTGACGTGGCCGAGCATGGGGACCGGCGGCTCGGGCAGCCGGTCGACGGCCACCAGATGGGAGCCCTCGGGCAGCAGGACGTCCGGGTCGAGCGGCAGCAGGCCGACCAGGTGCTTGCGGTCGGGCCTGGCGGTGTCGGCGCGGGCGAAGGAGCGCTTCCCGAGGAAGTCGGCCTTCTTCTTGGACACCACCCACTCCATGCCGAGGTCGGCGGGGGTGACCGTACCATCGGTGTCCTGCCCCACGATGGGGTAGCCCTTCTCGGCCCGCAGCACGTGCATGGTCTCGGTCCCGTACGGGGTGACCGCGCCGGTGGCCTGGACGGCCTCCCACAGGGCGAGCCCGTCCCAGGCACTGACGTTGATCTCGTACGCCAGCTCGCCGGAGAAGCTGATCCGGCACACCCGGGCGTCGAGGCCCGCCACCCGGGTGTCGCGCCACGTCATGAACGGGAAGCTCGCGTTGTCCACAGCCAGCTCGGGGGCGAGTCCGGCCAGTACCTCGCGGGAGCGCGGGCCGGCGAGCGCGACCGTCGCCCACTGCTCGGTGACGGAGGTGCAGTAGACCCGCAGCGAGGGCCACTCGGTCTGCAGCCACTCCTCCATCCAGTCGAGGACGGCGGCGGCGTTGCCGGTGGTGGTGGTCACCAGGAAACGATCCTCGGCCAGGCGGATCACCGTGCCGTCGTCGAAGACCATGCCGTCGGGGCGGCACATCACGCCGTAGCGGATCGAGCCGACCTTGAGGGTGCTCATCAGGTTGGTGTAGAGCCGGTCGAGCAGCTCTGCGGCGTCCGGCCCCTGGATGTCGATCTTGCCGAGCGTGGAGGCGTCCATGGCTCCGGCGGCCTCCCGCACGGCCCGGCACTCGCGCAGGACGGCCGCCTCCATGTCCTCGCCCTCGCGGGGGTAGTACCAGGGCCGCTTCCACTGGCCGACGTTCTCGAACGGCGCCCCGTACGCTCCGTACGCCGCGTGCCACTCGTGCAGCGCGGTGACCCGGACGGGGTCGTGCAGCGCTCCCCTGTCGCGACCGGCGAGGGTCGCGAAGGAGACCGGCAGGTAGGGGGCGCGGAAGGTGGTGGTACCGAGTTCCGAGACGTCCACCCCGAGGGCGTGGGCGACGACACCGCTGGTAAGCACCCCGGAGGTCTTGCCCTGGTCGTGTCCGGTCCCGGCGGTGGTGTAGCGCTTGACGTGCTCGACCGAGCGGAGCCCGGCCCCGGTGGCGCGCATCACGTCGGCGACGGTGACGTCGCGCTGCAGGTCGACGAAGTGGGTCCGGTAGTCGTCGGCGGGGACGAGCCACACGTGCTCGGCGGGGGTGGTTCCAGAGGTCTCTCCGGCGGGCGAGCCCTTTCCCGTCTCCCGTGTCTCCCGGGTCTGCGGGGTCTCCGTGCCCGGGGACGTCTCGTCCGTCCTTCGGGGGGACGCGCCGGAGGGGGTTCGGAAACCGGTCGCCTCGGCGGCCCGCGCCCCGGCGGCGGTGCCGTCCTCCAGGCAGGCGGCCAGGGTGAGAAGCCCTCGGGCGGCCCCGGCGACCTCGACGGCCTGGCGGGTGCTCCCGGGGACGAAGGAACCGAGCACCTCGTCGTAGCGGAGCGTCCCCCCCGCCTGGCTGAACAGGTGGACGGCGGGGTTCCAGCCACCGGAGACGAGCAGCAGGTCGGCCTCGATCTCGCGCCCCCCGGAAGGGACCGCCCGGGAGGTGGCCGTCTGGGAGGTGGCCGTTCCAGAACCGGGCGTCCCAGAACCGGGCGTCCCAGAACCGGGCGTCCCAGAACCGGGCGTCCCAGAACCGGGCGTCCCAGAACCGGGCGTCCCAGAACCGGGGGTCCCAGAACCGGGCGTCCCAGAACCGGGGGTCCCAGAGGGGACCGTCCCGGAGGCGATCGTTCCGGCAGGGGCCGTTCCGGAAGCGGGTGTCCCGGAAGGCGTACCGCCAGCGACGGGTCTCTCCGAGACGGTCACGGAGGTGACGCCGTGCTCGCCGTTCACGCGGGTGACGAAGTGACCGGTGAGCACCTCGGCATCGCCCAGACCGTCCACACCTCTCGGACCACCCGAGCCGCTCAGGCCGCCCGAGCCATTTGGACCGTCCACGCCACTCGGACCGCCCGAGTCACTCAGACCGTTCAGACCGTTCAGACCGTTCAGACCGTTCAGACCGTCCAGGCCGTCCAGCGTGCCCGAGCCGCCCGAGCCGTCCCGTACCGGGGCACCCCCGGGACGCGTGTCCACGATGGCGGCGATCTCGACGCCCGCGGCGGCCAGGTCGCGGGCCGCGGCGTAGGCGCTGTCCCCGTTGGTGAACACCACCGCGCGGCGGCCGGGCAGGACCCCGTACCGGTTGACGTACGCGCGTGCCGAACCGGCGAGCATGACGCCCGGCAGGTCGTTGCCCGCGAAGGCGATCGAGCGCTCGTGCGCGCCGGTGGCGAGGACGACGCGGCGGGCCCGAATGCGCCAGACGCGCTCGCGGGAGGAGGCGTTCTCCCCCCTGCGCTCCACGGCGACCAGGTAGTTGTCGTCGTAGTAGCCGAACACGCTGGTACGGGTGAGCACCCGCGTCTCCGGGTGGCTCTCCAGCGCGGCCAGCGCGGTGGCGGCCCACGCCGCGCCCGGTACGCCGTCAACGGTCTCGCCGGTGTCGGGCAGGCTGCCACCGGGCGAGGGCCGGTCGTCGGCGAGGATCACCCGCGCGCCCGACCCGGCCGCCTCGGTCGCCGCCGCCAGGCCCGCAGGGCCCGCGCCGACCACCAGGACGTCGCAGTGCGCGTACACGCCGTCGTATCGTGCGGGATCGGGTTCGGCGGCGAGCCTGCCCCTGCCCGGCAGACCGGTGGCCACCAGTCCCGCGTACAGCTCGACGACGGTGGCCTGGAGCATCGGCTCGGGGAAGGGGTGCTCGATCTGGACGACGGCGTTGGGCTCCTCGGTCCAGGCGGCGAAGATCCCCCGGGGGCGGCCCAGCGTGACGCTCGTCGCGACCGTGCGGACGCCGTTGGCGAGCAGCGCGGCGGCGAGAGTGTCGCCCCGGTACCCCTCGTAGTCGCGGCCGTCGAACCGGAACGGCAGCACCTCCCCGCGACGGCCCTTCCGGCGGAACGGCTGCCCGCTCACCGGCACACCGTTCCCTCGCCGCCGGCCGGAACACCCGCGCCACCGGCCAGAACGCCTACACCACCGGCCGCGCCACCGGCCGGAACGCTCGCGGTGCCGTTCGCCCGGGGGTTCACGCGATCACCGGCCTCGGCTCGCCCACGCGGTAGACGGCGTGGAACTCGTTGGTGGCGGTGTCGCGGATCGCGTTGAACCAGCGGCGGCATCCGGCCGCGTGCTGCCAGCGTTCGGCGAAGGGCCCCTTGGGGTTGTCGCGGAAGAACAGGTAGCGGGCCCACTCCTCGTCGGAGAGCGCGGCGGGGTCGCCGGGGTAGGCGACCTCGGCCTGCCCGCCGTAGTGGAACTCGGCCTCGTCCCGTGGACCGCACCACGGACAGGGGATCAGCAGCATCGGTCGGGCTCCTTCAGTGGGCCACCGCGGCGGCGCCGTGCTCGTCCACGAGCGCGCCGGTGGTGAATCGTTCGAGCGTGAAGGCGGCGTTGAGGGGATGCGGCTCGCCGTGGGCGATCGTGTGCGCGTAGCACCACCCGACGCCCGGGGTGGCCTTGAAGCCGCCGGTCCCCCATCCGCAGTTGACGTAGAGACGGTCGACGGGGGTGAGCCCGACGACGGGCGAGGCGTCGGGGGTGACGTCGACCACCCCGCCCCAGGTACGCAGCACGTGGGCCCGCGCGAAGACGGGGAACAGCTCCAGCGCCGCCGCCATCTGCCGCTCGATGATGTGGAACGCGCCGCGCTGCCGGTAGGAGTTGTACGCGTCGATGCCCGCCCCCATGACCAGCTCGCCCTTGTGGGCCTGGCTGACGTAGACGTGCACCGCGTTGGACATGACGACCGTGGGGTGTACGGGCTCCAGCAGCTCCGAGACCAGGGCCTGCAGCGGGTGGCTCTGCACCGGCAGCTCCACCCCCGCCATCCGGCCGACGACCGAGGAGTGCCCGGCCGCGCACATCGCGACCCTGCCCGCGGCGATGCGGCCCCTGGTGGTGCGTACGGCCTCCACCCGCCCGTCCACGACGTCGATGCCGGTGACCTCGCAGTGCTCGATCAGGTCCACGCCCATCGCGGCGGCGGCGCGGGCGAATCCCCAGGCCACGTAGTCGTGCTTGGCGATTCCCGCGCGCGGCTGGTAGGTGGCACCGAGGACCGGGTAGCGCGCGTCGGGCGAGACGTCGACGATCGGGCAGACCTCCCTCACCTCCTCGGGGCCGAGCCACTCGGCGTCGACGCCGTTGAGGCGGTTGGCGTTGACGCGGCGGACGCTCTCCCTGACGTCCTGCAGGCTGTGCGCGAGGTTGAGCACGCCGCGCTGGCTGAACAGGATCGGGTAGCCGAGGTCCTCCTCCAACCCCTCCCACAGCTTGAGCGAGTGCTCGTAGATGCCCGCGCTCTCGTCCCACAGGTAGTTGGAGCGGATGATGGTGGTGTTGCGGGCCATGTTGCCGCCAGCCAGCCAGCCCTTCTCCAGCACGGCCACGTTGGTGATCCCGTGGTTCCTCGCCAGGTAGTAGGCGGTGGCCAGGCCGTGGCCTCCGCCGCCGACGATCACCACGTCGTAGGAGGGCTTCGGCTCAGGGCTGTTCCACAGCTGGCCGGGGTGCTCGGGCAGCGCCTCGGTGCTCATCGTCGTCCCTCCTCGATCCCGCCGGCGGACCCCGGCGTCACGGCCGTCGCAACCCTCACGGTCACCGCGGTCGCCGTGGCCGTCGTGGCCGTCGCAACCGTCACGGTCGCCGCCGTCGCTGCGGTCGCCGCGGTCGTCGTGACTCCCGGCGTCCCGGGGCACACCGTGGTCGCGGGGCGTATCGGCGTGTCCTTCCGTTCCGGCCGCCCGTTAGCCACGCAGGCGCTCCATCGCCGGGTCGTACAGCGGCTCCTCGGCGACGACGGCGGCCACCCGCCGGTCGAAGTAGCCGATGCGCAGCTCTCTCCCCGGCACGGACAGCCCGGCGGGCAGCCAGGCGTAGGCGATGCCCTTGCCTATCGTGTAGCCGTAGGCGGCGCTGGTGACGTATCCGACGCAGGACGCGCCGTCGTACACCGGCTCCTTGCCCATGACCACGGCGGCGGGGTCGTCGACGGTGAGGCAGGTCAGCCTGCGCCTGGGGGCCGTGCCGCGCTCGGCCAGGGCCGCGCGGCCGATGAAGTCGCCCTTGTCCGCCTTGCGCACGGCGAAACCGAGGCCCGCCTCGTACGGGTCGTGCTCGTAGGTCATGTCGGTGCCGAAGGAGCGGTACCCCTTCTCCAGCCGCAGGCTGTTGAAGGCGCCTCGGCCCCCCGCGATGATCCCGTGCTCCCGGCCCGCCTCCCAGAGGGTGTCCCACAGCTTCGCGCCCATGTCGGCCGTCGTGTAGAGCTCCCAGCCCAGCTCCCCGACGTAGGAGAGCCGCAGCGCGGTGACGGGCACGGTGCCGACGTACGCGCGGGCGCCGCGGAAGTAGCGGAAGCCGCCCGGCCCGAAGGCGGGACCGGCGAGCGGGGCCACGACCTCGCGGGCGAGGGGTCCCCAGACGCCGACACAGCAGGTCCCGGGGGTGAGGTCGGTGACGGTGACCGACCCGTCGGCGGGCAGGTGGCGGTGCAGCCAGTCGAGGTCGAGGTTGCCGTTGGCGCCGACCTGGAACAGGTCGCGCCCCAGCCGGGCCACCGTGACGTCGCTGCGGATGCCGCCGTCGTGGTCGAGCAGCAGGCAGTACGTGACCGAGCCGACGGACTTGTCGACGTCTCCCGTGGAGATCCGCTGGAGGAAGGCGGCGGCCCCGCGGCCCGCGACCTCGATCCGCTTGAGCGCGCTCATGTCGTACAGGGCCACGGTCTCGCGCGAGGCCTGGGCCTCGGCGCCGACGATCGGCGACCAGTGGCGGGCGGCCCAGTCGTTGGGGCGGGGGATGTCGCGGCCGTCGAGCAAGGACGCGTTGGCGCCGTACCACTGGGGGCGCTCCCAGCCGGTGGCCTCCAGGAAGTACGCGTCCAGCTCGCGCTGGCGGGTGTGGAAGGGACTGGTGCGCAGCGGGCGCAGGTTCTCGGCCGGTTGGAGCGGGTGGATGATGTCGTAGACCTCGACGAAGTTCTGGCAGTCGCGGGTGCGGACGTACTCGGGGGCGAGCTGGTGGGCCTCGAACCGGTTGACATCGCACTCGTGCAGGTCGAAGGACGAGCAGTGGCCGTCGGCCAGCCACTCGGCCATCGCGCGGCCCACCCCGGCCGAGTGGGTGACCCACACGGCCTCGGCCACCCAGAAGCCCCGCACGTCGCGCGACTGCCCGAGCAGCGGCATGTTGTCGGTGGTGAAGGAGAACAGGCCGTTGATCCCCGTTTCGAGCTCGGCCTCCCCGGCGGCGGGCAGCAGCGCCCTCGTCTCGGCCCAGGCGGAGGCGAAGTCCTCGCCGGTGAACGGCAGCACCGACGGCATGACCTCGGCGTCGGCGATCGGGAGGATCTCCTCGGCGGTGATCGGCATCGGGCGGTGGCCGTAGTAGCCGATGCCGAGCCGCTCGAACCGCTCCCGGTAGTACAGGTCGGCGTCCTGGTGGCGCAGGATCGGCCGGACGGCCTCCTCTGTCCGCCCGTTCTCCTCTGCCTGCCCGGCGAGCGCGGGGACCGGGCCGGTCCAGGCGAGCTGGTGGGCGAGGGGGGTGAGCGGCAGTGCCATGCCGACCATGGCGGCGACCTTGGGGCCCCAGATTCCGGCGCAGCAGACCACGAGGTCGGCGGGGATCTCGCCCCGGTCGGTGACGACGGCCGCGACCCGGTCGTCCTCGACGCGGATGTCGAGCACCTCGTGCCGGTCGAGGACGCGGACGCCCCGCTCCCGGGCACGCGCGAGCTGGACCTCCACGGCGCGTACGGCCTTCGCCAGGCCGTCGGTGGAGACGAACAGCCCCCCGAGGATCCTGTCCCCGTCGAGCAGGGAGTGGCGCTCCACGCACTCCTCGGGGGTGAGCAGGCGCGCCTCGATCCCCCAGGAGGTCGCCCAGCCGTGGCGGCGGTGCAGCTCGGCGAGCCGCTCGGGCGTGGTGGCCACCTCCAGGCCGCCCACCTGGAGGAAGCAGTCGAGGGCGACGAGCTTCTCGACCGTGTAGCGGGCCAGCTCGGCCATGGTCTTGGACGGGTTGGTCTGGAACACCAGTCCCGGCGCGTGCGAGGACGATCCCCCGGTGGCGGGCACGGTGCCCTGGTCGACGACGGTGATGTCGTCCCACCCCTTGGCGGAAAGCTCGTCGGCGAGGGCCGCCCCGACGACCCCGGCCCCGATGACGACGACGCGCCGGCCCGCCATACCCACCTCCGTCGTTGCGCAGTCCGAAACGAAGTGCGCTTCCCGCAACAGATTGTCCTCCCGTCGATGACAGTGTCAAGGAGGGGCCGACGGCCGTCCACGGGAAACGGCGAACGAGGACAGCCGGGCCCGCTCCGTCCTCTCGCGTTTCGAATCGCTCCGGGTCTGATGGAGGCTCTGATGTGCCCCTGGTCTTGTAGAGGCGGGTTCTTGGATTCTTGTGCCACTCGTTTCATTGAGAGGAGAGTGGCAGGGGACGGCGTGGCTATCCGTCGGAGTTCCGGCGTAAGGTGCCAGATCTCGTTGAGGCGGGCCGCAAGGTCACCGACGTAGCCTGTGACCTGGGCGAACGGTCGATGACCGTCCGCCGTTACCCGCCCCTGTCCGTGGCCGTTGCCACTCAGTTGGTCACTCAGAACTGGCGCTCTCCGCAGGCTTGCGCGGCTCCTCCGCCCAGACGTTCCGGCCGTTGCTCCACAGCTCAGAGGCGTGGTAGCCGAACCGGTCGAACAGGCCGTCGTCCTGGTAGCGGCGCAGGTGCATCATGGGCGAGTCGTGGCCGACGAGCTTGGCCAGGTGCGGAGTCACGAGCATCTCGGAGTCGAAGCGGAAGACGCTCATCGCGATGTGCTCGTCCCCGAAGCGCGCCTCGATGCCGGGTACGTTCCGAACCTGCTCGATCTCCGAAAGGGTGATCCGGATGCGGGTGGAGACCGTCAGCGGGACGTTCTCCACCTCCTCGCGACGACGGGTGACCTCGCTATCCGGGTCCCCGATCAGGAACCGGATCTTGCACCCCTGCTCGGCCTTGCGCTTGAGGACCTTGGCGAGGTTGGGGTGCTCCAGCCACAGGAAATAGTTGGTGTACCCGGCGAAGACGATCTCGTTGCGAGCCGAGGTGATCAGGTTGCGCCAGATCGACTTAGGACAAGCCGACCGATAGGGGTAAACGGTCAGAACCTCTCGATCCGGACCGGTCTTCACGGTGTTACGGATAGCTTCTGGCCACAACACGGACGTATCAACTCCTAATGCCTCGGCGGCGGCCAACTGATGCCGGAGGTGCGGAACTCGTGCCTCATCCTGTAACCAGCGTTCCACCGTCTTAACGTCCACCTCGCAGCGATCCGCCAGATTCTGGCTGCTCAGCTTCACATCGAGCATGGCGCGACGTAGGGGAACGTTGGCCACGGTGCACCTCGTGAAGTGAGGACGTCAGGGACGTTTTCGACTCTAACTTTGAAACGTCCTGGACGTCTCTGGAACGCGGTGGGTTCGTCACTCAAATGGAATGACGCTTACTCCATGTCAACCCCCGTAATTCTGGAAGACCTCCAGGCGGCTTTTCCCGGATGGTGTATTTGGCGTAGTTCTGCGGGTCGCTTGTGGGCCACCCGGAACGGCCGACACCTTACCGACGAAGAGGTGAATCGCGGCCTCTATCGGACAATCGACGCCGACGACGTTGCCGAACTCGCTCAGCAGCTCCGCGACCAGGAAGAGCTGGAGCCATGAGCACCCTCGACAGAAAAGACCTGGCCCAACAATGCCCGGCCGCCCTGGCTGCCGAGCGCCTACGGATCGGCCTCGAACACTGCGGCGTCGCGGCCGACGTCCACCAGGGCCACGGCGTCGCCCTGCTCTCCGTCTGGACCAATCTCGTGGTCTGGACAGACGGGCTTGCCTACCGCTGGTGGACGGGAAAGACCTTAGCGAAGACGGGCCGCCGCTTGTACAGGGTCTACGGTGTGGGCAACCCGATCACCGTCGCCCACTGCGTCGCTCAACGGTACGAAGAACTCCGCAGGGCTTCCAACTGGTCCAAGGGCGTCGCGGAGCGCACGTCGTGATTCTGCTCGAAGAGTGCCTGAGCCCGCATGTGGTGATGCCGCAGCGAGATCACCTCCGCCTGGATTGGCGAGAGCCGTACCCGACGCTTGAACGAGCACGCTCGGTGGCCTGGACCTGCTGGTGCCGTGCCACGGTCTATGAACTCTGCGAGGGCGGTGGCCGAGCGTTCGTCCGGCGAACCCTCCAACTCAATGACGGCCATCAGGTCCACGAGACCTCCACCTGGCCGATCGGCGAAGCTCGGGCAATCTGGACGGCGTTGCTATCCGGAAGAGCCCGGTAAGACGGGCGTAGCGGTATGGGATTTAGAGGGGGCCATGCCCCCACGCCCCAGGAGGAGCAAATCAACAGATAACAAATCAGGGCACCAAGTTCTCAGAGCCGAACTCTACGCGCAGCATGACTATCTGATTGCAAACGAACGCCAGTCACGATGCAGAGTGTCCCGCGCCCGCGTTCAAACAGTAGTTGACAATCGACCATATGTGATCACGCAAGGCCGCACTGCTGTCACGGCTGCTGTACTCAGCACCCCAGCTGGCGCCTGGCCGAAAACATCCGATGGCAAGGGGACCCGTACCGCAGGGCCACGAGGCCCGAGGAACGGAAGTCCCGTGGCAGCCAGTAGGCGCACCACAAATACATGTGGAGCGACCATATGCCAAGTATGATAAATCGGTTAATCTTTCTTTGAGCTGAGGCGATTGAAAGCCTCAGTCAATTGCCTACATAGAGCCTCACCGCCATCACTTGGATTCCAGTGAATGAAACCAATGCTTTCGCGGTCCACAAGGTTCTTATAAGCTTGACGAGTTAGCCGACTTTGGGAGATCAGCACAATTTTATCCCGAGAGCTGCGTTCTGCATAGGACATAAGCCGATTGACAACATCGGAAGGTATAGGAGAATCGCCATAAGCCTTGACAGCTAGATCAATCTGGCCGGAATCTGTTTCAACAGTCAGGTCCGGAAAAACATCTAGTTCCTGGTAAACCTTCCATCCTGCAGCAACAAGGGCTGCTTGAATGTCTAAGAGATACGAGTATTCCCGATTTTTCCCGAGTTCCATGTCACTAAATTGCTGGGCTTGCGTTACCGTGGTTGCACTGACTTCCGCACCTAGATGTTTCTTTGCAAGAAGCAAAAAAGATTTAACAGTTGTTAGATGGAAGGGCACCCCTGCTACCTGCAGCATCTCTTCCACTAGCTCCGGCCGCGGTCCAACTTTTCTACCCAAGACCTCCCGAACCCAGTCTGGCTTCTGATCGTTCGTAACAAGCAGCACAGGCTTAGCGCGGCTTGCCGCCTCAATCAAGAGTTGCCGCCACAAAATATAGTCCCCTACCGCCTTTTGGGAGTCCTTCTTGTGATCAGCATACCCAGGGGGTATTTTTTCGGCGATACGGCGAGCTCCTTCAACCTCTTCCACTTTCATGTTGTCGAGAGGTTTCCCTACTTTCCCATCAAGGATCTCCTCAAGATCAGCAAGAATCTCGTCTTCTCTAATGGAATCGTCTACATTAAGGTCAAAGTCGAAAAAGCTATCTGCTTGCGTGGAGACGTTTCGAAATGCGCTGTTCACTGCATCCTCAAGCGAGGATATCTGCTGCTTTGTCAGGCCACGCCGGCTGCCAAAATTACGAATTTGCTGCAAGACGATATCGAATGTTTTTCGAAGCTCGCTCTCAAAAACTTCATTCGCCTCGGCACACTCTTTAATTATCCCAAGCCTAAGATCCAGAATCTCTTGACCAACACGGTTCGGTATCCATAATCTTCCATCAAGCAACTTGAGTGCCGACGTAAACTCTGAGCGCGCCCGAAGACTGAATCTATAGATGTCGAATAGTGCATTGGTGTCAAAAACAACAAGCCCTTCTTTTATGAATAGTTCGAGCCCTTTCTCGCCGGGAGGAAAATATCCCGGAAACAGCTGCCTGAGACTGCTGGGGACAGAATCACAGCTTGGGTTCTGGTTGCTAGCCAAATTTATGCTTCCCATATAATGTATGCTAACCAACTGAGCCTTGTCTGGCACAGGATTTCTAGCACAGTCCCATCTCATACGCCCACGAAGCTCGCGAGCTCCTACACTTCCCACTCCACACCAGCACCGAACAGACGTTTCCGGTCGTTGTGCGCCATCGGTTTTATCCTGGTAGAAACTGCTCTGCAGTTTTCTGGTACACGACCGCGTCATGTTCCGCGTGTGGGCGGCACTGGCCGCGACCGGCCGGAGAGCCGCAGCGCGGCCAGCGACCGCCCGACGCGCGGCGAGACGCCGTAGGCGGATCGCCTTTAAAAAACCAGTAGAGAAAGTCTGAGCCCGCTACACCCTGAGTGAGACCTGTCCGTCTGATCCGGCCTGGTCATGTTCGCTGCCTGCCGCGGCTTCGAAGCGATCGCCGGGGGCTTCGATCTCGGTGAACTCCAGCGGGCGACCGTCCTTGCTGAGCATCAGTCGGCGGACCAGCAACAAGGGCGTGCCGATGGGCTCCATGTTGAGGTCTTCGTAGGTCTCTCCATAGGGCATCTGAGTGTGTGGACCAAGGTCATCCAGCGCAGTGGCCCGTGGGTGCGCTCCAGGTGGGCGTAGTAGTCCTCGGGTTCGATCTCAGAGTCGATCTCCATGCCTCTGCCTTCGCCGGTGATCGTGGCGACCTGGTCAGCCAGGAGGTAGGAGCACAGATGGATGCGGGCTCAGGTCTTGGTGTGCTGCCAATAGGCCTAGCGGTAGACACCCATACGGCTGGGAGAACGAGCAGTTCGCGATCTACGATGGCGATCCGTGCGCCAGAAGGGGGACACCAAGATCGTCAGGTCGCGCCGTTCCCTCAAGCTCCCCCGGCGGTGCGCGAACGCGCTGCGGACGCTCCTGAAAGAACAGGGGAAGGTGGGGGCGGAAGCGGGCCTCGTGTTCTGTACGTCGAAGGGCACCCCGATGAGCGCAGGCAACGTGCGTCGTGACGTACGGAAGATCATTGAGAAGGCAGGAGTCCGTGGCACCGACTGGACTTCTCGCGAGATGCGGCACAGCTTCGTCTCGCTGCTGTCGGACTCCGGCGTCCCGATCGAGGACATCTCACGGCTGATCGACCGTCGGAACACGGTGGTCACGGAGACCTATATCGAAAGTAAGTCCGGCCGGTGCTCATGCAGGGCGTGAAGGCCATGAATGACGTCTTCGGGAGTTAGTCGCTCACGCCCCGTTCCGAAGATCAGGAACGGGGCGTTTTGGCTGGTGGGCACTACTAGGTTCGAACCAGTGACATCTCGCTTGTAAGGCGAGCGCGCTCAGGAGGTGGGAAGCCAGGCCTTCACCTTGTCCGGGTTGTCGCCGACCCACTTCTCGGCGGCCTCCTCGGCGGTCATCTTGTCCTCGGAGATGTACTTGGCCACGAGGTTCTGGTCCTCGTTCGTCCAGGTGAAGTTCTTGACCAGGTCGTACGCCGGGCTGCCGGAGTCGGCGAACTTCTTGCTCACGATCTTGTCGAGGTCGTAGAGCGGGTAGTCGCAGGCCACCTTCTCGGCGTCGGCGTCGCAGCCCTCGGTGTACTCGGGCAGCTTGATCTTGACGAGCTTCACCTCCGACAGGAACCACTGCGGCTCGTAGAAGTAGCCGAGCATCGGGGTCTTCTGCTTCTCCGCCTGCCGGAAGCCGGTGATGAGCGCCGCCTCGCTGCCCGCGTAGACGACCTTGTAGTCCAGTTTCAGGTTCTTCACCAGGGCCGCGTCGTTGGTGACGAAGGACGGGTCGCCGTCGAGCAGCTGCCCCTTGTCCCCCGACTCGGAGGTCTTGAACAGGTCGGCGTACTTGTTGAGGTTCTTCCAGTCGGTGATGTCGGGGTACTTCTCGGCCATCCATGGCGGCACGTACCAGCCGATGACGCCCTTGTTGCCCGTCGAGCCCGCCGAGACGGCGACCTTCTGGTCATCGATGTACTTCTTCTTCAGGTCGTCGTGGGCCCAGTTCTCCACGATGGCGTCGACCTCGCCGGTGGCGAAGCCCTGCCAGGCGACCTCCTCCTTGAGGTCCTTCTTGGTGACCGAGCAGCCGAGGTCCTTCTCGGCCACGTGGGCGATGACCGCCGCGGTCGCCTCGTACCCGACCCACGGGTTGATGGCGATGTTGACCGCGCCGCAGTCCTTCTTCCCGTCCGCGCCGGAGGCCGCCGGGGCGGCCCCGCTCCCGCTCTCGCCGACCTTCGCCCCGCCGCACGCGGAGACGAGGAGGCCGGCCGCGACCAGGAGCGCCACCGCCCGCGGTCGCCCGATCCTCGAAACTGTCACCAGGTCCTCCTGTGTTGGATGTCGTGTGCTGTATTCGGTTCCGCCGGGTCTGTCGCTCAGTGGGCGCCATGCGTCTCGGCGTCGGCCCGCCGCGCCGCCGTCCGGGTGATGCGCTCCAGCATGATCCCGAGTACGACGATCGCCACGCCCGCGGCGAGCCCCTTGCCCCGCAGTTGCAGCTGGGAGAATCCGGCCACCACGTCGTAGCCGAGCGCGCCCGCGCCGACCAGGCCGCCGACGACGACCATGGCGAGCACGTAGATGAGCCCCTGGCTCGCGGCGAGGGTGAGCGCGCTGCGCGCCATCGGCAGCTGCACCTTGGTGATGAGCTGCCAGGTGCTGGAACCCGCGGCCGTGGCGGCCTCCACCGCGCTCGGCGCCACGCCGCGGATGCCGTCCGCGGTGAGCTTCACCGCCACCGGGGCCGCGTAGACGACCGCGGCGATGATCGCGGTGATCCGGGTGGCGCCGAACAGCCCGAGGATCGGCACCAGGTAGACGAACGGCGGCATGGTCTGCCCGGCGTCGAGGACGGGCCGCACCAGTTGGTCGACGCGGTCGCTGCGCCCCATCCAGACGCCGAGCACCACCCCGAGGACCATCACCAGGACGGTCGCCACCAGCGTCGAGGCCAGCGTCACCATGCTGTCCTGCCACAGGCCGAGCGCGACGAGCAGGGCGACGCATACCGCGGTGACGAGCACGATCCTGACGTTCGCCAGGATCGCGGCGAACGCGACGAGCACCGCGCCGACCAGCCACCACGGCGAGCCGGTGAGCAGCGCCTCGAACGGGTTGAGCAGGCCGTACGAGACGGCGTTCCTGAACGCGCCGGTGTAGACCGCGAGGTTGTCCTGCGCCCACAGGGTGGCCGCGTCGACCCCCTGGCGGACGTGGCGCCCCAGGTTCGCCTCGCTCGGGAACTCCGCGGCCCACACGTAGACGTGGGAGAGGTAGACCAGCACGCCGGTGACCGCGAGGACCGCGCCGATCTCCGCGCGGCGGCGGCCGGGTCCGCGCGAGCGTCCGGCCCGGTGCCGGTCCTCGACGCGGCGCCCGGCGGCGGAGGTGACCCGGTCGAGCACGATGGCCATCACGACGATGGCCAGGCCCGCGTTGAAGGCGCTGCCGACGTCGAGGGTCTCCAGTGCCTTGACGACGGTCTTGCCCAGGCCGGGGGCGTCGATCAGCGCGGCGATGGTGACCATGCACAGCGCGGCCATGATGGTCTGGTTGACGCCGACGACGATGGTCCGCTTGGCCAGCGGGAGCCGTACCTTCCGCAGCGACTGCCAGGCGGTCGCGCCGAGGGAGGTGCTCGCCTCCAGGGTCGCGGGCCGCACCTCGCGGATGCCGTGCGCGGTGATGCGGATCGCGGGCGGGACGGCGTAGATGACGGTCGCCACGGTGGCGCTCGCGGGGCCGATGAGGAAGAACAGGGTGAGCGGCGCGAGGTAGACGAACGTCGGCATCGTCTGCATGAAGTCGAGCAGCGGGGTGACCAGGCGGTCGAACCGGTCGTTCACCCCGGCCCAGACGCCGATCGGGATGCCGATCAGCAGCGAGAGCGCGACGGCGGCCAGGGTGAGGGCGAGGGTGTCCATGCTCTCCTCCCACAGGCCCAGCAGGCCGAAGGAGGCGAAGCCGATCGCGGTCAGCAGTGCGACCCGCAGGTTGCCCCACAGCAGCGCGACCGCCGTGGCGACGGCGACCACGCCCAGCCAGCCGACGACCGGCAACGGCCGCCCGAAGGACGGCTGGCTGATCAGCGCCTGGACGAACGTGACGGACTCGTCGAGGAAGAGCCGGATGTAGTTGACGAAGTACAGGAAGAACGGGTTCTCGTTCCTGCTGTTGTCGATGACCTCACTGGCCTCGTTGACGCTCACGTGCAGCGGGGTCAGTTCCGCGCCGCCGAGCTGGAGGGTGTCGCGGCCCTGGACGAACACCCAGATCAGCACCCATGCCGCGACGACGGCGGCGAGCAGGTAGCGGCGGGGCCACGCGGGCAGGCGCCGCAGGCCACCGGCCGGGGTGGCCTGGGTGGCCATCACCCCTCCCCCGCTGACCTGGACGTTCCGGGCGCACCAGGCTTGCCGGAACCGCCGGGCTCACCGGGCTCGTCGGGCTTTCCGGGCTCACCGGACTTTCTGGAGGTCACGGCCGGAGACGGCCCAACAGGCTCGACCGGCTCACCGGGCTTTCCGGAGGCCTCCTTCGGAGACGGCTCGGCGAGCACGCCGAGGACCTCCTCCGCCGTCACGACCCCCAGCAGCTCACCCCCCTCCACGACCTTGACCGGGCGCGTCGCGCGCAGGACCGTGTGCACGACGTCGCGTACGACGACGTCCGGCCCGACCTCGGGGCCGTCCAGCGGTTCGTCGGGCCGGGGCGGGCGCATGATCCAGCGGGTGGTGAGCACGTTCGAGCGGGGCACGTCGCTGACGAACTCGCGCACGTAGTCGTCCACCGGTGCCCCGACGACCTCGTCCGGCGTGCCCATCTGGACGAGCTCGCCGTCGCGCATGATGAGGATGCGGTCGCCGAGCTTGAGCGCCTCGCTCAGGTCGTGCGTGATGAAGATCATCGTCTTGCCGACCTCGCGGTGCAGGCGGATGACCTCGTTCTGCATGTCCCGCCTGATCAGCGGGTCGAGCGCGGAGAACGGCTCGTCGAAGAAGAGCACGTCGGGGTCGACCGCGAGGGCCCTGGCCAGCCCGACGCGCTGCTGCATGCCGCCGGACAGCTGGTCGGGGTAGGAGTCCTCCGAACCGGAGAGGCCGACGAGCTCGACCATCTCCCTGGCCCGCTCGTAGCGGGCCTCCTTCCGCGTGCCGCGGATCTCCAGCCCGTACGCCACGTTGTCCAGGACCCGCCGGTGCGGCAGCAGCCCGAAGTTCTGGAAGACCATGGCGAAGCGGTGCCGTCGCAGCTCGCGCAGCTGCCTGTCGCCCGCCTTGCGGATGTCCTCGCCGTCGAACAGCACCTCTCCGGCCGTCGGCTCGACGAGCCGCGTGAGGCAGCGTACGAGGGTGGACTTGCCGGAGCCGGACAGGCCCATGACGACGAAGACCTCCTGGGGCCGCACGGTGAAGGAGACGTCGCGCACGGCGGTCACGCAGCCCGTTCTCGCCCTCAGCTCGCTCCGTGAGAGCTCCGCGAGCGGGGTCCCGACGACCCGGCCGGGGCGCGGGCCGAAGACCTTCCAGAGACCCCGCACATCGAGGACGGCCCGGTCCTCGTTCCGCGCGGCGGCTCCGGGCCGCGCCTGGTGGGTCGGTGATGTCATGGTCATGACCACCTCACGGGTCGTCTGGGGACGGGGGGCGTCCTTCAGCTGCGGAACCACCGCTGCGGGCGGGGGCGGATGTTCTGCCACACGTGCTTGGTCTCCCGGTACTCGGCCAGGCCCGCCGGGCCCAGCTCGCGGCCGATGCCCGACTGCTTGAAACCGCCCCACTCCGCCTGGGGGACGTACGGGTGGTAGTCGTTGATCCAGACGGTGCCGTGCCGGAGCCGCCCGGCGACCCGCTGGGCCTTGCCCGCGTCCCGCGTCCACACCGCTCCGGCGAGGCCGTAGTCGGTGTCGTTGCCGAGGCGGACCGCCTCGTCCTCGTCGCCGAAGCGCTCGACGGTGAGGACGGGCCCGAAGGACTCCTCGCGGACCACCCGCATGCCCCGGTGGCACTCGTCGAGGACGGTCGGCGGGTAGAAGTGGCCCTCGCCGGGGAGTCTCTCCCCGCCGCAGCGCAGCACCGCGCCCTCCGCGACGCCGGACGCGACGTACGCCTCGACCCTGGCCAGGTGCGCGGCGGAGATGAGCGGGCCGGTCTCGGCCTCGGGGTCGAAGGGGCCGCCGAGACGGATGCGGGCGGCGCGGCGTGCGAGCTCGTCGACGAAGGTGTCGTGCAGGGAGTCCTCGACCAGCAGGCGGGCCCCGGCCGAGCAGACCTGCCCGGAATGGAGGAAGACGGCGGTGAGGGCGAGGTCGAGGGCGGTCTCGACGTCGGCGTCGGCGAAGACGATGTTGGGGTTCTTGCCGCCGAGCTCCAGCGCGACCCGCTTCACCGTGGCCGCCGCCGACGCCATGATCGTACGGCCGGTCGCCAGGCCGCCGGTGAACGACACCATGTCCACGCCGGGGTGCTCGGCCAGCGGGGCCCCGACCTCGGCGCCCGCCCCGAGGACGAGGTTGCCGACGCCCGGGGGCAGCCCGGCCTCCTCCAGCAGGCGCATGAACAGGATCGCGGTGGACGGGGTGAGCTCGCTGGGCTTGAGGACGAAGGTGTTCCCCGCGACCAGCGCGGGGGCGACCTTCCAGGAGGCCTGCAGCAGCGGGTAGTTCCACGGGGTGATGAGGCCGCACACCCCGACCGGTTCGTGGACGACGCGGCTGATCGCGTCGTCGCGGCCGGTGTCGACCACGCGGCCCGCGTCGGTCCCGGCGACGCCGCCGAAGTAGCGCAGGCAGGCCACCACGTCGGCGACGTCGTACTCGCTCTCGGCGAGCCGCTTGCCGGTGTCGAGCGACTCGGCCCTGGCGACGTCCTTGACGTCCCGTTCGAGCAGGTCGGCCACCCTCAGCAGCAGCGCGCCGCGCTCGCGCTCGGGGGTGGAGGCCCAGGTGCCCTCGTCGAACGCCGCGCGGGCCTCGGCGATCGCGATCTCGGTGTCGGCCCGGGTGGCCTCCGACACGGTCGCCACGAGGGTGCCGTCGGCCGGTGAGCGGATCTCACGGTGGCCGCCCGCGACGGGATCCCTCCAGGTGCCACCGAGGTAGAGATCTGACACGAACGGGCCCGCCCTTCGGTTATCGCATGATCCGTTGCGTATCACGCACCGGAATGCTTAACGAGGAACAGAATCAACCCTTTTCGTTCACGCAGTCAAGGCTTTGCCGTCCTCATTAGCGTGCCAGCCCAATCGTGAGGAGACCTCGCCCGCCGCGGCCATCACCTGCTCGGCCACCGCGGGGAGCCGCTCGGCGGGGAGCCGGAAGGTCGGCCCGGACACGCTCATCGAGGCGACGACCGCGCCCTCGACGTTGAAGATCGGCGCCGCCACCGCGGTCAGGCCGATCTCCAGCTCGTCGGCGGCGGTGGCGTACCCGCGCCTCCTGACGGTGTCGAGCTCCTCGCGCAGCAGCCCGGCGTCGGTGACGGTCAGGTCGGTGAAGGGGCGCAGCGGCCCGGCGGCCAGCCGCTCGAACCGCTCCCTCGGGGCGTGGGCGAGCAGCACCTTGCCGTTGGACGTCGCGTGCAGCGCCACCCGCCGGCCCGCCCAGTTGTGGGCCTGCAGGGCCGAGGGGCCCGCCATCTGGTCGACGTACAGGGCCTCGTCGCGGTCGAGGATCGCCACGTTGACGGTCTCGCCGACCGCCGCCGCGAGCCGCTCGCCGGTGGCGCGGCTCTCGCGGACGACGTCGAGCCGCACGGTCGCGGCGCCCGCGAGCCGGACGATCCCCACCCCCAGGCGGTACTTCCCCCGGTCGGCGGTCTGCTCGACGAGCTCGTGCAGCTCCAGCGTCATGACGAGGCGGAACGCCGTGGAGCGGTGGACCCCCAGCTCCGCGGCGATCTCGCTGACGCCCAGGTCGCCGTGCCGGGCGAGCAGCCGCAGGACGGACAGCGCGCGGTCGACGGACTGCACCGCAGCGCCATCTCTCTCCAGCTCGTTGCTCATGACACAACTTTAGGCGGGTTGCGCACGAGCCCGGCTCTCGCGCCCGGCCGGACACGGGACCGCCGCGCCATTCTGCACCCCGTACCCGGCCCCCGGAATCCCCCGCCCGGCGGACGCCTCGCGCCCGCCCGCGTCCCTAGCCTGATCGCGAGACCAGGAGGGGCACATGACCGGAACCGATCGGGGCGATCGGCGGGACGCGGCGGCGGGGCTGGCCCGGGAGCGGCGCTGGGCGGACCTGTGGAACCTGGTCCGGGAGCGGTTCCCCCTGGTCGAGGCGGACCGCGTCCTGCCGCTGTTCGACGAACGGTGGCGGCCGGACGGCCCGGAACGCCCCCTGTTCGACCTGCTCGCCGCGACCCCGCCCGGGACCGTGGAGGAGGCGCACGCCACCCTGACCGCCGACCCCCTGCTGGAGATCCCCGTCGACGGCTGGATCGTCACCGGCTCGCTGTCCCCGGACGGCCGGTGGCTGGCGGTCCGCCTGAGGGGCTGGGCCTCCGCTCCCCGCCACGAATTCCAGGTGTTCGACCTCCACGACGGACGCCGGGTCGCCCACCGGACGGGGGACGCCGCCTCCGGGGTGATGCTGAACACGGGCGCGTCCGTCCTCAGCATGGACTGGATCCCGCCGAACCCCTTCCTCGGCCTCGTACGCAACGACGCCGCGGGCGCGACGATGCTGCAGCCCGAGGAGTTCTCCCTGATCGCGGGGCTGGCCTGGCTGGACCACGAGCGCTTCGCGGTGCTGGCCCGGCACTACCCCCGGCTCGGCCGCGACCTGGAGCCCGCCGACTGCCACCTGACCTACTACACCGGCGAGGGCGAGCGCGTCGGACAGGTCGTCCTGGAGGAGGACCTGGTCCGGGGCGAGCACGGGGTGGACATCCTGCCGTCGCACCTGGCCGCCGACCCGGCCTCCGGCCTGCTCGCCGTGGACGGCCGTACGCTGCGCATCGTCAGGCCGCCCTGCCACGTCCTGGCCCGCTCACCGGAACAGGAGCACCTTCGCGAACTGTGCTTCCTGTCGCCGGACCGCCTCGCCGCGGCGGGTGACGGGCGCCTGGAGGTCTGGCAGGCGACCGGCGCGACCCTGGAACGGGTGCGAAGCGCCGGCCTGCGCCCTCGGCGGAGGGGGCACAGCCCGATCCTGATCCCGCAGCGCCACGAGATCATGCTCCTGGACGGGATTCCCGGCTCCGGTACGGGCGGCGCGGTCCGCTACCTCGACGCGGACACCCTGGCCGACGTCACGGGACCGCGCGAGCTGTCCGACTCGATCGGCGTCGGACTGTGGAGCGCCGCCGACGGCTCCCGGCACGCGCTGGCCACGGAGAGCGCGGTCCACGTCGTACGCGACCCGGCGGCCGGAGCCGTCGCCACCCTGGCCGAATGCCCCCCGTCCACCCTCCGGCCGGCCGACCTCCCCCCGCTCGGCTCCGTACGGCCCGCCACGGAACCCGTACGCCACCTGCTGGCCCTGCTGCGCGCGGCGGCGCGCTCGGGGGACGCGCGGCGCGGTCAGTGAGGGGAGCCGTCGCGGTGCCGGTAGAACTCCGCGTGGTCGGCGGCGAGCGGGGTGTTGCCGAGGATGAGGTCGGCCGCCTTCTCCGCGACCATCATGACCGGCGCGTAGATGTTGCCGTTGGTCACGTACGGCATCACCGAGGCGTCCACCACGCGCAGCCCGTCGAGGCCGTGGACCCGCATGGAGAGCGGGTCGACCACGGACATGGGGTCGACGCCCATCCGCGCGGTGCACGACGGGTGCAGCGCGGTCTCGCCGTCCCTGGCCACCCAGTCGAGGATCTCCTCGTCGGTCTCGACCCCGGGGCCCGGTGACAGCTCCCCCGCGTTGAACGCGTCCATCGCGGGCTGGTTCAGGATGTCGCGGGCGACCCGGACGGCCTCCACCCACTCGCGCCGGTCCTGGGCGGTGGACAGGTAGTTGAAGCGCAGCGCCGGGTGGACCCGGGGGTCGGTGCTCGTGATCTTCACCGAGCCGCGCGAGTCGGAGTACATCGGCCCGATGTGCACCTGGTAGCCGTGCCCGCCCGCCGGGGCGGAGCCGTCGTAGCGGACCGCGATGGGCAGGAAGTGGAACATCAGGTTGGGGTAGTCGACGTCGTCGTTGCTCCGGGTGAAGCCGCCCGCCTCGAAGTGGTTGGTCGCGCCGGGGCCGCTGCGCAGGAACAGCCACCGCGCGCCGACCAGCGGCCGGTTGCGCCACTTCATCGCGGGCTGCACCGACACCGGCCGCCTGCAGCCGTACTGGATGTAGACCTCCAGGTGGTCCTGGAGGTTCTCGCCGACGCCCGGCAGGTCGTGCACGACGTCGACGCCGAGGGCGTCCAGCTCGGCGGCGTTGCCCACCCCGGAGAGCTGGAGCAGCTGCGGGGTGTTGATCGCGCCGCCGCACAGGATCACCTCGCCCGCGTGGACCGTCCGGCCGTCGTACTCGACGCCGACGGCGCGGTCGCCCTCGAAGAGGACGCCGGTGACGTGCGCCCGCGTCCTGACCTCCAGGTTGGGGCGGTTCATGACCGGGTGCAGGTAGGCGCGGGCGGCCGACAGGCGGCGGCCCCTGCTGATGTTGCGGTCGAAGCGGGCGAAGCCCTCCTGGCGGTAGCCGTTGACGTCGTCGGTCAGCGGGTACCCGGCCTGCTGCACCGCCTCGAAGAAGGCGCCGAACAGCGGGTTGCGCACCGGCCCGCGCTCCAGCACCAGGGGCCCGCCCCGGCCGCGCCAGGAGTCGGCGGGGTCGGCGGCCAGGCAGTTCTCCATGCGCCTGAAGTACGGCAGGCAGTGGGCGAAGTCCCACGTCTTCATGCCCTCGTCGGCGCCCCAGCGCTCGTAGTCCATCGGGTTGCCGCGCTGGAAGATCATCCCGTTGATGCTGCTGGAGCCGCCCAGCACCTTGCCCCTGGCGTGGTAGATCCGGCGGCCGTTCATGTGCGGCTCGGGCTCGGACTCGTACTTCCAGTCGTAGAAGCGGCTCCCGATGGGGAAGGGCAGCGCGGCGGGCATGTGGATGAAGACGTCCCACGGGTAGTCCGGCCGGCCCGCCTCCAGCACCAGCACCCGGTTGGCGGGGTCGGCGGACAGCCGGTTCGCGAGCGCGCATCCCGCCGAGCCGCCCCCGACGATGACGAAGTCGTACATGTCTGCCTCGCCTCGTTCAGCAGGAGGTAATGGCGAAAATTGTAGCGAATAGCGCAATAAGCTGCACCATTCGCAACGGCGATCGTCGGCCGAAATGGCATTCGTTGCCCTCAGCGCCTACAGTCCCGCTATGGGCAACGATCCCCTCGGCGGCCGTACCGCCGACAGCAGTGGCGGAGTCCAGTCCGTCGACCGGGCCATCACCATCCTGGAGATCCTCTCCGAGCGGCGCGAGGCCGGGGTGAGCGAGATAGCCCAGGAGATATCGGTCCACAAGTCGACGGCGTTCCGGCTGCTGGGCGCGCTGGAGTCGCGCGGCCTGGTCGAGCAGGCCGAGGAGCGGGGGAAGTACCGCCTCAGCTTCGGGATCATCCGCCTCGCGGGCGGGGTCGCCTCCCGGCTCGACCTCACCCAGCAGAGCCGCCCCGTCTGCCGCCGCCTCGCCGAGGAGATCGGCGAGACGGTCAACATCGCCGTGCTCCGTTCCCACTACGCGGTCAACCTGGACCAGGTACGCGGCCCGGCGGCGGTCACCACGCACAACTGGGTCGGAGAGCTCACCCCGCTGCACGCCACCTCCAGCGGCAAGGTCCTGCTCGCCCACCTCGACGACCTGCACCGGGCCCGGCTGGTCGCGGCGGGCGGCCTGGAGCCGTACACCCCGAACACGATCACCTCGGCCGACGCGCTGGAGAAGCAGCTCCTCCAGGCCCGCGAGCGGGGCTACGCCGTCACCGTCGAGGAGTACGAGATCGGCCTGAACGCCGTCGCGGCCCCCGTTCGCTCCCACGACGGCGAGATCGTCGCCGCGGTGAGCGCGTCCGGCCCGGCCTACCGCTTCGGCGAGGAGCGGCTGCACGAGCTGGCACCGGTCATGATCGCCGGAGCCCTGGACATCAGCCACCGCCTGGGCCACACCGGACGCGCCTGACCCGCCGTTCCCGGGAAGACCACGGGCCAGGGCCGTACCGCCGACGAGGCCGCGCGGCGGAGGGCCGTGTGTGGGAGCGGTAATGCGACGGTCCGCTTTCAGTATAGATGCGTACCTTTTGTACCAATATGTCCTATTAGACGGCTACCTTTGACGATGACCCGGTCTCGGCTTCCTCAAGGACTCTCGCCTGGACTTCGGCACGCAAGGGAGGGCCGCCGTGGGAGGCAGATGTGGACCGTTTCGTCCCCACTCGCTTCGCGCACGCACCACGCTGGGCGTGACCGGCCTGGCCCTGGTCTTCCTCACCGTGATGGGCGCCGGCATCGACTTCCTGGTCGTCAACCGGCTCCAGGCCCAGATCTTCGACGAGGCGGAGCGGGCCGCCGTCAACTGGGGCGCCTCCCTCCAGCCCGGCAGCACGCCGCGACCGGTTCCGAGGACGGACATCGACCTCCTCCAGCTCGTCGACTCCCGCGGCCGGGTGGTGACGGCGAGCGCCGCGGCGGAGGGAAGACCGGCCCTGAGCACGGTGAGACCCCCCGCCGACGACCGGATCCAGAGTCGCACGGAGTGCTCCGGCGGGGGCGAGTGCGTCATGCTGGCCGCCTTCAGGGTCCCCCAGCCGGAAACCCCCGGGCTCCGGCCGGACGAGCCCCTTTTCGTCTACGCCGGGATGACGCGACCGCCCATCCTGGCCGGTCACCGCCTGCAGCTCCTCACCGCCGCCGGGGTCCTGCTGGGGGTGGTCCTCGCGGCGTGGGTGAACTGGTGGGCGGCGGGCCGGAACATGCGCCCGGTGGAGGTGATCCGCGAGCACCTGTCCCACATCACGGTGAGCGACCTGAGCCAGCGCGTGCCCCAGCCACCCGGCTGCAACGAGCACGCGCTGCTCGTCTGCACCGTGAACCAGACCCTGGCCCGGCTGGAGGAGGCGGTGAAGCTGCAACGCCGGTTCTCCGCCACCACCTCCCACGAGCTCAGGACCCCGCTCACCGGCCTGCGTACCCGGCTGGAGGAGGCGGTGCTCTACCCCGCCGACGTCGACCCCCACGAGACCATCCGGGAAGCGCTGTCGATCACCGAGCGGCTGGAGGCGATCGTCGACGACCTGCTGGTGCTGGCCCGCCTCCGCTCGGGCACCCCGGCGGCGCACGAGCCGATCGACCTCGGCGCCCTGGTCGCCCAGGAGGCGGCGGCCCAGGCGGGGGGCGTGCCGGTACGCGTCCACGTCGACCGCGACGTGCACGTCCGGGGCAACCGGATCCAGCTGATCCGGGTCCTGAACAACCTCCTGGCCAACGCCCGGCGGCACGCCGGAACCGTGGTCGAGGTCACCGCCGGGCACGCGGACGGCCAGGCCGTCGTCACGGTGACCGACGACGGGGACGGCATCGCGCCCCAGGACCGCGAACGGGTCTTCGAACGCTTCGTCCGCCTGGACGACGGGCGGCGCCGCGAGCCCGGGGGCAGCGGGCTCGGCCTGGCCATCTCCCGCGACATCGCCCAGGCCCACAACGGGACCCTGCTCGTCGAGGACACCCCGCGAGGCGCGCGGTTCGCCCTCCGCCTGCCGATCCAGCGAGAGACACCCGCCCCGGCCGCCCCGGCACCGGACCACGGCGAGCGCGGCGAGCGCGGCGACCTCGACCACCTCGACCATCTCCCGGACCGCGCCGGACAGCACCTCCAGGAACACGCCGAACAGCGCTGAGCGCCACGGTCCGAGCCCGGCGGCCTCCGCACCCCTCCCGGGTGCCCGTCCGAGCCCGGCCGCACCGGGGCTCGGACGACCGGCCGGGGTGGCGCGGGAGATCAGCCCTCGAACGACACGGTGGCGAACCGGTACCAGGTCTTGCCGTTCTCGTCCCCGTGGTGGACACGGCCGGTCATGACCTTCCCGGGCGCCGCCAGCCAGCTGTGACCGCTCTCCTTGTACTCACCGCTGGTGTTGCCGTCGGTCAGCCATACCTGCCGTCCCTGCCAGTACAGCGCGGCGCTGCGGTATCTCGTGTCGCCGTTCTCGTCGTCATGGTGCCACCTGCCGACGACCACCTGGTTGTCGGGGGCGCTGTAGTCGGACCTGCTCTCCCTCTGGGGGGAGGTCCAGTCTCCGGCGTGCACCTGGACCTGCTCGCCGTTGATCAGGATCCGGCTGCAGTGGTACGTGGTCGGCTTGTTCTCGTCGCCGTAGTGCGAGCGGCCGGTGAGCACCTGGTTCGGCGGGCAGGTGAACTGGATGCCCATCGACTCCGACACGGTCTCGGTGTAGATGCGCTCCATCTTGATCGTCGCCGCCGAGGCGGGAGAGACCGTGGCCGTGGCCACCAGGGCGGTGGCCGCGGCCACGACGGACAGGGCCTTGCCGTACGTTCTCATCGTCTTCGGTTCCTTTCGAAGTGCGATCACGCGCGAGGCGGCGGAGCTCGGAGAGCGTCCCGCCGGCCGTTCCCGGGGTGCCGGAAGACGGGAACCACGTCGGGAACGATCGGGCCGGCCGGTCGCGCCGCCCGGCGCGACGGTCAGCGGATCACCGCCACGTCGAGGCCGGTGGCGGTCGGCGCGGTCAGCCCGCGAGGGTCACGGTGGCGAACCGGTAGTTGGTCGTGCCGTTCTCGTCGCCCCTGTGCAGGCGGCCGGTCATGACCCTGTTCTCCTCCGCGTGCCAGGTGTGGTTGCTCTCCCGGTACCCACCGCTGATGTCCCCGTTGGCCAGCAGCACCCGCTGGCCCCGCCAGTAGACGCTCGCGGTGCGGTATCTCGTGTAGCCGTTCTCGTCGCCCTCGTGCCACCTGCCGGTGACCGCCTGGTTGTCGGGGGCGCTGTAGTCGGACCTGCTCTCCTTCTGACGGGAGGTCCAGTCGCCGAGGTACACCTGGGCCTGCTCGCCGTCGACGAGGATGAAGCTGCAGTAGTAGGTGGTGGGCGCGGTCTCGTCACCGTAGTGCGAGCGGCCGGTGAGCACCGTGTTCGTCGGGCAGGTGAACGGGTCGATCCACTCCCGCACCATCTCGGCGTAGGCGCGCTCGACCTCGATCGTCACGACGGCGGCGGACGCCGGCGCGGGAGCCGCCACGGTCACGGCCATCAGGGCGGCCGCCGCGACGGATAGCGCCTTCTTCCTCATATGTGTGTCTCCTACGACGCGTTTCGCTTACCTCACCGAGGTTCACAGGGCCCACTGGTGATCCACTTGTGCCTCGGTTGCAACGGCGGCGGACGCGCCACGCCCGCTCGGCCGCGACGCGGCGCCGACGGGCCCCGGATCCCGGCGCCCGGTGAGCTCGCGGCGTGATCCGGCTTGACCTTGACACGGTGACAAGGTCTTCACTGGGGCCGAGAACAAGGAGGTGGTCCCGGTGACCATGCGGGAACCGGACACGGACACGGACACGGACACGGTGCGATCTTTCCAGGGGCTGGAGGACGGCCGCTCGTCGGTGCGGCTGCGGGCGGCGCTGGCGGTCGGCACGACCCCTGACCCGCAGTTCGTCGACAAGCTCGTCGAACGATGCGCGATCGAACCCGACTTCTACGTACGCGACATGCTCACGTGGGCGCTCACCCGCCACCCGGCGTCGCTCACGGTCCCGAGGCTCGTCGACGAGGTCCGCTCGGAGCGCGCGCAGGCACGAAGCCAGGCGCTGCACACGCTGTCCAAGATCGGGGATCGGCGGGCGTGGCCGGCGATCACGCGGGCGCTCCTGACCGACGCCGACGACGAGGTGGCGCGGAGCGCCTGGCGGGCGGCGGTCGTGCTCGTACCCGAAGGGGAGGAGCACGAGCTGGCCGAGGTTTTGTCGGCACAGCTCGGGCGCGGCGGGCGCGAGACGCAGCTGAGCCTCAGCCGGGCGCTGATCGCGCTCGGTGAGGTGATCGTGCCGGCCCTGCGCGCCGCGGCGACGCACCCCGACCCTCCCGTACGCGCGCACGCGATCGCCACGGAACGGCTGCTGCGCGACCCCGACGCCGGATTCGAGTTCGCGATCGAGGAGGCGAAGCGTGTCGTGGCCCTCGGCGAGAACGGCCGGGAGGGATGATGGAGGGTGTTGATCGGTGAGGTGGCACGACGGTCCGGGGTCAGCGCCCGCATGCTCAGGCACTACGACTCGCTCGGCCTGGTGCGGCCGACGGGCCGCAGCGACGCCGGCTACCGGGAGTACTCCGGCGAGGACATCCGGCGGATCTTCCACATCGAGAGCCTGCGGTCGCTGGGGCTGTCGCTGCGTGACGTCAAACGCGCGCTCGACGATCCCGGCTTCGTGCCCTCGGAACTCGTCGACGACCTCATCCGCCAGGCGCGCGAACGCATCGCGGCCGAGACGGAGCTGCTCACCCGGCTCCGCCGGATCGGCGCCGCGGACCCGGCCGGCTGGGAGGACGTCCTCCAGATCGTCGCCCTCCTCCAGGCGCTGGGGTCGAAGAGCGCCGGCAAGCGCCAGAGCGCGGCCCTGTCCTCGGGGTACCCGGGGTCCTCGGGGTCCTCGGGGTCATCGGGTGAGGCGGTTCCGATGCCGGTGGAGGCACTGGTCGAGGCGGTGCTGAGCGAGCGGGACCCGCACGTCGCCGGAGCCCTTCGGTGGGCGCTGGCCCGATCGGGCGACGACGGGCTGGCGCTGCTGGCGGAGGGCCTCGGCTCACCGGTGGCCGAGGTGCGCAAACGCGCCGTCCAGTCCATCGCCGAGATCCCGGGCGGTGCGGCGACCGCGCTGCTGCGGGACGCCCTCGCGAACCCCGACACCGTGGTCCGCGGGTACGCCGCCCTGGCCCTCGGGGCACGTGGGGTGGCCGACGCGGTCCCGACGCTCATCGACATGGTCGTCGAGGGGACGAACGACGTCGACGCGGCCGACGCGCTGGGCGCGCTGTCGAGCCGTCCCGCGCTGACCGAGCGGATCGCCACCGGCCTCGTCGGCCGCCTCGCCCACGGCGCCGTCGAGCCGTCCGCGCGCCGGCGGCTGACGCAGGCGCTCGCGGACATCCCGGGCCCCACGGCGTCCCGTGCGCTCGCGGACCTGTCGCACGACGAGGACCGTGCCGTCGCGCTCACCGCGGCCTACCTCCTCGGGATGCGCGACGAGCGGTGACGGATCCTCCCCCGGGGTGCCGTGCCGTCCGGATCCGGGGTCGCCCCGGGAGGACATTTGTCCCGGGAGGTTCGGGATCGATGGATCTGCTGGAGAGACCCGGCCGCTGACAGCGTGGAGGGCATGAGACGGAGATCGGGATCGACGAGTGCCGCGATGGCGGCGGCGACGCTGGTGTCGGCGTGTGCGGGCGTACCCGCGGAGAAGGCGCCGGAGCGGACGCCGGAGAAGGCCGGGGAGAGCGTGGTCCGGACGGACGCGGGGGCCGTACGGGGAACGGTGACCGAGGAGCACCGGATCTTCCAGGGGATTCCCTACGCGGCCCCGCCGGTGGGCGAGCTGCGGTGGAACTCACCGGCACCGGCGAGAGCCTGGACCGGGATCAGGGAGGCCACCAGACCGGGCAGCGTGTGCCCGCAGGTGGGAAGCGACTACGCGAAGGTGACCGGCTCCGACGAGGACTGCCTGTTCCTCAACGTGACGGCGCCGCGCGCGCCCGGGAGGAACCGGCCGGTGATGGTGTGGATCCACGGCGACGGCGCCCTGGGCTCCGGCGACCTCAGCGACGTGCGACGGATCGCCACCCGCGGGGACGTGGTCGTCGTCACGATCAACTACCGGCTCGGGGTGTTCGGGGGCTTCGGGTACCCGGGGCTCGAGGGGTCGGGCACGTACGGCCTGCAGGACCAGCAGGCCGCGCTGCGCTGGGTTCGCCGCAACGCCGCCGCGTTCGGCGGGGACCCGGCGAACGTGACGGTGTTCGGCGTCTCGTGGGGCGCGCTGAGCATCGGCGGGCACCTGACCTCGCCGGGCGGCGAAGGCCTGTTCGACCGGGCCGTCATGCAGAGCGGCGAGGGCATGATGGACATGCTCGCCGGCAGCATGGGCGAGGGCGTCCCCGCCTACCCGTCCTACGCCTGGCGCACGGTGGCGGAGGTCGAGAGGATGGGGACGTACGTGTCCCCGAAGCTCGGCTGCGAGGACCTCCGCTGCCTGCGGGCCCTGCCGGTGGAGAAGATCCTCGAAGTGCCGCAGATCATGAACATGTTCCAGACGTACGCCTACGGGGGCGAGACGCTGCCCGGATCGCCGTCCGCGGAGATGCGGGCGGGTCGTTTCCACCGGGTCCCGGTCATCTCCGGGGCGACCCGCGACGAGCACCGGATCTTCGTGGGGCTGTTCCACGACGCGGCGGGCCGGCCGGTCACCGCCAGGCGGTACGGCGAGCTGCTGAGGACCGCGTTCGGCGGGGACGCGGCGAGGGTGCGCGCGGAGTACCCGGCCGCCCGGTACGGCTCGCCGGGGCTGGCGTGGGCCGCCACGATCACCGACCGCATGTGGGCCAGGGCCACCTTCGAGCAGAACGGGCTGCTCAGCGGGAAGGCTCCGACGTACGCCTACCAGTTCGCCGACCGCCGGGCGCCGATGTTCCTGCCGTTGAAGACGGACTTTCCCTGGGGCGCCTACCACGCGGGCGACATGCCGTACCTGTTCACCGAGAAGGCGGTCACGTTCACCCCGGCCCAGCGGAGGCTGTCCGACCAGATGATCGCCTACTGGACCAACTTCGCCCGGACGGGCGATCCCAACGGAGCGGGGCTGCCCCGCTGGGAGCGCTTCGACCGGGCCGCCCGCGTCCCGTACACCCAGTCCCTGGCGCCCGACGCGGTCAAGCCGGTCGACTACGCCGCCGACCACAATCTCGACTTCTGGAAGTCCCGGTAGTGACCGGGTCCCCCGGTCCGGGCGCCTCGCCGTCACGGCTCTCAGCCGATCGAGGAAGCCGGTGACGTGCCGGTGACGTGCCGGTGACGTGCCGGACCGGCGTGGCGGTGTGGCGGTGTGGCGGTGTGGCGTGGCGGTGTGGCGGCGTGCGCGCGGGCTTCGCGCTCCCCGGAACACCGCGAGAGCGCGGCACCGCCCCCGGCCTGCCGCGATCGGCCGGAGGCGGTGCCGTGCGGGAACGACGGGAACGGCGGATCAGGCGACGGCCCCGATCCGGTACCGGCCGCCGTCGCCGCAGCAGAACTCGTAGTCCCGGGTCACGTCCCCGCTGACGGTCTGACCTCCGATGGTGTCGTTGGGATCGAGGTCGTCGTACTCCATGAGACGCAGCTGGGCCCCGACGGACACGCACTTGTCGACCTCGACCCGCTGCCCCACGGCCATCGACACGTAGGCCCCGGTCGTCGGCCAGATCTTCACGCCGTTACTCGTGAGGAACACCTCGTCACGGCCGCTCTCGCTGACCGCGAGGGCCCGGAGGCCGTCGAGGAACACGCCGGCGCCACAGGTGAGCGCGGCCTTCTCCTGGGCCCGGTTCGCGTCGGCGACCGCCGCCGCCGGGGTTCCGGCCAGCGCGAGGCATCCGGCCACCGCGGCCGCGGCCGCGAGCTTCGACAGTTTCCGCCAGGTACGCATGCCGGTCCCCCTCTGTCCCCCGTGGGAGTTCTCTTCGACTCGCATTCGTGTGCACTCTCCGTTCCGACTGCTGGTTACGTGCGTTCGCGCCACGCGTGCGTCCCGCCCCCGGCGGGCGCGTGGCTCTCCTTGCCTCATCAGATCTACGGCAGAGCCACTCGCGCGGACCACGATCGAGCACACTCCTGTCGGTAAACCGGGAGTTCGTGTCCGTTTTCACCATGATGCGCGACAGGGTGTGCGCCCCTGCCCGGCGGCGAGTGTCACCGGACGGGGGCCGCCGCCCCGCTCGGTGCCTCACCTGGATTCCCGGGACAGGCTCGACACCGTCATCGCCGCCGACACCGCCGACTGGCGAACACTGCCTGCCCGTACGCCGCACGTCGCCCCCGGCCCAAATACGTTGGCGTCGCGGTCCTCGATCGGGCTAGCTTGGCTTCCGTCATGCGCCGGGCGGACGTGCGCTGTCCGCGCCCGGGAGTCAACAGATGGGAGACGCGGGATGACCGCCCAGCTCGTCGCGCTCTGCTTCGATGCGAACGACCCGCTCCGTCTCGCGCGCTTCTGGGCCGGAGTCCTGGGCTGGGAGCTGGTCGACGACCCCCGCGACGGCATCACGCTCCTGCCGGGCGACGACACCGGGTTCCGGATCCGATGTCTTCCGACCCAGGAGAAGAAGACCCGCCCGAACCAGATGCACTTCGATCTGACGAGCACGTCCCTGGAGGACCAGCGGCGGACGGTGGCGAAGGCGCTCGAGCTCGGCGCGCGGCACATCGACGTCGGGCAGCGCCCCGAGGAAGATCATGTGGTGCTCGCCGACCCCGAGGGCAACGAGTTCTGCGTCATCGGGCCGGACAACAAGTTCCTCGCCGACTGCGGGTTCGTCGGAGCGCTCGCGAGCGACGGTTCGCAGGAGGTCGGATACTTCTGGGGCGAAGCGCTGGGCTGGCCGCTGGTCTGGGACCAGGACGAGGAGACCGCGATCCGCTCGCCGCACGGCGGTCCGAAGATCACGTGGGGCGGTCCGCCGGTGGCGCCGAAGACCGGGAAGAACAGGCTGCGCTTCGACCTCGCCGTTCCCCCGCACGGCGATCAGCGGGCGGAGATCGACCGTCTCGTCTCCCTCGGAGCGACCCGGATCGACGTCGGCCCGCAGGAGGCCGGTCAGGTGATGATGGCCGACCCCGACGGCAACGAGTTCTGTGTGCGGGCCTCTCGATAGCGTGACCCGCCCCGGGGGCGGCACGCCTCCGTTTTCTCCTGTTTCCCCTTGTCGCACGGTATGACGACGCCGTGGTGCGTGGTGCCGGCGTACGTCCGGGTTTTCGCGGTGACGTGGCCGCCCGGCCTTTCCGTTCGTGACGTCATGGTCATTGGCTGAGACGGAGACGGCCCCCTTTGACTTCCAAGGTGAACCCGAGCGGCCGATGGGCGCCGTTTCGCTTCTTACTTGCGTACATCGTACCCAGTGGCTTAGCCTGGCCACGTAATAGCGTACCTCGTACCCAGTTAGGGGTGCGGGGATTCGATCGTGGTCGTCGTGGGGTCGCGCGAGTACCTGGTGGCACCTGTGCACTGCGGGGGCCACCCTTCCCGGCTGCCGCTTCGACGACGTGGCGCCTCGTGCCCCCGACACGCCTCGTGCCACCCGCACCGGACGAGAGGAATGAACGTGGCAGAACCCGTACACACCGTCAACGCGCTGCCGACGGCGCGGCGGCCCGGCTGCCCCTTCGACCCGCCCGAGGAGCTGATCCGGGCCCGCGAGCACGGCCCGATCAGCCGCTACACCTTCCCCGGCGGAAAACCCGGCTGGCTGATCACGGGATACGACCTGGTCAGGTCGGTCCTGGCCGATCCACGGTTCAGCTCCCGCAAGGAGCTCATGCGCCACCCGTACGTGGACATCGGCGACGCCGAGATTCCTCCCGCGCCTCCCGGCGAGTTCCTCCTCATGGACGAGCCGCAGCACGGCCGCTACCGGAAGCCGCTGGTGGGCAAATTCACCGTCCGCCGGATGCGGCTGCTCACCGAGCGCGTCGAGCAGATCACCGCCGAGCACCTGGACGCGATGGAGCAGGCCGGGCCGCCGACGGACCTGGTGACCGCGTTCGCCAAGCCCATCCCCACCGTCGTGATCTGCGAGCTGCTGGGGGTGCCGTACCGGGACCGGGGCTCCTTCCAGGAGCAGGCCGTGACGATCTTCAGTGGGGACGCGGACGCGGAGGACCAGCTGGCCGCCTACATCGCGATCCGGGAGTACATCGCACGGCTGGTAGCCGCCAAGCGCGCCGACCCCACCGACGACGTGCTCGGCGACCTGTTCGACAGCGACCTCACCGACGAGGAGCTGACCGGTGTCGGCCTTCTCCTGCTGGCGGCCGGACTCGACACCACCGCGAACATGCTGGCGCTGGGCACCTTCGCGCTGCTCAGCAACCCGGCGCAGCTGGCCGCGCTGCGCGCCGATCCCTCCCTCACCGACAAAGCCGTGGAGGAGCTGCTGCGGTATCTGAGCGTCGCCAAGACCTTCATGCGAACGGCCCTGGAGGACGTGGAACTGGGCGGCCGGACCATCGAGGCCGGAACGACCGTCATCCTGTCCTACAACACCGCCAACCGCGACCCCGAGCGCTTCACCGACCCCCACACGCTCGATCTCGGCAGGCAGGAGGGCGGGCACCTGGCCTTCGGCCACGGCATCCACCAATGCCTGGGCCAGCAACTGGCCCGCGTCGAGATGCGAGCCGCCCTCCCCGCCCTGCTCACCCGCTTCCCCACCCTGCGCCTGGCCGTACCGGCCGAGGAAGTCGGCCTGCGCCCGGAGGTCGCGGACGTCTTCGGGGTGAAGAGCCTCCCGGTCACCTGGGACGCGTGACGGACGAGGGCAACCACGGACGCCGGCAGGCCGCCCCCCGTCATCCCCCTGTCGCGTTTCAGCCGGTGGACGCGACGCCTCTCGGTTCGCGCGGTATCCACTTCTCTCCCGGCGGGGAGAGGCCGGGGTTCATCCTGTGTCCCGCCTCCACGCATACGGAGCGTTTCGCCCGAGTGATCACCGTTGAGCGGCCGGAGGCGGGGGCCGCCGCCGGGTACGCCCCCCAGGACCCTTTCCGAAGCCGAGGGCGGGGCCCGTCGGGCTGACGGGCCCCGCCCCTCGTTCAGAGTGATCGGTGGACGGGTGGGGGACCGGTCCGCTATCCGGCGTAGGTCTCGAACTCGGCGACCCTCGGCGTGCCGGTCGAGCCGGTGATCCTGAAGGTGATCTTGCTCAGCGAGGTCGCGGCGAAGGTGATGGCGCCCGCCCCGCTGCCGGACTTCAGGACGGTGCCGCCGTTGAGGAGCTGCCAGGACCCGATGGCGCCCGTGGAGCCCGACGCCTCGCGGATAACGACCCTGGAGACCGTCTTGGCGGAGCTCCACTTGATGGAGATGTCACCGGTTGCGCCTGCTGGTGACCAGTAGGTGCTCAGGTTGCCGTCGCGCACGTTGCCGTAGCTGGTGCCGTCGGCCTTGCTGGAGCCGTCGGAGCCCGCCCCGATGCTGAGGTTGGGTCCGCCGGGCGTGGGAGTGGGCGTCGGGGTGGGGGTGGGCGTGGGAGTCGGCGTCGGCGTCGGCGTCGGCGTCGGCGTCGGCGTCGGGGTCACCGTCGGGGTCGGGGTCTGGGGGGAGCAGCTGCCGTTCGACACCCGCAGCCCCTTGTTGGCGCCCGCCGTCTGGCGGACGATGTCCGGCACGCAGCTCGCCCCGTCGAGGGTGTAGGAGTACGGGACGCTGACGGTGGTGTTGGACTGCGGGTTGGGCCCGGCGGGGGCGTTGTCGCTGCCGGGGGCCGACCAGGTCACGTTGTCGAAGATGTTGCCGGCGACCTGCCAGTAACCGGGCTCGTCGGTGTAGAAGGTGCCGAGGACGTCCTTGGAGTCCTTGAAGTGGTTGTTCTCCACCTTCGCACGGCCCCCGGCCCGGGAGTTGATGCCGGACTCGTGGAGGCTCACGTAGGAGTTGTTGTAGATGTGGGCGATGCCGCCGCGCAGCAGGGGGGTGCGGGAGTCGATGTTCTCGTACAGGTTGTGGTGGAAGGTGATGAAACCGTTGGAACGGTCGCTCTCGCTGGAGCCGATGAGCCCGCCGCGGCCGGAGTTGCGCAGGGTGCTGTAGGACAGGGTCACGTACTGGACGTTGTCCTTCATGTCGAAGAGGCCGTCGAAGCCCGCGTCCTCCCCGCCCGAGGCCTCCAGGGTGACGTGGTCGACCCAGACGTTGCGGACGGTGCTCTCCATGCCGATGGCGTCACCGCCGTTGGAGGTGGGCGAGCCCGACTTCTTGACGTTCCGTACGGTGACGTTCTGGATGATGATGTTGCTGGAGTCGCGGATGTGGATGCCCAGCTGGTCGAAGACGGCCCCGTTGCCGACCCCGATGATCGTGACGTTGCTGATCTGCTTGAGTTCGATCACGCCTGCGGCGGTGTTGCAGCTCGGGCCCGACACCTTGGTGGTGTTGCCGTGGTTGATCGTTCCCTCGACCTCGATGGTGATCGGGGTGCTGCTGGCGGCCCGGCCGCACAGGGCGGCGTGGATCGCGGTCCCCGTGGTGGCCCGCACCGTCTGCCCGCCCGCGCCGCCGGTGGTCCCGCCGTTGCCGGTCGCGTAGCCGGTGGCGCTGCCGGCCGCCGCCGCCGTTGCCTGGATCGCCGGCAGGGCCACACCGACCGCGGCCACGGTGGCCGCCGCGGCCAGCCCCGCCTGGAGTCGCAACGCGACTGCTCGTCTCATCCTCGTCTCACCTTCGTGTTCGAACACCTGGTCCGGGGGTCGTCGACCGCCACGTGGTCGGCGTAGACGTGCGCGTACCTGGACCGGACGCGGGAGTGGCGGCACGCGCAGGTTCAGGACTGTTCATAACGACCCTCTTCTGGGCCGAGTGAAGGCGCACGAATCCATACAAGGCGGCACGGAAAGCGCTTTCCTGCCACTTGGACCATAACGTCGGCCGTCAAAAGGCGTCAATGGCGAGGAAGGAACCTGCAACAAAGCTGCACACGCGCCGGGCATCACGGCAGCCGGTGGTCGTCTGCTTCAGCGCCGATGCGCTAGAGCCGGACGTACGGGACGACGCCCGAGGACGAGACCCGACGGCGGGGCTCGGTGAAGTCACCGGTCGTAACACGGACCAGGCGAACCAGCCGGACCAGCCGGCAAGCGCTCGTGCCGGTCTCAGCCGTATCGCTCGACGAGCGCGTTGCCGATCGAGACCAGGTGGTCTCGCACGCCCGGGGGGCCGGTCACCTCGAGCCATTCGATCAGCCCGGCGAGCTCGCCGGCGAGCGCGTACTCGTTGTGGCCGCGGATCACGACCTCGACGCGGCCGTCGGGCGTGGGACCTCCCACCTCGAGCCGGCCGCCGAGCGTCAGCCGGAGCAGGCCTATCCCGTTGGGCGTACACACCGCCTGGACCTCGGTGGGCGTTCGCCTGCGGTCGACCTCGTCGGCGATCTCGCGCCAGCTCTCGGCGAGGTCGAAGTCCGCGGGCCGGTGCACGGGGTCGCCAGTCGGGTCGGCGGACGACACGCGGTCGATCCGGAAGGTCCGCCGGCCGGCCTCGGTGCCGGAGACGAGATACCACGACGGGCCTTTGGAAACGATGCCCAGCGGGTGGACGGTTCTCTCGGTCTCGGCGCCGTTGCCGTCGACGTAGCCGAGACGCACCTGGACGCCGCGGATCACCGCGTCCTGGAGCTCGTCGAGGAAGCGAGGCGGCCGGGGCTCGATCCGGCTCGACCCCCATCGTTGCGGGTCCGTGACCAACGACGACGCCGCCGCCTCGGCCTGCACCCGGAAGGGCTCCGGCAGGGCGTGGACGAGCTTGCGCAGGGCCGCTTTCACGGCCGGTGTCGCAGCCGACGCCTGGCCGGCGACCAGGAACAGGGCGCGGGCCTCACCCGCGGTCAACCCGGACAGGTCGGTGCGGGCGCCGCCCACGAGGCGCCAGCCGCCGCCCCGGCCCTGCGTGGAGTACACGGGCACCCCGGCCATGGCCAGGGCGTCGAGGTCGCGGCGGGCGGTGCGCTCGGAGACCTCCAGCTCCCGGGAGACCTCTGCCGCCGTCACCTGCTCGCGCCGTTGCAGCAAGAGGAGGATGGCCACCAGCCGGTCGGTTCGCACACCGACAACCTTTCACATGAAACCGGTCATGAGGTGACCGGTTTCGGTCGGCAAGATGGAGACACGACCTCACCGGTGAGGCCCACCATCCACGACCGTGTCGACCCTCGGCCTCTCGGGGGTGCGCCGAGGTCATCTTCGGGCACCTTCGCCTCCTGATCGATCCGGAAAGACAAAAAGGAAACGCAATGTTCGATCCAACCGATTTTCCCGAGCCCACCCTTGTCTCAGTCAACGGTGTGGAACTCGAAGTCTTCGAAGCAGGCCGGCAAAACGCGGGAAAACCCGTTGTGCTCTGTCACGGCTGGCCGGAACACGCCTTTTCCTGGCGCCATCAGATGCCTGTCCTGGCCGAGGCGGGCTATCACGTCATCGTCCCGAACCAGCGGGGTTATGGAAACTCATCCCGTCCGGCCGAAGTGACAGAATATGACATCGAACACCTGTCGGGTGATCTCGTCGCGCTTCTCGATCACTACGGATACGAGGACGCCACCTTTGTCGGTCACGATTGGGGGGCGGCTGTCGTCTGGGGGCTGACCCTGCTGCATCCGAACCGGGTGAACAAGGTGATCAACCTGAGCCTGCCCTACCTGGAGCGCGGAGAGAAGCCCTGGATCGAATCCATGGAAGAGGTGCTCGGCGGCGACTTCTATTTCGTCCACTTCAATCGACGGCCAGGCGTCGCGGACGCCGTATTCGAAGAGAACACGTCCCGGTTCCTCCGCAACATGTACCGGAAGAACGAGCCCCCCGCGGAGCCCCGGCCGGGCATGACGTTGATCGACCTCGCCAGGACGGAGACACCACTCGGTGAGCCCGTGATGAGCGACGGCGAACTGGCCGTTTTCGTCTCCGCCTTCGAGTCGACAGGGTTCACGGGCGGCATGAACTGGTACAGGAATCTTGACCGCAACTGGCACCTGCTGGCGGACGTGGACCCGATCATCCAACAGCCCACACTCATGATCTATGGCGACCGGGACGCGGTCCAGAAGTCCGAAAGGCTGACAGATTTCGTCCCCAACGCGGAAGTGGTCAGCCTGGATTGCGGTCATTGGATCCAGCAGGAAAGGCCGGAGGAGACGAACCAGGTGATTCTGAAGTGGCTGGACCAGCGGGATGCCACCTAGGCCACCTAGCGCGTGTTTCAGGAGTGCCGTGGGCCGGTCGCCCGACGGCGTGACCGACTGACCCGCGGAAGCATGTGCCGGTCATAGCTGAACAGCGGGGTCTCCGGTAGACCGTTCGACGACCGAGAAGAACGAGACCGGAGACCTCGTGGCCACCGCACCGGCGGCGAGGCGGCACGACCCGGCCGACGCACGGAGAGCGGCGCTACGGCGTTCCGGGAGGGGCGGGCTCCGCAGGATCGCGCCGCGCCACGAACACGAACTCCCCGCCCGGCCGGTCGGGTGCGTCGCGTACGTCCTCCACGACGAAGCCGCACTCTCGCAGGTCCCGCTCGATCTCCGTGCGTTCGCGGAAGCGAAGTGTCGACTCCGAGATCAGCACCTCCCCGTCCGCGGCGAACACGTGCGTACCCCGGAAGCTCACCAGCGGCAGGCTCACGTCCGTCGGCTCGGCCCAGGTCTCGACGCGGCCCACACCCGGGATGTCCGTCACGCGGTACGTGGTCTCGCGCGTCCACCGCGCCCACTCCTCCCACACGCGCCGCGCCGGATCGCGCGTCTCGAAGACGAGCAGGCCGCCGGGCCGCAGCGCCTCGTACGCGCCGCGCAGCGTCCCGCGCCACGCCCGCGGATCGGTGATCGCCTGGGCGGCGTTCCCGGTCATCGTCACCAGGTCGACCCGCATGGGCGGCAGGTCCCCCGCGTCGCCGTCGAGCCAGCGCACCCGCTCCGCGCCCGGCTTGCCGCGCGCGACGTCGACGGCCGCCCGCGCGGGGTCGACCCCGGTGGCCGTGATCCCGCGCTCGGCGAGCAGCAGCGCGAACACGCCCGTACCGCACCCGATGTCCAGCACCGACCGCGCGCCGAACTCCTCCGCCATCGCGAGATACGCGTCGAGATCGCCGCGGTCCGGATCGAGCGGGTCGTAGATCGCGGCGAGGCGCGGATGTCCGAAGGCTGCGTCAACCATGGACACGAACGTACGTGGCCCCGGGCCCGCGCCGCCACCCGCCCTGTCGGCCGGCAGGCGCGGGCGGGGTCGTTACGGCCGCGCCGGGCGTTCCAGTCCCGGTGGAGGTCGAGACCGGGGAGGAGCCTCGCCGGTCCTGCCGGGGCCGCCATGTGCGGGCCCGGGGTGACGCCGGCCGGTGAGCCGGACCGCACCCACATCCCCTCTCCACCCCCAGGTCCGGCCGACGATTGCCGGGCCATCCCCGGGGGATAGGGGGACGATGTTCGAGAACTTCGAGGAAAAGCTGGTTGAGGTCGGGGAAGCGTCCATCTTCGTCCGCCACGGCGGGCGGGGGCCTGCGGTGTTGCTGCTGCACGGCCATCCCCGCACCTCCGCGACCTGGCATCGCGTCGCGCCTCAACTCGTCGAGCGCGGCTTCACGGTCGTCTGCCCCGACCTGCGGGGATACGGCCGATCGCGCGGTCCGGCGCCTGCCGCCGACCACTCCGCGCACTCCAAGCGCGCCGTCGCGAACGACATGGTGGCGGTGATGGACTCCCTGGGACACACCCGGTTCGCCCTGGCCGGACACGACCGGGGAGGCGCCGTGGCGTTCCGCCTCGCCCTGGACCACCCCGACGCGGTGTCCCGGGTGGCGTTCCTGGACTGCATGCCCATCAGCGAGCACCTGTCGCGCATCACCGCGAAGTTCGCGACCCAGTGGTGGCACTGGTTCTTCTTCGCCCAAGCCGACATCCCCGAACGCGTCATCAACGCCGACCCCGACAGCTGGTACCGCGGCGACCCGCGGAGCATGGGCCGGGAGAACCACGACGAGTTCCGCGAGGCCACCAGGAATCCCGACGTGGTACGGGCCATGCTGGAGGACTACCGGGCCGGTCTCACCGTCGACCTGCGCCACGAGGAAGCCGACCGGGCCGCCGGTGTGCGGCTGCGACCTCCCGCCCTGGTCCTGTGGTCACTGCGCGACGACCTCGAAGACCTGTACGGCGACCCGCTGAAGATCTGGGAGCACTGGGCCGACGACCTGCGCGGCCACGGGATCGACTCCGGCCACCACGTGGCCGAGGAGGCCCCGGACGCGCTCGCCGCGGCCCTGGGCGACTTCTTCGACGACTGATCCGGGACGAGACCGTCCGGCGGTGGCCCGCGTCGTCGAAAACGCCGACGCCCGAGGTGCCGCGCCTTGCCGGCACGCCTGGCGCCGTGACGGACGACCTGCGAACCGGGTTTCGCCTACCGGATCACCTACGGGGCCGGCGAGCCGAGGTCGGGCCTCAGGTGCCTTCGGCGGCACGCTTGACGAGCCTGACCACGACGCTCTTGGAGGTGGGGGTGTTGGAGGTCTCCGCGACCGAGTCGAGCGGCACCAGCACGTTGGTCTCCGGGAAGTACGCGGCGCAGCAGCCCCGGGCGGTCGGGTAGGCGACCGCGCGGAAGGACTCCGCCGTGCGCTCCCCGTCGGGCCACTCGCTGACCAGGTCCACCGTGTCGCCGTCGGCCAGGCCCCGCTCGGCCAGGTCGTCGGCGTGCACGAAGACCACCCGGCGGCCGTTGCGGATGCCCCGGTAGCGGTCGTCCATGCCGTAGATCGTGGTGTTGTACTGGTCGTGGCTGCGGACCGTCTGGAGCAGCAGCCGCCCCGGCGGGACCCGCAGCACCTCCAGGTGGTTGACGGTGAAGTTGGCCTTGCCCGTCGCGGTCGGGAAGCGGCGCTCGTCGCGGGGCCCGTTGGGCAGCGTGAAACCGCCCGAGAGGCGGGCGCGCAGGTTGAAGTCCTCGAACCCGGGGACCACCCGGGAGATGCGGTCGCGGATCACGTCGTAGTCGGCCGCGAACCGCTCCCAGGGCACGTGCGGGTCGGCGCCGAACAGCTCCGTCGCCAGGCGGCAGACGATGTCCACCTCGGAGAGCAGGTCGCCGGAGGCGGGCGGCAGGTTGCCCCGCGAGGCGTGGACCATGCCCATGGAGTCCTCGACCGTGACGAAGCGGCCCGCGCGGCCACCGCGCGCGACGTCGCGTTCGGTGCGTCCCAGCGTGGGGAGGATGAGCGCCTCCCGCCCGCACACGGCGTGGGAGCGGTTGAGCTTGGTCGACACCTGCACCGTGAGCCGGGCCCGGCGCATCGCCTTCTCGGTCACCGCCGTGTCGGGGGTCGCGGCCACGAAGTTGCCGCCCATCGCGACGAAGACCTTCGCCCGCTCCGACCGCAGGGCGCGGATCGCCTCCACGGTGTCGAAGCCGGGGTCGCGAGGCGGCTCGAAGCCGAACTCGGCGCGCAGCGCGTCGAGGAACCAGGCCGGAGGCCTCTCGTAGATGCCCATGGTGCGGTCGCCCTGGACGTTGGAGTGGCCGCGGACCGGGCACACCCCGGCCCCCGGGCGGCCCACGTTGCCGCGCAGCAGCAGGAAGTTGACGACCTCCCTGATGGTGGCGACGGAGTTCTTGTGCTGGGTGAGCCCCATCGCCCAGCAGACGATGACCGACTTCGCGCCGAGCACCTCCCGTACGGCCTCCTCGACGGCCGGGCGGTCCAGCCCGGTCGCCTCCTCGACCTCCGCCCAGTCCAGGGAGCGCAGGTCCTCGGCCCACTTGTCGAAGCCGTGGGTGTGGGTCTCGACGAAGGCGCGGTCGACCACGGTGCCGGGGGCGGCGTCCTCGGCTTCGAGCAGGAGCAGCGACATGGCCTGGAAGAGCGCGAGGTCGCCGTTGAGGCGGATCTGCAGGAACCGGTCGGCCAGCGTGGTGCCCCTGCCCACCAGCCCGGAGGCCTTCTGCGGGTTCTTGAAACGGAGCAGCCCGGCCTCGGGCAGCGGGTTGACGGCGATGATCCGGGCGCCGCCGCGCTTGGCCCGCTCCAGCGCCGACAGCATGCGCGGGTGGTTGGTGCCGGGGTTCTGGCCGACCACGAAGACGAGGTCGGACTGGTACAGGTCCTCCAGCGAGACCGTGCCCTTGCCGATGCCGAGCGTCTCGTTGAGCGCCGAGCCGCTGGACTCGTGGCACATGTTGGAGCAGTCGGGCAGGTTGTTGGTGCCGAACCTGCGCACCAGCAGCTGGTACGCGAACGCGGCCTCGTTGGAGGTACGGCCGGAGGTGTAGAACAGCGCCTCGTCGGGGCTGTCGAGGGCGCGCAGCTCGCGGGCGATGATGGCGAACGCGTCGTCCCAGCTCACCGGCACGTAGTGGTCGGAGCCCTCGGGCCGGTGCATCGGCTCGGTGAGCCGTCCCTGCTGGCCGAGCCAGTAGTCGGTGTGCCGGGCCAGGTCGTCCACGGTGTGCCCGGCGAAGAAGTCGCGGGTGACCCTGCGGACGGTGGCCTCCTCGGCCACCGCCTTGGCGCCGTTCTCGCAGAACTCGGCCGTGCTGCGGTGCCCGCCCTCGGGCCAGGCGCAACCCGGGCAGTCGAAGCCCTCCTTCTGGTTGACCACGGCCAGGGTGCGCAGGGTGCGGCCGACGCCCATCTGGGCGTTCGCGGCCCTCAGCGACCGGGTCACCCCCGGGATCCCGGCGGCCCACTCCTTGGGCGGGCCGACCTCGAGGCCGTCCTCGTTGACGTCGTCGCGCGGAGCCTTCCTGGCCATCCTCGCGTCTCCTTCCGCCCGGTCACCTTGGAAAACGCACAATACAGGCGCTCAGCCGGGGCCGGTTCCCAGCCCGGTTCCCAGCCTGCCGAGCACCCACTCGTGGAAGGCCCCGATGTGATGCTCGCTGGGCACCAGGACCCCACCCTCAGCGTACGCCCGGGAACTCATCGCGGGCTGGCAGCGCTCGCAGGCCTCGAAGTCCTGCACGTTGACGCGGTGGAAGAGCTCGACGGACGGGCCGAGATCCCTGCCGGAGTCCACGACATCGCCGAGGAAGAGCCAGTCGCACTCCACGATCGTCCGGTCGGCCGCCAACGGGAACATCCGGTGCAGGATCACGTGGTCGGGCACCAGGTTGACGAAGACCTGCGGCTTGACGGTGATCGCGTAGTAGCGGCGGTCCTGGTCCTCGCCGACCCCGGGGATGCGGTCGACCCCCTCGGAGCCGTCGACGGTGAATCCCCGGATCTCCTCGCCGAACTCCGCGCCGTGCCCGACGAAGGACTGCGCCGCGTACCCGTCGGCGAACTCCGGCAGCACCTCGGTGAGCTCGGGGTGGATGGTGGCGCAGTGGTAGCACTCCATGAAGTTCTCGACGATGAGCTTCCAGTTCGCCTTCACGTCGTAGACGATCCTGCGGCCCACCCGGAGGTTGGCGATGTCGTAGTTCTCGATGGATCTCTCGTCGCCCAGCCTGTGCGTCGCCTCGGCGATCACGTCCGCCTCGAACGAGGGCGGCTCGGCGGCGAGGCACACCCACACGTACCCGATCCACTCGCGCACGTGGACGTTGACCAGCCCGTACTCCACCCGGTCGATGTCGGGCATCCTGGTGAGGTTCGGGGCGGCGATCAGCCTGCCGTCGAGGTCGTAGGTCCACGCGTGGTACGGGCACTGGAAGGACCGCTTGACCTCGCCGGACTCCTCGGTGCGGATCCGGGCGCCCCGGTGGCGGCACACGTTGAGGAAGGCCCGGATCGAGCCGTTCCCGGCCCGGGTGACGAGGACGCTCTCGCGGCCCACCTGGACGGTCTTAAAGGCCCCCGGCCTGGCGAGGTCGGACGCGCGGGCGACGCAGAACCACATCGTCTCGAAGACGCGGGCCTGCTCCAGGGCGAAGATGTTCTCGTCGGTGTAGTAGCTGCCGGGCAGGGTGGCGATCACGCTGGGGGGCAGGCTTCTCGCGGTCACGGTCGCTCCTCCTCGCGCGGGGATCGCGTCTCCACGCGGCTCGCGTCCTCACGTGGCGCTCGCGTCCTCAGGCGGTTTGTTTCCTCACGCGGCGCTCGCGTCCTCAGCTGGTTCGGGTCGTCCAGCGGGGATCGTGTCCTCACGCGGTGCTCGCGCGGACGCCGGGTGGCGGGTTCGGGGGTTCCTCGGAGGGGACGACGTAGACGGTGCCGTCCTCGACCACCACCCGGTGGGTGCGCAGCGGCAGCTTGGCGGGAGGGGAGCTCGGCCGTCCCGTCCGCAGGTCGAAGCTCGACGCGTGCAGCGGACACTCGATCTCGCAGCCCTCCAGCCACCCGTCGGAGAGGGAGGCGTCCTGGTGGGTGCAGGTGTCGTCCACGGCGTAGATCTCGCCGTCCTCGGTGTGGAAGACGGCGATGGGCGGGTCGGCGTCGAGCCGGTGGGCCTCACCCGGTGGCAGGGCCGCGAGGGGACAGGCAGGGATCATCGCAACAAACCCCAGTTTCGTAGGGCGGAACAGGCGGCGCTATACGCAACAGCGTGACCCCAGGAAATCCCGATGTCAAGAGTCGCCGTGGAGGCCTCCCCCGTGGTCACGCGGGGTTTCACAGAGGGTCCGCCAACACGTCCCGGCCCGCGATCGTGGCGACCCCCCCACGTGACGCGACAGGACGTTGGAGCACTGCCCGCGCCCGACCCTCGCGGGAGTGGGCGGCAACCCGTCCGTCGTTCCGGCTCCAAATATCGGGATAATATGCCGGTATAGTTATTGGCAACACGAGAAGGACGCCGCATGATCGAGATCCTGAACCCCGCCGAGCTGGCCCGAGCGAAGGAGACGGGCGCCCTGGTCGCTCACATCCTGCAGACGCTGAGGAGCCGCAGCGTGGTGGGCACGAACCTCCTGGACATCGACCGGTGGGCCCAGGAGATGATCACCGAGGCCGGGGCGCTGTCCTGCTACGTCGACTACGAGCCGTCCTTCGGACGCGGGCCGTTCGGCCACTACATCTGCACGGCCGTCAACGACGCGGTGCTCCACGGGCTGCCGTACGACTACAGGCTCGCCGACGGCGATCTGCTCACGCTCGACCTCGCCGTCTCCAAGGGCGGGGTCGCCGCGGACTCCGCCGTCAGCTTCATCGTGGGCGGATCACGGCCTCCGGAGAGCGTCGCGATGATCAGCGCGACCGAGCGCGCGCTGAGCGCGGGGATAGCCGCCGCCGGGCCCGGGGCGCGCGTCGGCGACATCTCCCACGCCATCGGCTCGGTCCTCAGCGAGGCGGGGTACCCGATCAACACCGAGTTCGGAGGTCACGGCATCGGATCGACGATGCACCAGGGCCCGCACGTCTCGAACACCGGACGGCCCGGCCGTGGATACAGGCTGCGCCCCGGGCTGCTGCTCGCACTGGAGCCGTGGGTGATGGCGGACACCGCCGAGCTCGTCACCGACGCCGACGGGTGGACGCTCCGGAGCGCGACGGGCTGCCGGACGGCACACAGCGAGCACACGATCGCCATCACCGACGACGGGGCCGAGATCCTCACCCTGCCGGAGCGGCCGCGACCGTGAGACCGAAGCCACGCCCGCCCCTGCCCCTGTTCCTGCTCTCGCCCTCGCCGGGGCGAGTGTCCCGCAGGCGTCACGCGTAGACGTCGGCGCCGAGTTTGATCGCGACGAGCAGGCCGCAGACGGCGGCGCCGAGCCGGAGCGCGTGGCCGGGCAGGCGGCGGGCGATCGGCGGCCCGAGCAGGCCGCCCAGGAAGAATCCCAGCGAGAGCGGCACCACCGCCGACCACTGCACCGGGCCGAAGAGGGCGAAGCCGATCGAGGAGGCCGCGTTCGCCATCGAGGACACCACGGACTTGATCGCGTTGACCCTGGCCGGTGTCTGGTCGAGCACGGCCGAGAGCACCGCGAACATGAGGATCCCGCCCGCGGCCCCGAAGTAGCCGATGTAGACGGCGACGCCGAACAGCGCGGCGCGCGCCATCCACCCGTTCTCGTCGCCGAACCCTCCCTCCGCCCTGGGCGGGCGGATCAGCAGCAGCGAGGCGACCGCGATCAGCCACGGCGCTATCGCCTCGAACGTGTCGGAAGGGGTCATCAGCAGCAGCGCCGACCCCGCCGCCCCGCCGATCAGGGTCATCGTGCCGAGCCGCAGGACCCTGCCGCCCTGCCCGGCGAGCTCGGGCCGCGACCCGAGCGTCGCCCCCACCCCGTGGAACGTCAGCGCCACCGTGTTCGTGACGTTCGCGGTCAGCGGGGGCAGGCCGAACGCGAGCAGTGCCGGGTAGGAGACGATCGACGCCAGGCTCACCACGGTGCCGACCATCCCGGCCAGCGTCCCGGCCCCGAGCAGCCCCAGCACTTCAGCGATGTCCACGGGGGCCCAGCCAACCACACGGCCCCGTGCCGCGCGGCACCGCCCACCCCCGGGTGGATGTCACCCCTCGCCGGACGGGCTGCCCCGGACACCCGCGGAACCGCCCCGGGACCCCGGCCGTCCCAGCCCCGCCCTGGCCGTTCTAGCCGCCCTGGCCGCTCTCGTCATCCTGGGCACCCGGAACGTCCGGAGCGCCCGGGGCGTCCTGGCGGGTGATCGAGCCGTTGCCCGGGCGGGTGACGACCTTCCCGGTGAGCCCGCGCAGGACGACGTCGCCGTTGCGGCTGTGGACGGTGACGTCGATGCCGGCCGGGACGACGAACCTGTAGTCGGTACGGTCCCGCGGGGTGTCACGGATCGTCGTGCAGACGGCCCCCTCGTCGCACAGGAGGCCGACGCTGAGGGAACCGCCTCCCGACGACTCGCCGCGCGGGGCGTCCCCGTGGTGGCGGCGCGTCACGCGGACGTTGGTGACGTCGGCGCCGACGATCTCCACGTTCCCGTGGTCGGTGTCCACGGAGAGGCTGCGGATCCCGGGGAAGACGGTCTGCTCGGGTGCCGGGGAAAGGCTGCCCAGGGAGAACGCCACCATCAGCGCCAGCACCAGCGCGATCGGGGCCGCGGCGAGGACCCACGCCCACGAGCCGAAGTCGCGCACCATGCCCGCCGCCCCCTGCCCGAGGTCGCGGAGCGTCTCGTGGTCGTCCCGCTCGGAGGCCGTGGAGCGTGTCGTGCGCATGCCGGACCGTCCTTTCGACCGGGCGCGGGTGCCCGAGGTGGTGAGGGATTTGTACGGCACCGGACATGCACCGGACATGCACCGCCCTTGCAGGGTGGTTACACGTCACGATGCGGAAGCCCGGAACGAGCCGGAGACCTTCCACCTGGGTTGGGGGGACACCGTCCACTCTGGCCCGGACTCGCCGGAGACCGTAGTCGCGCGCCGGGCGTGGCCCCGGCCGGGCCCCTCCCCGAGATCGCCACCTCGGCGTGAAAGATCGTGACCTCAAAGTGAATCTGACCGCGCCCGGCCGATCGAATGACCGTCCATGGGGCACAGCCAACAGGTGAGCAGCGGACGGCCCGGCCGTGAGGCGGTGCGGGAGCGGCCCTCGCCGGTGGGACCGCGCGCACGCGTGGCGAGCGCGCTCGGCGCGGTGTCGCTGGCCGCGATGGTCGTCGCGCAGGTCGCCTCGGGGCTGCAGGCCCGGCCGATCACACTGACCAGCGTGGTCGTCCTGCTGCTGGCGGCGAGCGCGCTGGCGTTCGCCTGCGCGACCCACCCCCCGGCCAGGGTCGCCACGGCGTTCGCGGCCGTGGTCGCGACCGGGTACGCCGCCGAGTGGATCGGGATCAGGACGGGCCTGCCTTTCGGCGACTACCACTACACCGGTGTCCTGTGGCCCGCGCCCGGCGGGGTGCCGGTGATCGTGGCGCTGGCGTGGGGCGGCATGGGGCTGGCGGCCCACGCGGTGGCCGCCGCCGTCGCGCCGGTGAGCCGGGCGGCGCGGATCGTCACCGGGGCGCTGGCCCTCACCGCCTGGGACCTGTTCCTGGACCCGCAGATGATCCGGCTGGGCCTGTGGGTCTGGCACGACCCCGGCCCCTACCGGGGCGTTCCCCTCGGCAACTTCGCGGGCTGGCTCGTCGTCTCCCTGCTGGTGATGGCCCTGCTGGAGCGCGTACTGGCCGAGCCGGGGGCGTGGAGCGCCGGGCTGGTGTCGATCTACACGGTGATGGCGGTCATGGAGACCGTCGGCTTCGCGGCCGTCTTCGTCCCGCCGGACCCGCTGGTGGCCACGGCCGGGGGGCTCTCGATGGGACTGTTCGCCTTGCTCGCCTGGCGGCGCGGACGCCGGAGCAGACCGGCTCCCGGGGCGGGCCGGGCGTGACGGCGACGATCTCACCCATCGGGGCCGTGACAGGAACAGGCACAGGAAGGGGACGCGGATGCCGGAGGTAACGGTGATAGGCGGCGGCGTCGGGGGCATGGTCTCCGCGCTGCTGCTGGCCCGGCAGGGGCACGAGGTGCGGCTGTACGAGCGGCTTCCCCGGCTGGGCGGCAAGCTCGCCGAGCACACCAGGGACGGCTTCACCTTCTCCGTCGGTCCCTCCCTGCTCACCCTGCCCGCCGTCTTCACCGACCTCGGGCTGGACCTCGACCTGGTGGAGCTCGACGAGCTGTGCCGCTACCGCTTCGCCGACGGCTCGACGCTGGCGGCGTACCGCGACCCGGCCCGGATGGCCGCCGAGGTCGACCGGCTCGCCCCCGGCGAGGGCCGCGCCTGGCTCGCCTTCCACGACTGGGCCCGGCGCTGTTTCGACGCGTCGCGCCGCACCTTCTTCACCGGCCCGCTCACCCGGCCGCCCACCGAGGCCCGCCTGTCGGACCTGCTGGCGGTGGCGCCGGGCCGTACCCTCGACGGCCTGGCCCGCCGCTTCTTCACCGACTCGCGCCTGCGCCAGTACGTCGGCCGCTACGCGACCTACGCGGGTTCCAGCCCGTACCGCGCCCCGGCCGCGCTGGGGTGCGTCCCGGCGATCGAGCACGGCGAGGGCGGCTGGTACGTCCCCGGAGGGCTGCCCCGCATCGCCGACGCCCTCGCCCTGATGCTGGAGAAGGCGGGGGTGGAGGTCGTCCTGGGGGCGGAGGTGGCCCGGGTGCTCGCCGACGGCGAGCGGGTCAGGGGGGTGCGGCTCGCCTCCGGGGAGTCAGAGCGCGCCGACATCGTGGTCGCCAACACCGACGCGGCCGCGCTGTACGGGCGGCTGCTGCCCGACCGGCGGCGGCTGCGGCGCATCGCCGGGCTCGGCACCTCCTCGTCGGTGTTCCTGCTGCTGGCCGGGGTGGAGGGCAGGACCGAGGGGCTGGGGCACCACTCGATCGTCTTCTCCGGCGACTACGAGCGGGAGTTCGGCGACATCTTCCGGCGGCGCAGGCCACCGGAGGACCCGACCGTCTACATCGGCTGCTCGGTCGTGGACGACCCGTCGCAGGCCCCGCCGGGCACGGAGAACTGGGTCATGCTGGTCAACGTCCCGGCCCGCGACCCCGGCCGGTGGCCGATGTCCCCCGAGGCGTACCGGGACCTGGTGCTCGACCGCCTGGCCTCCAGGGGGCACGACCTGTCGGGACGGCTGCGCTTCGTGGACCTGTTCACCCCCGCCGACCTGCGCGACCGGTACGGCGCGTGGGGCGGCTCGATCTACGGCGGCGCCTACTCCGGCAGGCTCGCGCCCTTCCGCCGCCCCGGCAACCGGGGTCCCCGGCGCGGCCTGTACCTGGTGGGCGGCTCGGCGCACCCCGGTGGCGGGCTGCCGCTGGTCGCGATGGGCGCCCGCATCGTCGCCTCGCTCGTACGGGAGGACTTCCCCGGCGCCCCCTCGGGCGCGAGCGGTTCCCGGGGCCGCCGCACGTCCGGGACTCCCCTGTGAGCCGGACGGCGAGGTCCTCACGGCCCCCGGACCGCGCGAACCGTGCGGACCGGTCGTCGAAGGTACGACTCACGGAGACACGACTCGCGGAGGCACGACTCCCGGAGACACGACTCGCGAAGGTACGACTCACGGAGACACGACTTCCCGAGACACGACTCGTGGAGACACGACTCATGGAGGCACGACGATGAGACTCCTGACCGCGCTGCAGGCCGCCGCCGCGCTGACCGTGGCGGTGCGGCTGGCCAGGGGGCGGCGGCGCCGGCCCGCGCTGGCCCCCGTACGGGCGGCCACAGCGCGCGTCTCGGTGGTGGTCCCCGCCCGCGACGAGGAGGCCCGCCTGGGCCCGTGCCTGTCGGCGGCGCTCGCCGACCCGGACGTCGCGGAGGTCCTCGTCGTCGACGACGAGTCACGCGATGGCACGGCACGGCTGGCGTCCGGGCTCGGCGCGAAGGTCATCACGGGGGCGCCGCTCCCCGAGGGCTGGGTGGGCAAGCAGTGGGCTCTGCAACAGGGTGTCGAGGCGGCGGGGGGCGAGGTCGTGGTGACCCTGGACGCGGACGCCCGGCCCGCGCCGGGGCTGTTCGGCGCGCTCGCGGCGGCCCTGGAGGAGTACGACCTGGTGAGCGCGGGCCCCCGGTTCGTGTGCGAGGGTACGGCCGAGCAGGCGCTGCACGCCTCGTTCCTGGCGACGCTGGTCTACCGCTTCGGCCCGATCGGGCCGGCCACTCCCCCGCCCCCGCACCGGGCGATGGCCAACGGCCAGTGCACGGCCTTCCGCCGCACGGCGATGCTGGACGCCCAAGGATTCGCGCGGGTACGCGGGCACCTGGCCGACGACGTGGCGCTGGCCAGGACCCTGGCGGCCGACGGCTGGACCGTGGGGTTCCTGGACGCCGGGGGCCTGCTGGAGGTCGACATGCACGACTCGGCCGCCGGGGTGTGGCGGGAGTGGGGGCGGTCGCTGTCGCTGCGCGACGTCACCGCGCCGGGCTGGCAGGCGGCCGACCTGGCCGTGGTCTGGCTGGCCGCCGCGCTGCCGGTGCTCCGGCTGGTGACCGGCCGCCCCACCCGGCTCGACCTGGGGCTGCTGGCCGTACGGCTGCTGCTGGCCGGCGCGCTGCGCGGCAGCTACACGCGGCCGGGGCCGGGCGTGCTGCTCTCCCCGCTGCTGGACCCGCTGGCGGTCCTGCGGCTGACGCAGGTCACGCTGCGCCCGGTGCGCGACTGGCGGGGCCGCGCCTACCCGGCCGCCACGATGGCCTCCCGCCTCGGCTCCGGTACGACGGACGCGCGGCCGGGGCCGGTCACGACGGGCGTCCACTCCGGCGGGGCCGCTACGGACACCCGTCCGGGCCCGGACGAGCGACCGGCACCGGACACGTCACCGGGGCCGGACACATCGCCGAGGCCGGACACGTCACCGAGGCCGGACACGTCGCCGGGGCCGGTCACGACGGGCGATCGGTCCGCGCCGCCTGGCCGAAGCGCAGCCCGATGAGGCACATGAGCAGGCCGGTCGCGGCCACGTACGTGACCGGGGCGAAGAGCAGCTGGAACAGCGGGATGCCGAAGACGCCGGCGCGCGCCCCGATCGCGAAGGACCGCGTCACCACGGCGACCCCGACCAGGGCGGCCACCCCGAGCAGGAAGCCCGGCGGGCAGATGACGGCGAATCCGCCCACGAAGGCGAGGATCGACCGGCCGCCCCTGAACCCGGCGAAGACCGGCCAGGCGTGCCCGGCCATGGCGGCGGCCACCGCCAGATACACCGGCAGCACGCTGCCGCCGCTCACCCCGCCGGGCCAGACGAGGTGCGTGCCGCCGGCCCACAGGCCGAGCAGCCCGGCGAACGTGCCCTTGAGCGTGTCGCCCGCGAAGACCGGCACGGCGGCCCGCCAGCCGAGCCGCTGCCTGACGTTCCAGAAGCCGGGGTTGCGGTCGCCGACCTCGCGGGGGTCGAACCCGTGCGCGCGGGAGACCAGTACGGCGACCGGCACGGATCCGAGAAGGTAGCCGCCGATGACCGAGACGAGCAGCGGAACCATCGCTTCCTTTCATCTCACGAGATATGCGGATATGGGGGCTATGCGGTACATGGCGTTCGACCGGCCGGTGCTGGGGAGAACGCCGGGGCTGAGGTTCTGGCGGCTGCTCGGCTCCGGCCGCGGGGCCTCGACGAGCATGGGCGCGGACCTGCGCCGCTGGGCCCTGCTGGCCGTGTGGCGCGACGAGCGGGACCTGGACCGCTTCCTGAGCGAGTCACCGGTGGCGGCGCGCTGGCGGAGCGCGGCGCGGGAGTCCTGGCAGGTACGGCTGGTTCCCCTCTCCTCACGCGGCGCCTGGAACGGGGTGAACCCGTTCGGCCCTCTCCCCGGCAGCGCGTCCGGCCTTCCCTCGAGGGACGCGCCCGGCCTTTCTCCCAGGGAGGCGTCCGGCCTCCTCCCCGGGAACGCGTCCAGCCTTTCTCCCAAGGGGGCGTCCGGCCTCCTCCCCGGCGGCACGCCCGGCTTCTCCTCTGGGGAGGCGTCCGGCTTTCCCTCTGGGAGCGCGTCCGGCCTTCCCCTTGAAGGCGTGTCCGGCCTTCTCTCCGAGAGCGCGTCCAGTTTTTCTCCCGGGGGTGTGCGGCCCGATCCCGGTGGTCCCGTCGCCGTGCTGACCCGCGCGTCGATCCGCCCCGCCCGCCTCGTGGCGTTCTACCGCTCGGTCCCCGGGGTGGACCGCCTCCTGGCGGAGCAGGACGGCTGCCTGGCCTCGGTCGGCGTCGGCGAGTGGCCACTGGCCAGGCAGGGCACGTTCTCGCTGTGGCGCGACGCCGACGCGGTGCGCGACTTCGCGCACCGGGGGCGGGCACACCGGCGGGTGATCGGCAGGACCCGCGCGGAGGGCTGGTACTCCGAGGAACTGTTCGCCCGGTTCTCCCCGTACGCCAGCGAGGGCACCTGGGACGGCGCCGACCCCCTGGCCTGACCCCGCCCGGCCCGCCCGGTGCACCCGGTGCACCCGGTCCACCCGGTCCACCCGGTCCACCCGGTCTGCCCGGTGCAACGGTCTCGCTCCCCCTCAACGGACGGGTTCCGTGGCGAGGTGGTCTCCGAAGCGGGTGGCGATCCCGCCCTCGGCGAGGTCGTGCGCCACCGCGCAGGCGCGCGCGATCGTCGCCGCCCGCGAGGAGCCGTGCGCGACGACGACGGTGCCGCTCAGCCCGAGCAGCGCCGCCCCGCCGTGGGTCTCGGGGTCGTAGCGGCGGGCCACCTCCCGCAGGTCCTCGGCCCCGGCGACACCGGAACGCGCCACCAGCGTCAGCGCGGCCCGTACGGAGCCCTCGACGTTCTTGAGCACCACGTTGCCGGTGAAGCCGTCGGTGACGATCACGTCGACCGTGCCCGCGAGCACGTCGTGGCCCTCCACGTTGCCGTGGAAGCGGAGCGGCAGATCGGGAAGCAGCTCACCGGCCCTGCGTGTCAGCCGGTTGCCCTTGCCCGGTTCCGAGCCGATCGACAGCAGGCCCACCGACGGGTCGGCGACGCCGAGCACGAGCCGGGCGTAGGAGACGCCGAGCAGCGCGAACTGGGCGATCATCTCCGGGGTGGGGTCGGAGGTCGCCCCCGCGTCGATCAGTACGGTGGCGCCGCCGGTGACCGAGGGCAGCGCGATGGCCAGGGCGGGCCGCAGGACACCCGTGGCGCGGCCGATGCCACGGATGGCGCACGAGACGACCGCGCCGGTGGACCCGGCCGACACGAACGCCGACGCCGCCCCGCGCCGTACGAGATCGCAGCCGACCGTCAGGCTGGTCGTGCCGGAGGAGACCGCTCCCGCGCCCCGCTCGGCCATCGGGACGACGTCCTCGGCGTGCACCACGTCGATCTCGGCGGCGGCGCCGTGCCGGTCGAGCTCGGCACGGATGTCCCCGGCCCTGCCCACCAGCAGCACGGGGATCCCCAGCTCGCGCCGGGCCGCCACCGCCCCGGCGACCGTCTCGACCGGTCCGTGGTCTCCGCCCATCGCGTCGACGACCACAGGTTCCGACATCACGCCCTCCCGACGACGGTGTTGAACGAACTGACGAACGAGGACGCCCCCGTGACGGGCACCCTCGTGACGGGCACCCTCATGACGAACCGTCCGGCGGCCGGCCGCCCCGCGACGGCCGCGTGCGGCCGGTTCACGGGATCTCGCCGATCAGGCGGCGTTCGGCGCGGTCGGCCGCGGACGCCGCGAGCAGGTGCCGCGCGAAGATCGCCGCTCTTCGCCGCCGGGGCACGGCGACCCTCCCGCCGAGGACGTCGTAGCGAGCGTCCTCGATCCGGTCGAGGATGCCGCCGTACAGCTGGAAGGCCGCGCGGATGCACGGCCGGGAGGAGGGGGTCAGCATGTCGATGCCCTCTGCGGCCCGCGCGTAGTGGTCCCTGGCCCGCCGGGTCTGGAAGGCCAGCAGCTCGCGCAGGGCCGGAGTGCTCGCACCGCGCCCCAGGTCGGCCACCGTCACCCCGAACCTCTCCAGGTCCTCCAGCGGGAGGTAGACCCGGCCGCGTTCCAGGTCCTCGGCGACGTCGCGCAGGAAGTTGGTCAGCTGGAAGGCCAGCCCCAGCTGGCGGGCCGGTTCGCGGGCCTTGTCCTCCATGCCGGGCAGCGGTTCGAGGACGGGCAGCATCATGGTGCCGATCACCGCGGCCGAGCCCTCCATGTAGGCGAGCAGGTCGTCGTAGGTCTCGTAGCGGGTGACGGTCAGGTCGGCCCGCATCGAGCGCAGGAACGCGTCGACGTCACCGTGGTCGACGCCGAAGGAACGCACGGTCTGCGCGAACGCGGGAAGCACCGGGTCCTCGGTGGTCCCGCCCGCCAGGGTGGTGGCCAGCCGGGCGGTCAGCCCGTCGAGCGCCCGCGCCCTGTCACCGGTCATCGTGAAGGAGTCCACGATCTCGTCGGCGTAGCGCGCGAAGCCGTACAGGGCGTGCACGTGCGGGCGCTTCCAGGCGGGCAGCAGCAGGGTCGCCAGGTAGTACGAGCGGCCGTGACGGGCGTTGAGCCTGCGGCAGAGCTCGTAACTCGCGGTCAGGGTCATCGGGCGCCCTCCAGTACGCGTTCCGCGGCGAGCCGGCCGGAGATCAGCACCGGGGGCACCCCCACCCCCGGCGCGGTGTACATCCCGGCGAAGTGCAGCCCGGGGACGCGCCTGGCCGCGCCCGCCGGACGGAACCAGGCCGTCTGGGTGAAGCGGTGGTCCAGCGCGAACGGGGTACCCGCCGAGTGGCCGAGCCGGGCCCAGGCGGGCGGGTCGAGGGTGAGCCTCGGCGCGGAGGACAGGTCGCCGTAACCGAGGTCGGCGAGCCTGCCGAGCAGCCGGTCCTCCAGCTGCGGGGTGAGCCGGTCCCAGTCGGCGCCGCCGCGCAGGTTGGCGGTCGGCTCCAGCACGGTGAGGGTGGCGTGGCCGCGCGGCGCGGCGCCGGTGTCGGACTCCGGGTAGGTGACCAGCAGGTTCGGGTCGGGCTGTGGCCGCCCGGCCCGCAGCGCGTCGAAGGTGGCGTCCCACTCCCCGCCGAAGTGCAGGGTGTGGTGCGCCTGCCCGGCCAGGCGCCGGTCGAGGCCGAAGTGCAGGACCAGGCAGGAGGGCGAGTAGCGGGGACGGCGCAGCCGCCAGTCGCCCGCGCCCTTCGGGAGCAGCCCGGTGTGGGCGCGGGACAGGTCGCAGGCGACCACGACGTTGCCCGCCGCCAGGCGCTCGCCGGTGTCGAGCCTGACCCCGGAGACACCGGAGGACCCGGCCTCGACCCTGACGGCGCGCACCCCGTACCGGATCCGCGCGCCCGCCTTCTCGGCCAGCGTGGCCAGGGCGCGCGGGATGGCGTGCATGCCGCCCTCGCGCGGGAAGAAGACGCCGCCGACGGTGTCCATGTGGGCGATGACCGCGTAGATCCCGAGCGCCCGCCGGGGCGGCAGGCCCACGTACAGGGCCTGGAAGGTGTGCGCCTTGACCAGCCGGTGGTCGGTGAGGTGGCTCTTGACGAGGGAGTCCAGGCTGCGGAAGCCGCCCAGCGCCGCGAGGCGGGCGAGGACGCGCGGCCGGGCGAGGTCGCGCAGCCGCGTCATGTCGCGGTCGATGAACGCGGGCCACTCCGCGTCGAACAGCTCGCCGAGGCGGGCGCGGAAGCGCCGGTACCTCTCGGCCTCGGCGGCGCCGCTCAGCTCGCGCACCCGCTCGGCCATGGCGTCCTCGCCGGCCACCACGTCCAGGTGGGAGCCGTCGTGGTAGCGCAGCCGGTAGTACGGGTCCAGCCGCCGCAGCGGGAGCACGCTCTCCATGTCCTCCCCTGCCGCGGCGAAGACGTCGGCGAGGACCTCCGGCATGGTCAGCACCGAGGGGCCGGTGTCGAAGCGGTACTCACCGAGGGTGGCCGTACCGCAGCAGCCTCCCGGTATGTCGTTCGCCTCCACGATCGTGACGTCGCGCCCCGCGGCGGCCAGCCGGACGGCGGCGGCCAGCCCGCCCAGACCGGCGCCGATCACCACCACCTGGCTCACGCGCTCCTCCTCGTCGCCAGGTCTCCGCGACCGGCCGGAGGGTCCGTCCCCCGCCTACCGGCCGGGGGTGCCGTCCCTCGCCCGGCACAGGGGTCCGTCCCTCGCCCGGCATGGGGATCCATCCGCTCACCGGGCCGATCGGTCTCACACGTGACAGCGGCCATGGGCATCACTCCTTAGCGTCCATGGAGGACTTCGCGAGCGAGACCGCGTCCGGATGCGTCCGTACGGCGGCATGCTCACGGCCCATGACCGATGGCGTCGGGCGACCCATCCCCGGGTGGGGCTACCGGTAAATCAACCCGTCGCGCAAGAAGGTGCAAAGGAAGCGACGGGGAACGCGCGGAGGACCAGGCCGGAGGCCGAGCGGGCGAGAAGCGCACACGAGGAGCGGCCGAGAGGCCGAGAGGCCGAACAGGCGGCGAACGCGCGAGAGACCGGGTCCGTGGCCGGGCGGGCGAGGAACGCGCGAAGGAGCAGGTCAGAGATCGAGCGGACGCGGAACGCGCGAAGGAGCAGGTCAGAGGACGAGCGGACGCGGAACGCGCGAGAGAGCTGGTCAGAGACAGAGCGGGCGGCGAACCCTCGGAGGTCCGGGTCGGAGGCCGGGCGGGCGGATCGCGTCCTCGCGTGTCTCGGCCTCTGGCCCGTCACCGTCATCGGGAACCCGTCCACCGGGTGGACGTGGCGGGAGATCTTGTGGTGGGCGTGGTGGGACGACCTGTGGCACCCGGCTCCCTCCCCGTACGGGAAGAGGGCCGGGTTCCCGGTTCAGGTCAGCGGACCGCCCGGAGGGCGTCGACGATCCCGTTGCCGTAGAAGCCGTTGCGCAGCACGTTGCCCTCGCAGGTGTGCGTCGAGGTCGCCGTGGTGCCGTCCGGCAGGTGCCTGGTGTAGGTGTAGGCGGGCGGGGTGGGGCAGGGCGTCCTGGTCGCGGTGCCCTTGAGGACCGTCTCCACGACGGCCGGGTGGAGCTTCTTACCGCCGTGTGCCCGGTCGCGCTGGCCGTACTTGCTGACGATCAGCGCGGCGACCCCGGCGGCGCGCGGGGAGGCCATCGAGGTGCCCTGGAGATACACGTAGTAGGCGCAGACGGAGCCCTTGCAGCTGCGGACCACGTTGGTGACGTTGGGCGTGCCGTCGGGGTTGAGCTGGCCGCGCTCCTCGGCCACGGACCGGGGGTAGGCCGCCAGCGTCGCCCTGGTGACGTCGCGGGTGTTGCCGGCGGTGTCGTAGACGTCGCCGCCCGGGGAGGCGACGTCGACGTAGCCGTTGCCGTAGTCGGAGTAGTACGACTTGCGCTTGCTGATGCCGGTCGAGGAGACCGAGATCACGTGCTTGCCCTCGCTCGGCATGGAGACGCAGCTCGGGGGGATCGTGCGCGTGTAGGGCAGCTCGCCGGGCACGCTGGCGAAGTCGGGGCTGGAGGCGTCGGTGATCGTCTTGGTGTAGTCGGAGGCGCCGTTTCCGGCCGCGGACACCAGGGTCACGCCCTTGCCGTGCGCGTAGTCGAGCGCCCGCTGCATGGCCTTGATGATCGTGGCCTGCTCCTGCCGGTCGGCCGGGGAGTCGGCCGGGTTGTCGACGCAGTTGAACAGCCACGGGTCGACGTAGTAGCTCATGTTGACCACGTCGATGCCGACGTCACCGGCGTGGGTCAGCGCGTCGATGCTGGGCTGCAGGAAGAAGTATCCGGAGTCCTGGCCGGCCCGCAGGTTCACGATGGAGACCTTGGGCGCCACGCCCGACGTGCCGAGCCCGTTGATGGGCGAGGCGATCGACGACGCCACGTGCGTGCCGTGCTCGTTCTCGTCGACGTCGGCCGGGTCGTTGCAGGAGCGGTCGGGCTCGGCCTCGCACGGGCCGTCGACCTCGTTGCCGTCGGCGTCGACGGGGATGTCGACGGTGAAGTTGCGGCTCAGCGCGCGGTTGAAGTTCGGTGCGATGTCGGGGTGGGAGCCGTCGACGCCGGTGTCGATGACACCGACGAGCACGCCCGGGTCCCCCTGCTCGTGGCGGTAGGAGCCGTCGACGGTCGCGTGGATCTGCTTCATGTCCCACTGGAGCTCCGACAGCGGCTCCGCGGCGGGCGCGGGCCTGCCGAAGGTCGAGGCGGCGGGCGCGCCGTCACCGGCCCTCTCCACCGCCCTCGACTGCACGGCCACGCGGCCGGTGGCTCCTCGCCTCGCGGTGGGCACGCTGCCGATGGACCGGTTGTGGGCGATGTCGTCGATCGCGGCGGCGTCGCGCACCGTCTCGGCGAAGCGGTCGTTCGTCGTGGTGATGGTGGCGACGCCGACCGCGGCGTTCTCCTTGAGGATGCTTCCGCCCGCCTCCCGGATGGCCCGCTGGGCGTCCGCGGGACGCGCGCCTTCCGTGTAGAGGACGACGTACTCGGCCTGCGCGCCCGGTTCGGCGGTCACCTGCCGGGCCTGCGCCGGGGGCACCAGCGCGGCTGCCGTAAGCGCGGCGACAGCTGCGGTGATGATGACGCGTTTCACATATACCTCCGTATATCCAAAGAGCTCCCCGCAAATGTGATTTCACGCGCCCCAACAATCCAGCCGTGCCCACATTTGCCGCCAAGGTGTAATAAAACCAGCAGGAGCCGGGGAATCCGCAACTCCCGTGGCCTGTACACATCGGCGAATCATGCCATCAGGAACCGTTACATGGGAATTCTCGCGCCAAAATCGGTGACAGCGTGGAGTTTCAGATGGTCAGACCCGCTTTCAAGCCGACAGACAAGAGGATAAAAGGGTCGGATAGGCCGAGACAGGACTTAACCGGGCGGGCCGACTCGCTCCTGTCGTTCCGGCAGCGAGGTCACGTACGAGATGAGCGCGCGGAGCGGGCCGGGGAGGTCGCCCTCGCGGGCGCGCGTCGTGAGCACCCGGCCGCCGTCCTCGACGGTGAGCTCGTAGTCGAAGCGGTCGGGCCGCCCCTCCGGGGGCCCGGGCCGCTCCGGCGTGCCGGACAGCCCGGCCCGCTCCACCCTGGCGCGCAGCTCGGCGGCGGCCTCCGGCGCCAGCGACGCGGAGTCGACCGTGGTGACCGTGACGAGACCGGCGATGCCGCCTCCCCGGACGATCGAGACCTTCATGGGAGGATCCTAGACCGGCCCGCGCGGCCCGGCCTCCGGCACAGGGCCACGGCCTAGAGGACTCCCACCTGCTGCCACGCGGCGCGCACCTTCCGCTGCTCGTCCCCGTCCGCGCCGAACAGCTCCCCGGCCACCTCCACGGTCGCCTCCGCGGCCTGCCGGAAATTGGAGCGCGGCCGGAGCCGTTCGGTGAGCGTGACGTACCAGACGCGTCCGGCGCGCTCCCAGGCGTTGCCGCCGATGGCGGTGGCGGCGAGGTAGAAGGCGTGGTTGGGGATGCCCGAGTTGATGTGGACGCCCCCGTGGTCGTTGGCGGGGTCGCCGTCGTCGGGCAGGTCCACGTAGTCGCGCATGTGTCCCGGCTGCCGGTCGCGCCCCCCGGAGGGGGTCGACCACGCGGTTCCCGGCGCCTTCATCGACCGCAGGGCCGTCCCCTGCAGGGCGCTGCCCAGGATGCCGTCGCCGATGAGCCAGTCGGCCTGGTCGGCGGTCTGCCCCCGGCTGTACTGCTTGGCGAGCGACCCGAGGACGTCGGAGAACGACTCGTTGAGGGCTCCCGGCTGCTTGCTGTAGACCAGGTGCGCGGTGAACTGGGTGATGCCGTGGGTCAGCTCGTGCGCCACGATGTCGACGGCCTTGGTGAGGGACCCCTTGGTGAAGATCTGCCCGCTGCCGTCGCCGTAGATCATCTGGAAGCCGATCCAGGCGGCGTTGTCGTAGTCGGTCCCGTAGTGCACCGAGGAGACGATCTCCAGTCCCCGCCCGTCGATGCTGTCCCGCCCGAAGACGCGCCGGTAGAAGTCGTAGGTGATGCCCGCGCCGTCGTACGCGTCGTCGACCGCCGCGTCGCCGGACGGCCCGTCGCCCTCCCCGCGCCTCTTGCGCCCGGGAAGGTCGAAGTCCCCGCCGTTCTCGACGTCGTAGACCGTGCGCACCATGCCGGGGGCGGGCGCGACGTCGGTGACGGTGAGGCTGAGCTGGCGCAGCACGCCGGCGAACGACGCGCGCTGCGCCCGGGCGGTCTCCGAGGTGGCCAGGGTCCTGAGCGCGGCCTCGCGCTCCTCGGGGGTTCCCTGGTCGGCGACCGCCTGAAGCAGGTCGGGGGGTGCGATGCAGCACTGGGGCATGCTGTCAGATGTCGTCATGCTTCAAGAATCGCCGCCGTCTCCGGCGAGCGCATGAGTATCTCCGTACTCGACAGGAATCGCCGCGCTCTCCGCGGGCTCGTGGGGGGCGCCGGGCACGGTGTCTTCGCGGCGGGGTGGGGTGCGCCTCCGGGAGCGGTCGTGAGAGGGTTCTTTTGCTCGGCGATCACGAGTTCGTGACCGCGCCCGGGAAGCGGGCGAGACGGAGGCGGCGGTGTTTGGGAACGTGGAAACGTACAAGGGGGCGGCGGGGGCTCCCACGCCGCCGGAGCGCGGCCGACGACCCGCTCCGGCCACCGGGCCCGCGTCGGTCACCGGGCCTGCATCGGTCGCCGGGCTCGCGTCAGTCACCGGGCCCGCGTCAGTCGCCGGGCTCGCATCGGTCACCGGGCTCGCGTCAGTCACCCGGCCCGTGTCGGCCGCCACCGTTTCTTCGAGGACGACGGGCCGCGCGCGGAGGGACGGCGCTTCGCCAGGAACGGGCCGCGCGCCGGGACACGACGCTTCGCGGGGAACGGGCCGCGTGCGGGAAGACGGCGGTTCGCGGGGAACGGGCCGCGCGCCGGGAGACAGCGCTTCGCGGGGAACGGATCACGCATGACGTCACTGCTCGCCATCAGCGACCTGCACATCGGCTACCAGGAGAACCGGAACATCGTCGAGGAGCTGCGGCCCACCTCCGCCTCCGACTGGCTGCTGGTCGCCGGGGACGTCTCCGAGAAGGTCTCCGACGTCGAATGGGCCCTGGGGCTGCTCGCCGGACGGTTCGAGAAGGTGGTGTGGGCGCCGGGCAACCACGAGCTGTGGACCCATCCCAGCGACCCCGTCCAGCTGCGGGGCGAGGAGCGCTACCGGCACCTTATTGAGGTGTGCCGGAACCTGGGGGTGACGACGCCGGAGGACCCCTACCTCACCTGGACCGGCCCCGGCGGCCCGGTCACCGTCGCCCCGCTGTTCGTGCTGTACGACTACACCTTCCGCATGCCCGGCGTGGACACGAAGGAGGAGGCGCTCGCCCGCGCGTACGACAAGGGCGTGGTCTGCACCGACGAGATGCTGCTCCACCCCGATCCGTACCCGACCCGGGACGCTTGGTGCGACGCCAGGATCGCCGAGACCGAACGGCGCCTGGAGGCGAGGCCGCCCGGGGTCCCGACGGTGCTGGTCAACCACTATCCGCTGGTGCGCGAGCCCACCCTGATCCTGTACCACCCGGAGTTCGCGATCTGGTGCGGCACCGAGCGCACCGCCGACTGGCACCTGCGCTTCGACGCCGCCACGGTCGTCTACGGCCACCTGCACATCCCCCGGACCACCTGGCACGACGGTGTCCGCTTCGAGGAGGTCTCCTTGGGTTATCCCCGCGAGTGGCGTCCCAGGCCCACCGCGCCCGGCCAGCTGCGGCGCATCCTGCCCGCCCCGGGGCCCGTCGCATGATCGAGAAGATCCTGCCGTCGTGGGTGGCGAGCTCGGAGTGCTTCGAGGACCCGCCGGACGTCGTGCTGTTCCCCGAGGAGGAGGCGGCCGTCGCCCGCGCGGTGGAGAAGCGGCGGCGCGAGTTCGGCACCGCGCGCCACTGCGCCCGCCAGGCGCTGGCCGCCCTGGGGGTGCCCCCGGCGCCGATCCTGCCCGGCGAGCGCGGGGCTCCCGGGTGGCCGGACGGGGTGGTGGGCGCCATCACCCACTGCGCCGGATACCGCGCGGCGGCCGTCTCCCTGGAGGCGCTCGCCGTCGGCATCGACGCGGAGCCCCACGAGCCGCTCCCCGACGGCGTGCTGCCCGCGGTCTCGCTGCCCGAGGAGCGGGACGAGATCGCGCGGCTCGACGACGGCGTGCACTGGGGACGGCTGCTGTTCAGCGCCAAGGAGAGCGTCTACAAGGCGTGGTTCCCGCTGGCCAGGCGCTGGCTCGGCTTCGAGGAGGCCCACCTCACCTTCTCCCCCTCCGGTACGTTCACCGCCCGCCTCCTCGTCCCGGGCCCCCGGGTGGAGGGCCGGGAGCTGACCGGCTTCACGGGGCGCTGGCTGGTGTCCGACGGCCTGGTCGTGACCGCCATCGCGGTACCGGGGAAACCCGCGCCCTGACCACGCACCGCCACACCGCCCGGGTCCGTGGATGCGGATCCGGGCATCGGCGGACCGGCGGAGCGGTGAGGTGGCGGTCCTTCAGGACTCCAGATAGCGCAGCACGGCGAGCACGCGGCGGTGGTCGCTCTGTGACGGGGGCAGCCCGAGCTTGGTGAAGATGTGCGTGACGTGCTTCTCCACCGACCCGTACGACAGGAACAGGGCCTCGGCGATCGCGCCGTTGGACCGTCCGTCGGCCATCATGACGAGCACCTCGCGCTCGCGGGGGGTGAGGGTGTCGAGGGTGTCGGCGCGCCTGCCGGTCGCCATCATCCGGGTGACGACCTCCGGGTCCAGCACGGTCTCGCCCGCGGCGATCCGGGAGAGCGCGGCCAGGAAGTCGCCGACGTCGGCGACCCGTTCCTTCAGCAGGTATCCCACCCCTCGCGAGTCCTCGGCGAGGAGCAGGGCCGCCGAGCGCGTCTCCACGTACTGGGAGAAGACCAGCACACCGATGCCGGGGTGGTCGCGGCGGATGTCGATCGCGGCGCGCAGGCCCTCGTCGGTGTGGGTCGGCGGCATGCGTACGTCCACCACGGCGACGTCCGGCCGGTGTTCGGCCACCGCGGCGCGCAGCGCGGTCCCGTCGCCCACGGCCGCGGCGACCTCGTGCCCCCGTGTGGTGAGCAGCAGGGTGAGCCCGGCTCTGAGCACCGCGGAGTCCTCGGCGACGACGACGCGCATGCGACCTCCCGCGTTCAAGTGGGGAACGGCACCTCCACGGTGACCACCGTAGGCCCTCCGGCAGGGCTGTCGATCTCCAGCCGCCCGTCCACCACCCCCACCCGGGCCGCCAGTCCCGGCAGTCCGGTTCCGGCGCCCATCGAGGCGCCGCCCGTCCCGTCGTCGCCGACGTGCAACCGCAGCAGACCACCGTGTCCGCCCACCTCGACGATCGCCCTGCGCGCGCCGCTGTGCCTGACCACGTTGGCGAGCAGTTCCGCGGTGCAGAAGTAGACGATCGCCTCCACGGCGGCGGAGGGGCGCCGGGGCAGGTCGACGCGGAGGTCGACGGGCAGCGTGAAGCGCGTGGCGAGCACGGCGAGCGCGGTCTCCAGGCCCTGGTCCAGGACGGGCGGGTAGATGCCGTGGATCAGCAGGCGCAGGTCGGCGATGATCTCCTTGCTCTCGCGGTGGGCGGCGTCCACCAGGTCGCGCGCCTGCCGGAGCCGGTCCTCCCGGGGGAAGGCGTCGAGCCGCCGGTCCCCCGGTGAGGCGGCGGCGAGCTCGTCCTTCGCCATGCCCAGGCTCATCGCCAGCGCCACGAGGCGGGCCTGCGGCCCGTCGTGCAGGTCGCGTTCGATCCGGCGCAGGGTCGCCGTCGCGTCCTCGGCCATCCGGGCCCTCGTCTCCTCCAGGTGGCCGATCCTGGCCGAGTTCCTGGTCCGGCCGAGCAGGGCGCGTGCGAGGAACCGTTCGGGGAGCAGCGCGGCCCGCAGCGCCAGGGGTGCCGGGGCGAGCAGCGCCAGACCAGCCACGCCCAGCAGCAGGGCTCCCGGCCAGGTGTCGGCGTGCGGGCCCCAGGAGTCGGCGTACCCCGCGACCCAGCGGACGGGAGAGGAGAGCAGCCACAGGCCGCCACCCCAGAATCCGGCGGCGGCGCCGAGGGCGAGCGACGCGGTCAGCGGCTTGACCAGCAGGTAGGCCGCCGCCCGCCACCCCGCCCCGTCGCCGAGCGCCGACACGAACCAGCCGATCGGCCCGGGTCCCGGCCTGGAGGGGGCGGGGGCGGGCGTCCGGACGTCCAGCAGCAGGCGGGCCAGGCCGAGGTGGACCGCGCCCAGGTGGCGGGCTCCCCGGACCGTGACGGCCAGCAGCGGGAGGCCGACGATCGCCGTCGACCACAGCGCGGCCGTCAGCATGGCCAGGACGAGGACCAGGCCGGCGGCGGCGAGCGGCAACCCGGCCAGCGCGTAACCCAGCTCGCGCCATACCCGCCCCCGCCCCCACCCTGACCACGGCCACGGCCACGACAGCACCGGGCCGGGCGGCGCCGGGGACAGGCGCGCTCGCTCAGGAGAGGGAGCCGGGCCGGGCGGTGCCGGAGGCGGGGGCGGGGGCGACTCGGCCGGGGACGAAGGGCCGGAGGGAGGACGGCTCATCCTCCCAGCGTGCCGCACCGCACCCCCCGCCCGACATCCGGCGCGCCTGTGGGGGATATCCCGAGGTTTCCCGGCGGACGTCCCCGTGGTCTCCGGCGGACGGGTTCGCGACCGTGGAGGGGAGCCGGTGTTCGGGAGCCGGCGGGAGACGACCGTACGGCGCGCCGGCCGCCGTCCAGACGAAGGAGCCACGGATGCACGGGAAGATCGGATCGTTGTTCACCGGACTGGTGACGGCGTCGGCGCTGCTCGTCCCGGCGGGAGCGCCCGCGCCCTCACCTCCGACGCCACCGGCGCGGGCTCAGGCACCCGTGTCACCGGAGGCGGCCTCGCGGGTGGAGTGGAAGGCGTGCGCGGGCGAGAACCTGCCGGAGGGGATCCGGTGCGCCACCGTCACGGTGCCGGTCGACTGGAGGAGGCCGCGCGGGCGGAAGCTCACCCTGGATCTGGCGCGGCTGCCCGCCACCGACCCGGCGAACCGGATCGGGAGCGTGCTGCAGGTTCCAGGAGGCCCTGGGGCCGAGGGAGTGGAGGACCTGAAACGGACGGCGCCCGGCCTCACCGAGCTGCGCCGCCGCTTCGACCTCGTCGGCTACAACCCGCGCAACACCGGCCTCAGGGAGAGACTGCCCGCGGTGTGCTGGGAGATGGGGACGCAGCTGCTGGAACCCCGCGACCGTGCGGAGTACCGGGCCCAGGTGGCGAAGGTGGAGGCCGCATCGCGCGAGTGCCGGGACGCCGACTCCAGCGGCCTGTTCGACAACCTCGACTCCCTGTCGGTGGCACGGGACATGGACGTGGTCCGCGAGGCCCTGGGCGAGCGGCGGCTGAGCTTCATGGCCAACTCCTACGGAGGGGTGCCCGCCGCCGCGTACGCGCGTCTGTTCCCCGGGCGCATCCGGGCGATGTACCTCGACGGGGCGGCCGACCAGGTCAACGGGTGGGCCAAGCTGCACCTGGACCACGCCGCCATCGGCGAGCGGATGTTCGGGCGGTTCGTCGCCTGGTGCGCGGCCGACAGCGCCTGCGCGCTGCACGGGGAGGACGTGAGCGCGGTCTGGCGCGCCCTCGTCGAGAAGCTCGACCGCTCCCCGATCCCGATCTCGTCCCCGGAGCTCGGCGAGGGGAAGCTGAGCGGGTGGCACCTGAAGCTGACGAGCTTCCAGGCGAACCCGGGCCCGGACAACGCCTGGTGGAAGGCCTTCGCCACGTCGGTGGACAGGCTCAGGAAGGGTGACGCCTCCGGTTTCGCGGAGGCCGTCAACAGCAACTCGCGGATCTGGGCGGTACCGGCCCCGCGGGCGATCACCTGCCCCGACGACCGCGGCTTCACCGGGTACGAGCAGTTCCGCGACGTCTCCCGCCGGATGCGGGAGGCCTCCCCCCACCTGGGCGCCGCGCCGTTCGACATGCTGGGCTGCGCCGGCTGGCCCCGGCCCGTCGCCAACCCGTCCCGGCCGCTGCCGGTCCGCGGCCTGCCGCCGTTCCTGGGAGCCGGGTCCTGGACCGACCACACCATGACCGCGAGCCTGGCCGGGCTGGTGCCCGGTTCGGTCACCGTCCAGTACGACGGTCCCGGGCACGCCCTGTACATGCCGGGCAACAACGGGCCCGCCAGCCGGTGCGTGATCGGCCACGCCACCCGCTATCTCGTCGACCTGACGCTCCCCGCCCCGGGAACCGTCTGCCGCCCCGGCGAGTGACAACCCCGTCCCCCGGCCTGCCGCATACCCCCTTCGCCCCCGGTGGCGGAGGGGTTCGCGTCCCTGGAAGAGCGGTGCCGGGAAGAGCGGTGCCGGGAGGAGCGGTGCCTGGAAAGCACCTGTGAGGAGCCGCCCCCGAGAGGCCGGCCGGTCCGGCGCGGGGGCGCGGGCCGGCCCGGCGGGAGGTCACACGACGCCTGCCTTGTGCGCGAACACCGCCATCTGGAGACGGTCGCGCAGGTTGAGCTTGCTGAGGAGGTTGGACACGTGGAACTTGACGGTCGCCTGGCTCACGTACAGCTTGCTCGCGATCTCGGTGTTGTTCAGCCCGTCGGCGACCAGGACCAGCACCTCCTGCTCGCGTTCGGTGAGCGACTTGACGGCCTCGGGCGGCCGGTACGGGAGCCCGTTCTCGAAACGGCTCAGGAAGCTGCTGGCGACCTGCGGCGCGAAGAACGCCTCCCCCCGCGCGATCGCCCTGATCGCCCCGACCAGCTCGTCCTGGTCGCTGGAGCGCAGCAGGAAGCCGCGGGCCCCGGCGCGCACGGCGTCGAACATGGCCTCCGGGTGCTCCGTCAGGATGACGCTCCGCACCGAGCCCGCCAGTGGGTCGGCGCGGAGCCGCTCGGTGACCTGGACGCCGTCGAGGCCGGTGAGCCGCTCGTCGACGAGGGCCACGTCCGGCCGCAGGCCTCTCGCCTTGGACACCGCCTCGAACCCGTCGCCGGCGTCCCCCACGACGCGCAGCCCCGGTTCGGCGGCGAGGATCGAGCACAGTGCCGTGCGCAGCAGTCTCTCCGAGTAGCAGATGAGCACCCGGATGTCCGTTCCAACCCCGTTGTTCATCGGTGTCTCATCTCAGGCGCGCGAGCGCGATGTGCCGTGACGGGGCGAGTTCGGCGAGCGGTTCCCTGCCGGTGACGACGACGCCGGTGAAGCCGAGTGCCAGCAGCGGCGGCACGCGGCCCCCCGCCAGGCCGTCGGCGTCGTGGGCGTCGTCGAGCAGGAGCAGGCAGCGCCCGCCCGAGACCGGGGACGTCATGCGGGCGATGCGCGCCAGCCGCACGGCGTCGCGCAGCTCGCGGGGGTCGCGCCGGTCGCGGCCCAGGTCGAGGAAGAGGACGTCGAGCCCCATCCGCTGGCGCAGCACCAGGACGCACTGGGTGGCGAGGGTGGTCTTGCCGACCCCCGCGGGGCCGGTGACGGTCACCAGCGCGGGCTCCCCGCCGCCGGAGGCGACCGAGACCGTGTCCTCGACCTCCCGCAGCAGCGGGAGCCGGCTCAGCGCGACCGTACCGCTCACCGAGGGCAGCGCCCACTCGGCGGGCGGCGCCACGGCGGGGGCGCCGAGCGAGCGGGGCGGGGCGGCCTCGAAGGTGAGGCGGTCGTCGCCGGTCAGCTCCAGGGCGGCGGCCAGGCGGCGCACCGAGGTGCGGTGCGGGTAGCGGGTACGGCCCCGCTCGAGATCGCGCAGCGTGCGCACGCTCAGGCGGGCGCGCTCCGCCAGTTCCTCCTGCGTCAGCCGCGCCTTGTCCCGATGGGTGCGCAGCAGCTGGGCGAAGCCCAGGCTGTCGGACAGAAGTGCAGACCTCACGTGAGTCCTCCCGGTGACGATCAGATGCCGTCAACGTAGGAAGATGCGATTATCGTCGGATATCGTCGCGATATCGCCGGTCATTCCGCCTGGTCACCCGGTACGGGCGCTGGCAGCGTGAGCCTCATGCTTCCGACAGGACGGATACGGCGGCCCCCGGCACGGTTACTCGACGACGCGGTCCTGACCCAGCGGTTCGACTGGGAGATGCGCACCCTGCTCCGGCACTACCGGTGGATCGAACTGACCCAGACCGCCGAGTACGCCCGGATGGGCCTGCTCGGCCACGACGCGGCGGAGCGGATCCGCCGGGTGGTGCTGGACCTGACGCCCGAGCAGGTCGGCGCCGAGCGCGCCGCGGCCATGTCGGACCCGCTGTTCGCCCTGGAGAGGTGCGTCCAGGCACGCGTCCCCGAGGGCGCGCACGCCTGGCACGTCGACCGCAGCCGCAACGACGTCCAGGCGTGCGCGCAGCTCATGCTCGGCAGGGAACGGCTGCTGGAGACGGTGGCGGCGGCGGGCGGGCTGGCCCGCGCCACGCTGCGGACCGCGGCCGGGCACACCGAGTCGTTCATGCCGGGCTACACCCAGCACCAGACCGCGCAGACCATGACCTTCGGCTTCTACCTGGCCGCGCTCGCCGAGGCGGCGACCGACGCCGTCGAGGCGCTGCTCGCGCTGTTCGACACGGTCAACCTCTGCCCGCTGGGCGCCGGGGCGATGGCCGGGCTGGAGCTGCCGTGGGACCGGGAGCGGATCGCCGTCGCGCTCGGCTTCGACCGCCCGCAGCCGCACGCGCTCACCTCGGTCGCCTCCCGCGCCTGGGTGCTGCGCACGGCCGGGGAACTGTCGGTGCTCGGCACCACGCTGAGCCGGTTCCTGACCGACCTGATCTGGTGGAGCGGGTCGAGCTGCCGGTTCGTCGACCTGCCGGACGAGCTCGCCGGGATCTCCTCGGCGATGCCGCACAAGCGCAACTTCCCGATCCTGGAGCGGGCCCGCGGGATGACCGGCCACCTGGTCGGGCTCTCGTACGACATCATGATCGGCCAGCGCAACACCGGCTACACCAACCTGGTGGAGGTCTCCAAGGAGAGCACCCGCTTCCTGGAGGACCTCTTCTCGACCTGCGGCACGATGCTGGCGCTGTTCGAGCGGGTGGTCGCGAACGTGCGGTTCCACCCCGAGCGGGCGGGACGGGTGGCGCGCGGCGAGCTGACGGCCGCCTCGACCGTCGCCAACCACCTCACCCTCGAACACGGCGTGCCGGCCAGGAGCGCGCAGGTCGTCGTCGGCTCCTGGATCTCGGCCGCCATGGAGCGGCTCGGCCCGGACGCCACCCTCACCCCCGACCTGCTCTCGGCACCGGACCTCGCCGCCGCGGGCGAGCGGCTCGGCTTCGCCCTCACCGTCGAGGAGGCCGAGGTACGCGGCCTGCTGGACGCCGAGGCGAGCGTGTGGCGCAAGCGGACCGGCGGCTCGACCGGCCCCGAGCAGGTCCGTCTCCTCCTGGAGCAGACCGGCGACCGGCTGTCCGCCGCCGAACGCGGAGCCGCGGAGCGGTCCGGGTGGCTGCGGGAGGCCTGGGAGCACACCACCGGCACGAAGGCGGGCGATCTGTCATGACCATCCAGATGCCGATCGAGGAGACCGTCACCGGCCGGGCCGGAGGGGTCGGCCGGGGACGCGCCCCCGGCACGTTCGGCGAGCTGCTTCAGGGAATCCTGGGACCCGGTACGGACTTCCTGGTGACCTTCCCCGTCGACCTGTACGTCGAGGCCGTCTTCGAGCCCGACCCCCAGCTGGACCAGGTGATCGTCTCGCCGCCGCACAAGAACAAGGCGCGGCGCCTCGCCACCCGGATCCTGGAGCGGTACGGGGTGCACACCGGCGGCTGGCTGATGCTCAACAGCGCGCTGCCCGAGGGCAAGGGCATGGCCAGCTCCACCGCCGACCTGGTCGCCACCGCGCGGGCGGTGGACTCGGCCTTCCGCCTGAAGCTGCCCAACCGGCTGCTGAAGCAGATGATGGCCGAGATCGAGCCGTCCGACGGGGTGATGCACCCGGGGATCACCGCGTTCTTCCACCGGGAGGTGCGGCTGCACCGGCGCATGGGCACCCTCCCCCAGCTGACCATCGCCGGGATCGACGACGGGGAGAGCGTCGACACCGTCGCCTTCAACCGGTCGAGGAAGCCGATCCCCGCCCACTGGGCGGTGCGCTACGGCGAGCTCCTGGACGACCTCACCCACGCCGTGCGCGACCACGACCTGGCGGCGGTCGGCAGGGTCGCCTCCGCCAGCGCGCGGCTTTTCCAGACGTTCAACGCCAAACCTCACCTGGCGGCGGTGGAGGAGATCTGCCGCGACGTGGGCGGGCTCGGCACGGTCGTCGGGCACAGCGGCACGTGCCTGGGGATCCTGCTGGCCCGGCACGACCCCGAGCACGGTCCCCGGCTGGCCCGCGCCCTCACGGAACTGGAGCGGCTGGGGCGGCCCCTCATCGTCTGTAGGAGCACGAGTCGGACATGACACTGAGAACTGACGCGATCGACGCCATCGGCCGGACCCCGCTGATGCGCCTGCGGGCGACCGGCGGGGCGACCGTCCACGCGAAGCTGGAGCTGGCCAACCCGTACGGAATGAAGGACCGCGTCGCCAGGCAGGCGATCCTGACCGCGAGGGCCGAGGGGGTCCTGGCCGACGGCGGCCTGATCGTGGAGAGCTCCTCCGGCACCCTGGCCATGGGCGTCGCCCTGGTCGGCACCTACCTCGGCCACGGGGTGCACATCGTCACCGACCCGCGGATCGACCCGATCACCATGGCCAAGCTGGAGGCGCTGGGCGCCACCCTGGACATCGTGCCCGCGATGACCGGCAACGGCTGGCAGAGCGCGAGGCTGGAGCGGCTGCAGGCCGTGATGGCCGCGAACCCGGGCGCGTTCTGGCCCCGGCAGTACGACAACCCGGCCAACCCCGCCGCCTACGACCGCCTCGCCGAGGAGGTCGTCTCGGAGATCGGCCGGGTCGACGTGCTGGTGGGCGCGGTGGGCAGCGGCGGCTCGCTGTGCGGGACGGCGCGGGCCCTGATGCGGACCAACCCCGCGCTGCGCGTGGTCGCCGTCGACGCGGTCGGCAGCGCCATCTTCGGCCAGCCCGACGTGCCCAAGCGGCTGCAGAGCGGCCTGGGCAACAGCCTGGTCCCGGCCAACGTGGACTTCTCGGTCATCGACGAGATCCACTGGCTGTCGGACCGGGAGGCGTTCGCCGCGACGCTGGAGCTGGCCTCGTACGAGAAGGTGTTCGCGGGCAACAGCTCGGGGTCGGCCTACCAGGTGGCGCGCTGGCTCGCCTCGCGGCTCGACCCGGACGTCTCGGTGGTGGTGATCTTCCCGGACCGGGGCGACCGGTACGTGAACACGATCTACAGCGCCGAGTACCGGGCCGCGCACGGCCTGACCGACCTGCGCCCGCCGCTCTCCCCCGACCCCATCCAGCTCACCGACACCGCCGTGACCTGGTCCTACGCGACGCTGGGCCGGGCTTTGGAGTACGTATGAACCCGGCCCCGTTCCCAGCCCCTGTCCCTGTCCCTGTCCCTGTTCCTGCCCCTGCCTCTGCCTCTGCCCCAGCCCCGGTCCCTGCCGCTGCCGCTGCCGCTGCCCCGGCCCCGTTCCTCGTCTTCGTCGAGTCCAACACCACCGGCTCGGGGATGCTCGCCTTCGCCAGGGCGGCGGCGCTGGGCTTCACGCCGGTGCTCGCCACCGACAGCCCCGCGCGCTACCCCGGGCTCGCGGCCACCGGGGTGCGGGTCGTCACGTGCGCCACCGGCTCCCCCGGCACCCTGGCCGCGGAGCTGTGCCACGCCCTGGGGGAGATCGCCGAGATCGCCGGGGTGACCACGACCAGCGAGTTCTACACCGCCGCCGTCGCCAGGGTCGCCGCCGACCTCGGGCTCCCCGGCAACCCGCCGGAGGCCGTCGCCGCCTGCAGGGACAAGGGGCGGATGCGCCGTACCCTGGCCGCGGCCAGGCTGCCCTCCCCCGCCTTCGAGCTGGTCGGCCCCGGCGACGACTTCGACTCGCGGATCGTGGTCGCGCTGTCGCGGATCGCCCTGCCGTGCGTCGTCAAGCCCGTCGACGACACCGGCTCGCTGAGCGTGGTGCTCTGCTCCACGCCCGGCGAGGTGGCCGCCCACTGCCGCCGGATCATCTCCTCCGGCGTCAACGTGCGGGGGCAGGCCACCGCGCGGACCGCGCTGATCGAGGGGTACCTGGGAGGGCCGGAGTTCAGCATCGAGACGGTCAGCTCCGGCGGGTTCCACCGGTGCGTGGGCATCACCGCCAAACGGGTGACGTCGCCGCCGCACTTCGTGGAGCGCGGGCACGTCTTCCCCGCGCCGCTGCCCGCGGAGGAGGTCCGGGTGCTCACCGGGGTCGCGCTGCGGGCGCTGGCCGCCGTCGGGATCACCCACGGCGCCACCCACATCGAGATGAAGCTCATCGACGGCCACGCGTACGTCGTGGAGATCAACGCCCGGCCCGCGGGCGGCATGATCCCCGAGGTCATCGCGCGGGCGTGCGGGTTCGACCTGCTCGACGCGCACCTGCGGGCCGCCGCCGACCTGGACCAGCTGCCGCTGCCCGACCACTTCACCCCCGCGGGCATCGCCTTCCTGCTGGCGCCGGACGGCGCCGGGGGCGGGCCGGGGAAGGCAACGCTGCGGGAGGTGGCCGGGGTGCAGGACGCGGGCTCCGTGCCAGGTGTCGACACGGTGGCGGTCACGGCGCCACCGGGCTCCGAGGTGCGACCGGCCCGCAGCAGCTACGACCGGCTCGGCTACGTGATCGCGCACGCGCCCGGCCACAGCGAGCTGTACGACACGCTCGACACCGCGCTCGGGCACCTGCGGCCCGTCCTGCTCCACGAGCTGCCGCCGATCGAGATCCCCCGGCAGGGCTATCACATCTCCCCCTCCTGACCGTCTCCCTCTCCGCCCTCCTGCCGTCACCCCTCCGGAAACCCCGATCCGGCCGTCACCGGGCCTTCGGCCGTCACCCCAGCCCTCACCGCCCTCCCGGAACCTCCGACCCGGCCGTCACCACGTCACCCTCACCACCCCCTCCCGGAACCCCCGATTGGAATCCCATGACGAGCGTGCTGGACACACCCCACCTGGTCGCCGGAGAGCACGACGACGGCGGCGAGATCGAGCTGCGCAGCGACACCTTCACGCTGCCGACCCCCGAGATGCTGGAGGCCGCCGCGAACGCGCCGCTGGGCGACGACGTCTACGGCGAGGACCCGACGGTGGCCAAGCTGGAACGGCTCGCCGCCAACCTGCTGGGCAAGGCCGCGGGCTGCCTGATGCCGAGCGGCACCATGGCCAACCTCGCGGCGCTGCTGGCGCACTGCCCGCGCGGCGGCAAGGCGATCGTCGGCCACGAGTCCGACCTGTACGTCTACGAGGCCGGGGGCGCGTCGATGTGCGGCGGCATCGTCTACGAGCCGCTCGCCAACCTGCCGGACGGGACGATCGGCCTGGAGGACATCGCCGAGGCGTGCACGGTCGACCGCACCGACCCGCAGATCGCCCCTCCCGCGCTGGTCAGCCTGGAGACGCCGCAGAACCGGTGCGGCGGCCTGCCGCTCCAGCTGGACTACCTCGCCGAGGTGGCCCAGCTGACACGCTCGCACGGGGTGGCGCTGCACCTGGACGGGGCGCGCATCTTCAACGCCTCGGTCGCGCTGGGCGTCACCCCCGCGGAGATCGCCTTCTACGCCGACACGGTGCAGATCTGCCTGTCGAAGGGCCTGTGCGCGCCGATCGGGTCGGTCCTCGTGGGCGACCGGGCGATCATCGCCCAGGCCAGGCGGATGCGGAAGATGCTCGGCGGCGGCATGCGGCAGGCGGGCATGATCGCCGCCTGCGGCATCATCGCCCTCACCGAGATGACCGGCAGGCTCGCCGAGGACCACGAGAAGGCCGCCCGCCTCGCCCGCGGGCTGTCGCGCCTGCCGGGCATCCGGCTGGCCCCCGGCCCGCCGGTCACGAACATGGTGTTCTTCCGCGTACGCGACGAGCGCTACACCACCCGCTCGTTCATCGCCGCGGCCCGGCGCCGGGGCGTCCGGGTGGAGGAACTGGGCCACGGGCGGATCCGCGCGGTGACCCACGCGGGGGTCGGCACCGACGCCGTCGACCGGGCGATCAAGATCTTCGCCGAGCTGCTCGCGCCCAGCGGCCGATGAGAACCCACGAGAGCGGGCCGACGAGCCGGCCCGCACAAGAGAACGCGCAAGAGAACGCGCAAGAGAACGCGGAAGAGAGCGCGGAACGTCCGGGGACGGGGCTGGGGCGGCCGTTCCGGCATCTGTGGGCGGCGTCGGGCCTGTCGAACCTCGCCGACGGCGTCCTGCTCGTCGGCGTTCCCCTGCTGGCGATCTCCCTCACCCGCTCGCCGGTGCTGGTGTCGCTGGTCAGCGCAGCCACGACGCTGCCGTGGCTGCTGCTCGCCCTGCACGCGGGCGCGATCGCCGACCGCCACGACCGGCGCCGGATCATGATCCTGGCGGGCTGGTCGCGCGTGGCCGTGCTGGCGGCGACGGCCGCCGCCGCGTGGTACGGCGTGCTGACCCTGCCGGTGCTGGTGGCCGCGGTGCTGCTCGCCGGAGCCGCGGAGGTGTTCGCCGACACCTCCGCCCAGTCGGCGCTGCCGATGGCCGTGCCCGGCGACCGGCTGGAGGCGGCCAACGGGCGGCTCGTCGCGACCCAGACGCTCGGCAACCACTTCCTCGGGGCGCCGCTCGCGGGCCTGCTGGTCGGCCTGGCCGGAATCGCCTCCACCGCCGTCTTCGGGACGGCCGCCCTGCTGTACGTGGGCGCCGTGCTCCTGCTGGTCGGCATGCGCGGCCGGTTCCGCCCGGAGACCGCCCCGGCGCAGGCGTTGCGCGCCGACATCGCCGACGGCATGCGCTACCTGTGGGGACACCGCGCCCTGCGCGGCCTGGCCGCGTACTCCGGCGTGCTCAACCTGGCCTACGGCGCGTACTTCGCCGTCTTCGTGCTGTGGGTGGTCGGCGGCGGCTCCCGCGTGGGGCTCACCCCCGGCCAGTACGGCTTCCTGGCAGCGACGCTGGCGGCGGGGGCGGTGGCCGGGTCGGTGCTCGCCGGGCGGCTCACCCGGCTGGCCGGTGAGAACGGCGCCCTGGTGGGCGTCACGCTGCTCAACGGGCTCCTGCTGCTGGTCCCCCTGCTCGTCCCCTCCCCGCTCGCGGTCTTCCCCGCCGCGGCGGGCATCGGCGCGGCCAACGCCGTCACCAACATCGTCTCCGTCTCGCTGCGCCAGCGGCTCATCCCCGACGGCCTGCTCGGGCGGGTGAACGCCACCTGCCGTCTCATCGGCATGGGCGCCATGCCGCTGGGCGCCGCGGCCGGTGGCCTGGTCGCCGCCCTCGCGGGCCTGCCCGCGGTCTTCTGGTCCGCCTGCGCGCTCTCCCTGCTCGGCGCCGCCCTGGTGCCGCGCGGCGAGACCGCCTCGAAGCCGTGAACCACGGACGAAGGCATGGGGCCGGCCCGCCACCCGGAGGGGAGGTGGCGGGCCGGTGTGTACACGCCGGTCAGGTCGCCGTGCAGGTGAGGGTGGGGGTGCCGCTGGTACCGGAGCCGAGGAACCCGAAGGTGCCGACGGCGCCGGCGCCCAGTGAGCCGTTGTGGGCGACGTTGCGGGCGCTGACCGCCGACCCGCTGGAGGTCAGGGTCGCGTTCCACGACGAGGTGACCCTCTCACCGCCCGCGAAGGTCCAGTTCACCGTCCAGCCGGTGATCGCCCTGGAGCCCGCGGTCACGCTCACGTCCGCCTGGAAGCCGCCGGACCACTGGGAGGCGACGCGGTAGGTGGCCGAGCAGCCGCCCGGGACCGGGGTCGGGGTGGGCGTGGGCGTCGGGGTGGGGGTCGGAGTGGGCGTCGGGGTCGGCGTGGGGGTGGGGTTGGGGTTCGTGCCGCCGGTGAAGTTGACGTCGCTGCAGAAGTAGTAGGACTGGTCGAGGTGGCTGGCCTGCCAGACGGTGTAGACGATGTGGTGGCCACTGCGGCCGGGCGCGTTCACCGGGATGGGCGTGGTGGTGCCGGTGGGCCTGCTGCCCAGCTGGTTGACGAGTTCCAGGTCACTCCACCTCAGCGGCTGGGTCTTGGGGTTGAAGCCCTGTCTGGTGACGTAGACGCGGATGTAGTCGGCGCCGTGCGAGGCCTGGTCCAGCAGGTTCATCGTGAACGAGGCGGGACGGTCCACGGTCTTCCACGCGCCCACCGTGTCCATGGAGTTGTAGCGGCCGCCTTCGGTCCGGCCGCCGCTGCACAGCTGCCCGTCGGGGATCGCGGCCTGGTGGTTGCCGCCGACGTTCTCGCGGAAGAGCCCGTTCCAGTTCCACATCGCGTTGGTGTTGCTCTGCCAGGCCTGCCAGCACATGGGGTCCTGCTGGGCCATGGCCGGGTTCTGGAAGTCGCTTCCCCAGCGCTGCCAGCAGCCGTAGTTGCGCGAGGGCGGGTCGCTGATCGAGCCGTGCGCGGCGGCGGGGGTCGCCGTCACGGTGGTGAGCGCGAACGCGGTCGCGACCGCGACCAGCGCCGCGACGACCATCCGCCAGACCGGGATCCGGTGGAGGGAGGCGACGCCGGGCGCGTGGGACTGGTCGCGCAGGAGTCGGAGCGTACGTGACCTCATCGGGTACAGGTCTCCTTTTCGAGTGCCGGGGGACGGGTCCTGGCGCGCCGAGTGAGGGCGGAGTTCTCACGCCAGAGGCTCCTCACCGTCGCCCAATCGGCGTGTGGGGGGCAACAACGGCCCACGGCTCACGAAGGGGGACGGGGCTGTAGCTGGCCATACCTCGCAAAAATGGATGAAAGGTTCATTGCGCTTCCCGGAGTCAGACGTACACCTCCGCGGTGTGGGCGTGCCCGCGGCTGCCACCCACCTCCACCTTGAGCGCGGTCCTGGCCCTGCGCACGCTGCGGTCGCCCTCCTTGACCGACTTCACCGGCCAGGGCAACGCGATCCTCACCTCGTCGGCGGTCCTGGACGGGTCGGACACCGCGAGCCGTACCCGCTCGCCTGCGCGGCGGACCAGCAGCGTGCAGGGGCCGTCGACGGTGAGCGGCCCATCCTGCGTCTTGACGGTCCCCGCACGCCAGAAGACGGCGGCGATCACCCCGTCGCGCGAGATGGCCTGCACCGCCGCGGAGTTGGCGAGGACCGCGATCCGCCCCTCGTAGGCCTCCATCTGCGTGACGGAGGCGTCGGGCAGTACGGCGTAGGCGTAGCGGGCCCTGCGGGGATCGACGCCGTGGTCGATGAGGATCGTCGTGTAGTGCCTGGCCACAGGGGAGGTGTCGCCACCGGTGGTGGCGCCCCTGTCGATGTCGCGCCAGCGGCCGGTGCGCTCCTTGCGGATCACCTTCGCGTCGGCGCCGTCGAGCAGCGCGTAGCCGGCCACCCCGGACAGGTGGATCCAGCTGTCACCCCGGGTCAGCGGCGGATGCCGGTCGTGGGTGTTGCGGTTCTCCACGATGGTCTCGACGCGGCGGCCGTCTGAGGCGGTGATGCCGGCGCCGAGGGCGATCACCGCGTCGTCGAGCAGGAACCACGCCTTCCTGGCCCGCAGCGAGGACCCACCGGCGATCAGCCTCATGGCGGCCACACCGTACTCGCCGTCGAGCGCCACGCCACCCGCCCACGGGGTGGGCGGCAGGCGGCGGTGGTCGTGCGGGAGATCGGCGCGCCTGCGGGTGTCGACCGTCGTGCCCGGCAGCCGGTACGGGTCGATCGTGGGCCACAGGTCGTCGTTCCAGTGGGTGAGGTCGCCGGTGTAGAGGTAGGTCATGCCGTCGCCGGTGTACCAGCCGTGCAGGTTCTCCCGGTTCATGGCCTCGGCCGCGCCGATGCGCTCCGAGCTCATCGCGATCGCGTACGCCCAGGTGGGACGGCGGTGCACGACCCGGTCCATGTCGGCGAAGACGTACGTGCCCGTCGTGCGCGGGCCGACCGGCACCGACGGGTCGGCCAGCAGGGCCGTGGCCCTGGCGATGCTCGCCGGCGGTGCGAACGCGCCGTAGGGGGTGGCCTGGTTGCGGGTGAGCCAGCCCTTGACCAGCGGCCGCCAGCGCCGGGCATGGCGCTCGGGCGCCGTCTCCAGCAGGGTGAGGACGGCCTCGACCGCCTTGTCTCCCGAGTGGTGGTCGCGGTGGCCCTGCACCGTGATCTGCCGGCCGCGTACGCAGTCCATCATCAGCCCGTCGAAGACGAACGGCACGAAGGAGCGGTCCACGAGGTCGTAGACGTTGCCGATGCCGGTGATCTCCCACGGCGACCCGGCGAGCATGGCGATCAGCTTGGCCACGCTCTCCAGGTAGTCCACGCCGTAGCTGCCGGTGTAGGGGTACACGTCGTGCTGGATGAACGACCCGTCACGGTAGAAGCCGTCGCCCGGGCCCCTCGTCGGCCGCAGCAGGTCGGAGACCGCGTCCCTGGCCCGCCTGACGAGGCGCGCGTCGTGGGTGAGCACTCCGCGCATCGCCACCGCCATGGCCTTGCCCGCGCGGTTGGCGCCGGTCTCGACGACGCCGGGGTGGCTGACCCGGCGCTCCGGGTCGGGGCACCAGCGGCGCAGGGGGCGCAGCCAGCGGTCGAGGCGGCCTGAGGGCAGGCCGTCGTACAGCAGGGCGCAGGTGTCGGTCAGCGCGCGGGGGACGCCGATCTCCCACCAGAACCAGTTGCTGCCCCGCCGGTCGAGGCCCTCGTGGTAGGCGTGCTCGTGGAGGAAGTCCAGCGCCCTGACGGCGGTCTCGGCGACCCGGCCGTCCCGGTGCATGGCGGTGCCCGGCGTGGCCCAGGCCAGCGCCAGGGTGCGCATGCGGTTGTAGGAGCGGTTGAAGTTACCCGTCCGGGGGTCCGACAGCGGCAGGTCGGGCCACAGGCTCGGGCGACCGGCGGCGGGCCTCAGCTTGCGCAGCACCGCGTTGGCCGACCCCTCGAGCGCCCGCGTCCTGTCGGTGTAAGCCCGGTCGGCATGAGCGGAGCCGTGCGACCCACCGGCCAGCAGGCTCACCCACCGCTCACGCGCGGCGTCGAACGCGGCGGCGTCGACCGTGGCGCCGAACGCCTCGGCCGGTCTCTCCCACAGGGCGAGACCGGCCACCGTCGCGGCGCCCAGCAGAGCGGACCGCCGGCTGAGGGGGTGGGTCATGAGGACTCTTCCGGCAATAGGGCACACCAAACGAAAAGATCATAGAGTGACAGGTGAGTAGGCTGTTCGCCTCCGGTGACGGTGAGCAGGACGTACGGACGTCGCCGGAAACACGCCCGCGGGTTGGCCATGGAGGTCCCGGCGTGCCGGGCCCGCTGGAGCGCGTTCCTCACCTCCGAGAACACCGGCGGTCGCTCCATCCCCGATCATGGATTCGCCGATCCCCGTGGATCCCCACTCCGAGATCGTCCAGTCCACGCCGACCTGGACCTGCATCGACAGCAACCACGCGCGCGACGCCTACGGACACCGCTGCAACGGCGGCGACTACCAGCGATGGCGGGTGACCGCCGTCGGCACCGGAGAGCTCGGGTTCACCGTGTACGAGATCCGCAACAAGGCGACCGGCCTCTGCCTCGACGGCAACAGGAACGACGAGGTCTACACCCACCCCTGCAACCGCGGCGCCTACCAGCAGTGGGCCTACCAACCCCGGTAGTCGCCCGCGCGAAGGAATCATCGCTCCGGTGCAGGGGGTCGTCGCTCCGGCGACGGCTCCCCCGCACTGCTCTCCCGCGCCCGCCGCTCTTCCGCGCCCGCCGCGTGAAGGATCGCCGCGTGAAGGATCAGCTCGGCTCGTAGGCCAGGTTGGGGCGCAGCCAGCGCTCGACGTCCGCGAGGTCCAGGCCCCGGCGCCGGGCGTAGTCCTCGACCTGGTCCCTGCCGATGCGTCCCACGGTGAAGTAGCGCGACGACTCGTGGGCGAAGATCAGTCCGCTCACGCTCGCGGCCGGGGTCATCGCGAAGGACTCGGTCAGGCCCATGCCGAGGCTGTCGGCGTCCAGCAGCTCGAACAGCTCCCGCTTCTCGCTGTGGTCCGGGCTCGCGGGGTAGCCCAGCGCGGGACGGATGCCGCGGAAGCGCTCGGCGTGCAGGTCCTCGATGGCGGGGTCGGCGTCGGGCTCGAACCAGCCGCGCCGCGCCTCCAGGTGGATGTGCTCGGCGAACGCCTCGGCCAGGCGGTCGGCGAGGGCCTTCACCATGATCGACCGGTAGTCGTCGTTCTGCTCCTCGTAGCGGGCCGCGAGCTCCTCGGCGCCGTGCACGGCCACGGCGAACCCGCCCAGGTGGTCCCCGGCCGGAGCCACGTAGTCCGCCAGGGACCGGTTGGGCCGGCCCTCGGGCTTGGCCGTCTGCTGGCGCAGCATCGGCAGCCGGAGCCCGCCGGGACCGTCGATCACGATGTCGTCGCCCTCGGAGTGGGCCGGCCAGTAACCGTAGGCGCCCTTGGCCTGGAAGCTCCCCTCGGCGATGATCTGGTCGAGCATGGTGTTGGCGTCGTCGAAGAGCTCGCGGGCCACCGGCTGGTCGAGGATCGCCGGATACTTGCCCTTCAGCTCCCAGGCGAGGAAGAGGAACTGCCAGTCGATCATCGCCCGGAGGGTCTCCAGGTCCGGCTCCACGACGCGGACGCCGGTGAAGGCGGGGACCGGCAGGTCCTCGAAGGAGACCTTCTCGGGGTTCGCGCGGGCCTGGTCGACGCCGAGGAGCGGGGTGCGCTGCTTGTTGGCGTACTGCTCGCGCAGGCGCTCCTGGTCGGCGCGGTTGCCCGCCTCCAGCGTCTGGGCCCGGTCGGCGTCCAGCAGGTCGGAGACCACGCCGACGACGCGGGAGGCGTCGAGCACGTGGACCGTGGGGTTGTCGTAGGCGGGGGCGATGCGGACCGCGGTGTGCTGGCGCGAGGTCGTGGCGCCGCCGACCAGCAGGGGCAGCTTCAGCCCGCGGCGCTGCATCTCCGCGGCGACGGCGACCATCTCGTCCAGCGACGGGGTGATCAGCCCGGAGAGCCCGATGACGTCGGCGCCCTCGGAGACCGCGGTGTCGAGGATGACCGAGGCGGGGACCATCACCCCGAGGTCGACGACCTCGTAGTTGTTGCAGCCGAGCACGACGCCCACGATGTTCTTGCCGATGTCGTGCACGTCGCCCTTGACGGTGGCGAGCACCACCTTGCCCTGGCCTCGGCCGGTGTCGAGGCGCCCCTCCAGCCGCGCCTGCTCCTTCTCCGCCTCCATGTACGGCTCCAGGTAGGCGACCGAGCGCTTCATCACCCGCGCGCTCTTGACCACCTGCGGCAGGAACATCTTCCCCGACCCGAACAGGTCGCCCACGACCTTCATCCCGTCCATGAGCGGCCCCTCGATCACCTCCAGGGGACGTGCCCGCTGCTGCCGGGCCTCCTCGGTGTCGGCCTCGATGAAGTCGACGATGCCGTGCACGAGGGCGTACGACAGGCGCTCCTCCACCGGGGCGTCGCGCCAGGCCAGGTCCACGACGCGGCGCGTGCCGGAGCCGCTCACCGTCTCGGCGAAGGTGACGAGCCGGTCGGTGGCGTCCTCACGCCGGTCGAAGATCACGTCCTCGACGAGTTCGAGCAGGTCGGCGGGGATGTCCTGGTAGACGGCGAGCTGCCCGGCGTTGACGATGCCCATGTCCAGCCCGGCGCGCACCGCGTGCAGCAGGAACGCCGAGTGCATCGCCTCGCGCACGACGTCGTTGCCGCGGAAGGAGAACGACAGGTTGGAGATGCCGCCGCTGGTCAGCGCCCCCGGGCAGCGCTCCTTGATCCGCGGCAGCGCCTCGATGAACGCCTTGGCGTAGCCGTTGTGCTCGCTGATGCCGGTGGCGACCGCGAGCACGTTGGGGTCGAACACGATGTCCTCGGGGGCGAACCCGGCCCGCTGGGTCAGCAGGTCGTAGGCGCGGGCGCAGATCGACACCTTGCGCTCGGCGGTGTCGGCCTGACCCTGCTCGTCGAAGGCCATCACCACCACGCCCGCGCCGTAGTCGCGGATGATCCGGGCCTGCTCCAGGAAGGCGTCCTCGCCCTCCTTGAGGCTGATCGAGTTGACGACGCCCTTGCCCTGCACGCACTTGAGCCCGGCCTCCAGCACGCTCCACCGCGAGCTGTCGATCATGACCGGGATGCGGGCGACCTCCGGCTCGGTCGCGATCAGGTTCAGGAAGGTGGTCATGGCCTGCACGCTGTCGAGCAGGTCGGCGTCCATGTTGACGTCGAGCAGGTTGGCGCCGCCGCGTACCTGCTCCAGCGCGACGTCGACGGCCGCCTGGTGGTCGCCGCCCTCGATCAGGCGGCGGAAGCGCGCCGAGCCGGTGACGTTGGTGCGCTCGCCGATCATGACGAAGCCGGTGTCCGGGCCGATCTCGAAGGGCTCCAGGCCGCTGAAGCGGGTGCGGGCCGACGGCCGCGCGACCTGGCGGGGCGGCAGGCCGGACACGGCGGCCGCGATCCGCTCGATGTGCGCCGGCGAGGTCCCGCAGCACCCGCCGACGACGTTGACCATCCCCGACCTGGCGAACTCGTCGAGCAGCGCCGCCGTCTGCTCGGGGGTCTCGTCGTAGCCGCCGAACGCGTTGGGCAGGCCCGCGTTGGGGTGGCAGGCGACGTAGGTGCCGGCGAGGCGCGCCAGCTCGGCGACGTGCGGGCGCATCTGCTCGGCGCCCAGCGAGCAGTTCACGCCGACCACGAGGGGCTCGGCGTGCCGGATCGCGCTCCAGAACGCCTCGACGGTCTGTCCCGACAGCGTGCGCCCGCTCAGGTCGACGATCGTCACCGAGATCCACAGGGGCAGGTGCGGGGCGACCTCGCGGGCGGCGGCGATCGCGGCCTTCGCGTTGAGCGTGTCGAAGATCGTCTCGATCAGCAGCAGGTCGACCCCGCCCTCGGCGAGCGCGCTGATCTGCTCGGCGTACGCGGCGCGGACCTCGTCGAACGTGACCGCCCGGTAGGCGGGGTCCTCGACGCGCGGGGACAGCGACAGCGTGACGTTCAGCGGGCCGATCGAACCGGCCACGAACCGCCCGCCCGCCTCGTCGGCGGCCTGGCGGGCCAGCTGGGCGGCCCGCACGTTCATCTCCCGCACCAGTGACTCCAGCCCGTAGTCGGCCTGGCCGATGCTCGTGGCGGTGAAGGTGTTGGTGGTGGTGATGTCCGCCCCGGCCGCGAGGTACTGCCGGTGGATGTCCAGGATGACGTCGGGACGCGTCAGGTTCAGCAGGTCGGGGTCGCCGGTCACGTCGCGCGGGTGATCGAGGAAGCGGTCGCCGCGGTAGTCGTCCGGGGTGAGCGAGGCTCCCTGCAGCATCGTGCCCCAGGCTCCGTCGAGCACCAGGATCCGCTGCTCCAGCAGCTCCCGCAGGGTTTGCGCGCGCTCCTCGGCTCCCGGCGCGCCCTGCGCGGGACGCGCGTCAGCGCCGGGTGCGAGGTCGTTGCCGTGCTCGTCGCGCTCTTCACGCTCGTCGTGCCTCAAGGATCCGTCCACCGGTCAGCCTCCCGTCGAGGGAGGCGCCCTTGCAGGAAGATCAAGGCCGAGCGTGGCGGGCCTGAGCCCGTTGCAGCGCCTCTCGGCCTTGAGATCCAGAATACCGAGGGTTGGGACAGGACGCCAAACAACGGTCCGCAATCCGGAAAGTTTACGCCCACACATGTTCAAGGCGCGCTTTTCACGGCAGAAGGCGCCCTTCGCAGGAAGGCCGCCGCCCCCGTCTCCGGCGTCACGATGCCCGTCAGGACGAGGGGACGCTCTTCGCGGAAAAGCCGCCGCTCCTCATGGAAAAGCCGCCGCCCCACCGCCCCCGGCCGTCATGCCGCCGACGGCCCGGGACCCGCACCCGGGCGGGACCCGCCGGTCGGCCGGCCCCCGCGCCTCACTCACAGTGACCGGGCGAGCCGGAACCCCAGGTCGTCGACGCGGAAGGTGGGATGGCTCTTACGACGGCACGAGGCCCGGCACCCCCGGGGCAGGTCGTCCCAGCTTCCCCCGCGGAACACGCGGTACGGGCCGTAGACCTCCGGGTCGTAGACGTCCCAGCACCACTCCCACACGTTGCCGATCATGTCGTGGAGTCCCCACGCGTTCGGCGCCCTGGTCGCGACGTCGTGTATCTCGCCGCCGGAGTTTCCCCGGTGCCAGGCGATCTCGTCCAGCTCCCCGTAGCGGACGCCGGAGGTCCCGGCCCTGCAGGCGTACTCCCACTCCGCCTCGGACGGGAGGCGGTAGCCGCCCGACCCGGGCTCGCAGACCACGTCCCGCCCGTCGGGGTCTGTTCCCGCCGAGTAGCAGGGGTCGAGGCCCGCCGCCCGCGAGAGCAGGTTGCAGAACCGGACGGCGTCCGTCCAGGAGACCTCGGTCACCGGCGTCCGCGGCCCCGCCGCGCTCTCGGGCGCCTCGCCCAGAACGTCGCGGTAGAGCTCGCGGGTCACCGGATGCGGCGCCAGCCGGAAGGCCGCGACCTCCGCCTTCCAGACCGCCTTCGTGCCCTCGTCCCGCAGGAAGATCGACCCGGCGGGGATCGTGATCATGTGTTCGGCGGCCACCCGGAGCGGCATGGATTCGGAGCTCATCGCGGGCCTCACCCTACATGATCATTACGCACCGGCGACGTGCCGATACGCCTGCCCGCGCACGCCGTTCACCCCGTCACGGTTCTCGACCGATCCTGTCGCGTGCTGGTCGTGAAGGGCTTTTCCATATGATGATCTCCGCATGTCTCCCCGTACGTCCGCCGCGCTGGCGGGCTTGGCCCTGGCCGTCCTGGCCTCCGGATGCACCGATCCGGCCGCCGACCGGGTGCCGCTCGCCAGCGCGCCACAGCCTCCGGCGACCCGGCCTCCGGCGTCCTCGCCACCGCCGTCGCTCACGGCGGTCCCGCCGCCCTCGCCCATGGTGTCCTCGGGTCCCGCGGAGCACCCGTTCCCGATGGCGACCTCCCTGGCCGAGCCCATGGCGACCGGAGCACCCCTGACCGCGACGGGCCCGCCGCGGTTCTTCGTCTCCGCGCGCACCCCGCTCGCCCGCTTCCCCGGCAGGTCCAAGACCGCCGTCCTCACGCCGGTGCCGCCCGCCGTGCACGACGCCGAGACCGGGGCGTTCGTCGCGAACGTCCCGCTGCCGCCCGGCATCGAGAGCTCCTGGCACCTCGTGGACGCCGCCCCGGACAACCGCACGTTCGCCATCGCCGGCTGGACCGAGTCGGCGACCCCCCGCATTCGTTTCTTCCTGATACGCCTCGGCGAGGACGGGCGACCGGGGAAACCCGTGGCCGTCCCCCAGACCGACCCCGACGACCTGACGCTCGTTTACGACCTCGCCCTCAGCGCCGACGGCACCCGGCTGGCCTACGCCACACCGCTCATCGGAGGCGGCGCCAAGATCTCCGTGCTCGACGTCGCCACCGGCCGGCGCCTGGACTGGAAGACGTTGACGCACCTAGGGGTGAGCGGCCTGTCCTGGGCTCCGGACGGCCGCTCGCTCGCCTACGTGCTGAGGAACCGGTCCATCGCCTTGCTCGACCTCACCCGCCTGGGCGTCGACCCGGACGACACCGTGTCCCGGATCGTCAAGAACACCACGGGCGACCTGCCGTTCGCCCTCGAGTCGGTCGCCCACACCGCTGACGGCGGCGCGCTGATCTACTCGTCCGGGCACACCGTCGAACGCGTTCCCCTGGCGGGCGGGCCCGCGCAGGTCCTGGCCCGGCCGGAATTGCCGCCCGACGCCTCGCTGACCCTGCGCTTCAGCGTCGACGGGACCGGCGAGCACCTGCTGTACGTGCACAGGTGGCGCGCCTACCGGGCCGGCCTCGCCGACGGCGCGATCACCTCGGTGCCGATCACGGTCGACGAGCATCCGGGGAAGGGCGGCTCGGTGCGAGCGGCTTGGTGACCACCGGCTGAAGCGGTCGCCCGGCTCCGTGCGCCCAGCCCTCGCCCTTTACAATGTAGATTCATTTTTCTCAGAGGCGGGTACGGCCGGGACCCTTTCGGGGGCTTCACTCCTGGCCGTGATTGGCGCGCAGCTCACGGCGTGTCCGGTGACGGTCGCGGCGGCGCTCCTCACGGCGGAGGCGGGACCACTCCCGGCCCCCGTGGCCGTACCCGAACAGGTAGTAGGCGTAGGCGGTGGCGCTCCAGTGGCAGCCGCCCGTGCGGTGGCTCAGGGACGCGGTGTCAGCGGTGATCTCTTCCGGCAGCGTGCAGGGCCCGAACCGGTGGTCGTGCACGGGCAGGCAGGTCGCCATCGGCGCGTCGGCCATCCGCACCCACCAGGGCCGGGTCTTGTCGGTCTTGCTCATACGGTCACCTTTCGGCTCCGCGACACCCCGGGCTGGGGCTGTCACAAGACCGGACGCACCGTGATCACCTCCCACTTCACGCCGACATATCAGGACCGAAAGCACATAAAGCACATCGGGACCGAGAGCGACCTCGCCGCTCAGGGAAACCGATTTCGACGCTACTACGAGCCACGGGAACGCGCGTTGCGTGGCGCAGAGCCCCCTGCCGACAGACCCGACCAGACCATACGGCGGTGGCGGGCGCCGCGAAGGTGGGCGAGAGGGACAAAAGGCCCATGAGCTGCGGATTGTCACGCAACGCGAGCAGAGATTACGGCCCGCCGAACCATCACGCAGGGCTACTCTTCATGTTGAAAACGTAAAAGCCCCGGCGGGTGCGCCAACACCCCCGGGACACGGCACACGGAGCACAAATCCGCATGCGAATTCATCGTAGCAAGCACACGACCGGTTTCACGGTCCTGCCGAACTCTTGCCTCAGAGACCGGCGGCTGTCCTTCACCGCACGCGGTCTGCTCTCCTACCTTCTGTCCCATCCCGAGAGCACTCGCCAGGACATCAAGACTCTCTCCGCCGGCAACCCCGAGGGCCAGCAGGCCATCGCGCGGGCCATGCGGGAGCTGATCACCTACGGCTACCTGACCCGCGAGCACGTCCGGAACGCGTCAGGACGGATCTCCACCGTGGTGGACGTCTACGACACCCCCCAAGATGGTCGTCGAGGCGTCGAAGAGCAGGTCAGACCGCGTCTCGGGTCGCCGAGACCCGGTGAGCCGCGTCCCGGCGAACCGAGCGCTCTCCCTACGGGAGTGAAGAAAGAAGAGAAAGAAACCACCCCCTCCGCCCGAGGGCGCGCGCCCGGCGAGCCCGTGCGGTCCGCCCGGCCACCGGTGGGGGACGGCGAGGACGGGTCGACGATTCCCGGTCTCGTCTCCCAACCGATGGCTCCAGGCACCGGCCTTCGACCTACGGCCCCAGGTTCCGCCCCCCGATCGAGGGCACCGGGCATCGACCCCCGGTCGGCGGCTCCGGGTGTCGCGCTCCTCGCCCGTCTCGGCCGTGCCGAACCCCGGCTCACCGTCGGCGAGTCCGAGATGGCCCCCGTGCTGCCCCTCCTCGCCGAGTGGCTCGCCCGGGGCGGCACCGAGGCACAGATCCGGACGGTCCTGACCGTCGGGCTGCCCGACGAGGTCCGCTCCCCCGCGAGACTGATCGTTCACCGGCTGCGGAGCAAGATGCCCGCTCCTGCCGTTGTCCCGACGGTTCCGAGGCCGGTGACCCGCGACGAGTGCGACGAGTGCGGGCGCCCGGTGACGTCCCCCGGCGTGTGCTCCCGGTGCGACGACACCGCGCGGAGCGAGAGACCCGCCCCGACCGCGGACGTCGAACGCGGCGCCGCCCTCGCCCGCGGCCTGCTGAGAACCCGTCGCCCCATGGCGGCTTAGGGGCTCGGGACGACCGGCCCCCGCCGCCGGTCGTCCCGGGGAACCATGTCTCCGCGTCTCCGCCCGGGAGGCGCACGCGAGGCCGGGCTCCGGTCTCAGGACATGAGAAAGCGGCTGATCTGGTCGACGTGCGGGGCGCGCAGGAGTTCGTGGTGCTCGCCGTGGATCTCGTGCACGGTCAGGTCGGAGACGGTCTGCCGCCACCCGGCCTCCTGGACGGCCCGCAGCTTGGGCGGGTGGAGTCCGCTGGTCAGCAGTGTCACCCGCCCGTGGAACCAGCCGGCGCGGTAGTCGGCCAGCCCGCGCAGGCTGTCGCGCCACAGCCGCAGCAGCCCCGGCCCGTACGCCTCGTGGTAGGCGGCCACCTGGGCGGACGTCATGCCCAGCCCGGCGAAGAAGGCCACCTGCGAGTCGAGCAGGGCCTGCCCGGCCTCGGCCGCGTCCAGCGGGGCCAGCCGGTCGATCAGCGCCTCCAGCTCCCCCAGCTCGTCCAGGAGGTCGGTCACGAACACCTCGGGCAGCACCGAGTCGATCAGCACCACGTGGTCGACGCGGTGGCCGAGCGCCTGCAGCCTCCTCGCCGTCTCGAAGGCCAGCACCCCGCCCGCCGACCAGCCCGCGAGCGTGTACGGCCGCGCCAGGTCCAGCCCGGACCCGGCCAGCTCCCCCGCGTACGTTGCGGCCATGTCCGGCAGCGAACCGGCGCTCACCCCCGATTCCAGCGCCTGCAGCGCGTAGACCGGCCGGTGCGCGGCGAGCCTGGCCGCCAGCCCCGCGTAACAGAGCGCGGAGCCGCCGAGCGGGTGGAAGCAGTAGAGCGGGTCACCGGCGGGCGAGGAGACGACCAGTGGCGTGATGACGGGAAGGGACGTGGCGGGGCCGTGCCCGGCATCCCGGCCGGGATCCGAACCACGATCGTGACCGGGACAACGGTCAGAGCCAAGGTCCGGGCCAAGGTCCGGGCCACGGTCCGGGCCGGGACTGCGGTCAGGGGCGCGGCCGGGGTCACGGTCAGGGCCAACGTCAGGGGCGAGGTCGGGGGCACGGTCGTGTTCCAAATCAGGGCCACGGTCCTGCCCGGGGGCCGGGCCGGGGGCGGGATCCCGGCCGGGATCGGGACGGTGTCCGGGGACCCGGTCGGGGACGGCGGCCGACACCAGGGTGGCGAGGCCGCTGACGGTGGCGTTGGCGAGGAACTTGCGGAGCTTGACCTTCACGCCCAGCCGCTGCTCCACCCCGGCCATCAGCCGTACCGCGCCGAGCGAGTCGATGCCCCTGGCGAACAGGTCCTCGTCCGCGCCGACGTCCTCGGAGCCGATCCCGAGCAGGCCCGCGATGAGGTCGGCGATCTGCCCCTCGACGGCGGTGCGCGGCCGGGACGGGACGGGCTCCTCCGCCGCGTCCCGCGCGGGGGCGGCGTTCACATCGGGCAGCGCGGATCGGTCCACCTTGCCGTTGCGGTTGAGCGGGATCGCGGGCAGCGGCACGAAGACCGAGGGCACCATGTACTCGGGCAGGCTGCGGGCGAGACCCGCGCGCATCTCGGCCGCCGTCGCGGTGCCGACGACGTAGGCGACGAGCCTGCGTCCGTCTCCTGGCCCGGCTCCTGGTCCGGCTCCTGGTCCGCCCCCGGGCCCGCCATGAGGTCCGCCATCGGGTCCGCCCTCCCGTGCGGATCCGGCTCCAGGTCCGCTTCCCCGTACGGATCCAGGTCCAGGTCCGCCTCCCTGTACGGATCCGGCTCCTGGTCCCGTTCCAGGTCCGGAGCCGGATCCGGGCCAGGGGGCGGCGACGACCACCGACTGCTCGACCCCCGGCAGTTCGTCCAGGGCGGCCTCGACCTCTCCCGGTTCGACACGGAACCCCCTTATCTTCACCTGGTCGTCGATCCTGCCGAGGAACTCGAACTCCCCGTCGGCCCGGAGCCTGCCCAGGTCGCCCGTACGGTAGAGCCGCGAGCCCGGGGTGCCGAAGGGGTCGGGCAGGAAGCGCTCGGCGGTGAGCGCGGGCCTGCCGTGATAGCCGCGTACCACGCACTCGCCGCCGATGTACAGCTCGCCCGGCACGCCCATCGGGACCGGCCGCATCGCGTCGTCCAGCACGTACATGGTGGTGCCGGGGATGGGCCTGCCGATGGGGACCAGCTCGCCGCCGATCGGGCCGGTCACGGTGTGCACGCAGTTGGCGACGGACGCCTCGGTCGGCCCGTACTCGTTGAGCAGCACCGGCGCCGGGTCCAGCGCCTGCCAGAACGCCAGCGCCCGGCTGGGGAAGGCGTCGGCGCCCACCACCAGGACCCCGGCCAGGCCCGCCGCCTGCTCGGCGGAGAGCTGCCCCGCCAGGACCTCCAGGTGCCCGGGGGTGAGCTTGACGAACCCGTACGGCCGCGCCGACAGCGCGGCGCCCAGCTCGTCCAGCGCGGTGTCCTCGGCGGCGACGTGCAGGCACTGGCCGACCACCAGCGGCGTGTAGATGTTGGGCACGACCATGTCGTAGGCGACGGAGGAGAACAGCGGGGCGCCTCCCACCCCGCCGACGGCGTAGGCGGACACGCACCAGCGCAGGAAGTTCACCAGGCCCCGGTGCGGGACCATGACGCCCTTGGGCCTGCCGGTGGAGCCGGAGGTGTAGATGAGGTACGCCATGCTCTCGGGCGTGCCGGTCGCACCGGGGTCGTCGGAGGGGTGGCCGGAGGTCTCGGCCTCCAGGGCCGCCGCGTCGTCCAGGACCAGGTGGGCGCCGGAGTCGGCGACCATGTGGGCGAGCCGTTCGGCGGGCAGCCCGGGATCGAGCGGAAGATAGGCGGCCCCGGCCTTCCACACGCCGAGGAAGGCGGCGACGAGCCAGTCGGAGCGTTCGAGGCGGACGGCGACGACGCTCTCCGGGCCCATGCCCCGGCCGCGCAGCCAGTGCGCGATGCGGTTGGCCCTGGCGTTCAGCTCCCGGTAGCCCAGCCGGACGGCGCCGAAGGTCAGCGCGACGGCCTGGGGGGTGAGCCGGGCCTGGCGTTCGAAGAGCTCGTGGGCGCGGGCGTCGAGCGGGCCCAGCGGTTCGGGGCCCCGGCAGGCCGCGAGCAGCGCCTCGCGCTGTGCGGGCGGGAGGATCTCCAGGGTGGCGAGCGGCGCGCCGGGCGAGGCCGCGACCTGGGCGAGCAGGTGGGCGAAGGACTCGGCGAGCCGCCGCGCGGTGTCCGGCTCGAACAGGTCGGTGCGGTAGGTGAGGTGTCCCACCAGGCCCCCGTCCCCGTCCCCGGGCATCAGGGACAGGGCGAGGTCGTACTTGGCGGCGGTGTCGGGGAACGCGAACGGCTCCACGGCCAGGTCCCCGAGCGCCGTGGCCCCCCGCAGCCCGGCGTGCATCTCGTACAGGACGCGGAACGGCGGGGTGCGGCCCTCGGCCTGCATCGGGTACGGCAGGTGCTGGTGGGTGAGGGCGTCCAGGCAGTAGGCGCGGGTGCGGCGCAGCAGCTCGGTGAAGCTCGGGTCGCCCGACAGGTCGGCGCGCATCACGACGGTGTTGAAGAAGGCCCCGACCAGGTGCTCGGAGTGCGGGGTGGCGCGGTTGGCGACGGTGCTGCCGATCGCGACGTCGTCCTGGCCGCAGTGGCGTGACAGCAGGGCGGCGAACGCGGCGAGCCCGGCCATGTAGGGGGTGGCCCGGCAGCGCCGGGCGACGGCGCCGAGCGCGGCTGCCGTCGCGGCGGGGACGGCGAAGGTGACGACCGCCCCCTGTCCGGAGGTCTCGGAGACGGGCGCGTGGTCGGCGGGCAGGTCGAGCACGGGGAGCCCGGCCAGGGCGGCCCGCCAGTGTCGCAGGGCGGGCCCCAGGTCGGCCGCCCGCTCGGCCGCCACGACCTCGTCGTAGGAGGCGGGCAGCGGGGGCAGCGGGTCCGGCAGGCCCTCGGCGCGGGCCCGGTAGAGGATGTCGAGCTCGCGCAGGAACACCCCCATCGACCACTCGTCGAAGGCGATGTGGTGCACGGTGAGCACCAGGACGTGGTCGTCCCCGGCCAGGCGGGCGAGCCGGGCGCGCAGCACCGGGCCCGCCGTGAGGTCGAACGGCCGCCGCGCCTCGGCGGCGGCCGTCTCGCGGACCTCCTCCTCCGACCCGGCGAAGTACACCGGCAGCTCGACCGGGGCCGGGGGCAGCACCGACGCCACCGGCAGCCCTCCGGCGCTCGCGTAGACCGTGCGCAGCGCCTGGTGGCGGGCGACGAGGTCGCCGAGCGCCCCGGCGAGCGCCGGGACGTCCGGTGTGCCGCGCAGCCGCAGCGCCAGGCACACGTTGTACTCCGTGCCCGCCGGGTCGAGCTGGTGGCCGAGCCACATGCGCTCCTGGGCGTACGAGAGCGGCACCCCGGTCATGGTCGTCTCAGGCGCTGCGACCGGCACCTTCCACCTCCAGCGGCGACAGCGGCGCGAGCGATGGGAGCGATGGGAGCGACGTCCCGGCCTCCAGCATCCCGGCGACCACCTCGGCGAGCTCGCCCACCGTCGGGTAGGTGAACACGTCGGCGACCGGGACCTCGACGCCGTGCCGCGCCCGGATCCTGGCGACGATCTGGACGGCGACCAGCGAGTGGCCTCCGGCCTCGAAGAAGTCGTCGTCGGGGCCGACGGCGTCCAGGCCGAGCAGCATCGCCCAGTCGTCGGCCAGGGCCCGCTGGACGGAGGCGCGCGTCGCCTGGACGGAGGCACGCGCGGACGCTTGGGCCGAGGCGTGCGTAGCGGCCCGGGCCGAGGCGTGCGCGGACGTTTGAGCGGAGGTGGGCGTCGCTTGGGCCGAGGCGTGCGCGGACGCTTGGAGAGAGGTGTGCGCGGACGCTTGGACGGAGGTGTGCGTGGGCGTGCTCATCATGGTCTCCTCGCCGCGCCCGCGGGCGCGAGCTGGTCTTCGGCGCCCGGTACCGGGCGGGCCGGGTCGTGGTCGACGTCGACGATCCGGTTGGCACCGTCCACGTGGACGACCCGGGGCCGGTAGCCCGGCAGCTCGCCGCCCGTGTACTGGCCGTAGGAGATCAGGATCACCATGTCCCCGGGCGAGACCAGGTGGGCGGCGGCGCCGTTGATGCCGATCACCCCGCTGCCGCGCTCGCCGGTGATGACGTACGTCTCCAGGCGGGCGCCGTTGGTGATGTCGACGATCGCCACCTGCTCGCCCTCCAGCAGGTCGGCGGCGTCCATCAGGTTCTGGTCGATCGTCACCGAGCCGACGTAGTGCAGGTCGGCGTGGGTGACGGTCGCTCGGTGGATCTTGGACTTGAACATCGTGCGCAGCATCTCGGACTTCCGTTCACGCATGGGGGACCGGTGACAGTGCCGAGAGCGGCGCGTGCGGTTCGCGCACCGCCGCTCCCAGCAGATGCAGCCATGCATCCACCAGGCCCTCGACGGTTGGTCCGTCGAACAGGCCGGTGTTGTAGGCGACCTCGCCGATGATCGAGTCCGGGGTCTCCGCGACCGAGCAGACGAGGTCGGCGACCGTGGTACGCGTCGCCAGGTCGATGGGGGTCACCGTCAGCTGGGGCAGGCGCACGCTCTCGGCGCCGGTGAGCGCGCTGAGCGGGACGCCGTTGAAGATGACGTCGAAGAACGGGGTGCGGCCGGGGCGGCGCGGCGGGCGCAGCGCCTGGACGAGCCGCTCGAACGGGACGTCCTGGTGGGCGTAGGCGCCGTGGACGACCTCGCGGACGCGCTCCAGCAGCTCGGCGAAGGTCGGGTCGCCGCCGCAGGAGGTGCGCAGCACCAGCGTGTTGGCGAAGAAGCCGATCATCTGCTCGGCCTCCGGGCGGGTGCGGCCGGGCACCGGGGAGCCCACGGCGACGTCGCCGCCGCAGGCCTGGAAGAGCGTGGCCTGGAACGCGCCGAGCAGGGCGGCGAACAGCGTCGTGCCCGCCTCCCGGCTGAGCGCGCGCAGCTCCTCGGTGACCCGTTCCTCGATCATGAAGGAGGTCCTGGCGCCCGCGTAGGTCTGCACGGGCGGCCGGGGCCGGTCGATGGGCAGCTCCACCGGGGTGAGCCCGGACAGCTGGGCGCGCCAGTAGTCGAGCTGCTCGCCGCCCACGGCGTGCTCGCGCTGCCAGGCGGCGTAGTCGACGTACTGGGCGCCCGGCTCGGGCAGCACGGCGGGCCGGCCGGACAGCGCGGCCTCGTACAGGGTGGCCAGCTCCTGCCAGAACACCTGCTCGGAGCCCGCGTCGTAGCCGACGTGGTGGACGACCATGGAGAAGACGTGCTCGTAGTCGTCCAGCCGGGTCAGCCTGGCCCGCACCGGCGCGGCGGCGGCGAGGTCGAACGGCTCGTCCCAGTCGGCCTGCAGGGCGTCGGAGGCGGCGCCCTCGCGGGCGATGCGGGTCTCGCCGGGCGCGCTGCCCACGGTCAGCCGGGGCCCGCGGGCGTCGATGCGCACCTCGGGGATCCCGTCGGGGCTCTCGACGTAGCGGGTGCGCAGGATCTCGTGCCGCGCGACCAGCTCGTCGAACGCCTGGCGGAACGCCGCCACGTCGAGGCGGCCGTGCAGGCGGCACGCGGTCGGCACGTTGTACGCGGTCGAGCCGGGCGCCAGCCGGTGCAGGAACCACAGGCGCTCCTGGCCGTAGGAGAGCGGCAGCGGCCCCTCGCGGGAGGCGCGCGGCAGCGGCGGGAGTTGCTCGGCGCGCGTCTCGGCCACCTCCTCGGCCAGCTCCTCCAGCGACTCGGCGGAGAACAGCAGGTAGAGGGGGAAGTCGATGCGCAGGTCGTCCTGGATACGGAACATGACCTGGGTGGCGAGCAGCGAGTTGCCGCCCAGCTCGAAGAAGTTGTCGTCCAGGCACACCTGGTCCAGGTCGAGGACGTCGGCCCAGATCGCGGCGAGCGTCTTCTGCACGGCGGTGACCGGGGGCCTGCCCTCGGACCGCTCGGCGGGCGCGACGATCTCCGGCAGCGCGGCCCGGTCGACCTTGCCGCTGGTGGTCAGCGGCATCTCGCCGATCACCGCGATCTGCGCGGGGATGAGGTACGGGGGAAGCCGCTCGGCGAGGTGGGCTCGCAGCTCCGCCGGGTCCGGGACGGTGCCGGGGGCGGTGTCCGAGGCGGTGTCCGGAGCGGTGTCCGAGGGGACAACGTAGGCGAGCAGCCGCTCCCCGGTGACCGTGACGGCGGACCGCTGGACGGCCGGGTGGGCGTCCAGGGTGGCCTCGATCTCGCCCAGCTCGACCCGCACTCCGCGGATCTTGACCTGGTGGTCGGTGCGGCCGAGGAAGTCCAGGGCGCCGTCGGGGCGGCGCCGTCCCAGGTCCCCGGTGCGGTAGAGCCGCGAGCCCGGCGGGCCGTAGGGGTCGGGCAGGAAGCGCTCGGCGGTGAGCGCGGGCCTGCGGTGGTAGCCGCGCGCCAGGCCGATCCCGCCGATGAACAGCTCACCCGCCTCGCCGTCGGGTACGGGCTCCCCGGCCTCGTCCAGCACGTGCACGGTGTTGCCGGTGAAGGGCGCCCCGATGGAGACGACCGGGCCGGCGTGCGGGTCGTGCGGGTCGTAGGTGTACAGGGTCGAGTCGATCGACACCTCGGTGGCGCCCCACTGGTTGTGCAGGCGGCAGCCGTACAGGCCGATCTGCTCGTGGAAGGCGAGGGCGAGCGGCGCGGTCAGCGCCTCCCCGCTGGAGATCACGTGGCGCAGGTGCGGCAGCGGCGGCAGCCCGGCCCTGCGGTGCGCCTCCAGGAACAGGGAGAGCATGCTGGGCACGAACTGCACCACCGCGGCGCCGAAGCGGAGGGAGGCCTCCAGCAGCGCGACCGGGTCGCGGTGCTCGCCCGGCGGCAGGATCGCGACCACGCCGCCGACCGACAGCGGCCAGAACACCTCCACGGCCGAGTCGTCGAAGCTCAGCGTCGTCTTGTGCAGCACGGTCTCGCCGGGTTCGAGGCGGTGCTCGTCCTGCATCCACCGCATCCGGTTGACCCAGCCCCCGTGGGTGCTGGCCACTCCCTTGGGCGTGCCCGTCGAGCCGGAGGTGTAGTAGAGGGAGACCAGGTGCTCCGGGCGCACCCCGGAGGCGGGGGGTGTCGCCGGGCGGCCGTCGATCAGCGCGCTGTCGCGGTCGAGCAGCACGACGCGGGTGATGTCGCCGGGCAGCAGGTGGGCGAGCGCCTGCTCGCCCACCGCGACCGGCACCGCGCCCTCGGCGAGCATGAGCCGCACCCGCGCGGGCGGCGCGTCGGGGTCGATCGGCAGGTAGGCGCCCCCGGCCTTGAGGATCCCCTGCAGCGCGATGACCAGGTCCAGGCCCCGGTGCACGCACACCGCCACGGGGGTGTCGGCGACGACTCCGAGGCCGCGCAGGTGGTGGGCGAGCTGGTTGGCGCGCCGCTCCAGCTGGCGGTAGGTGAGGGTGTTGCCGTCGGCGTCGATGACGGCCACGGCGTGCGGGGTCCGTTCCACCTGGGCTTCGACCAGCTCGTGCAATCCGGCCACGACTTCTCCTAACGGTTCGCCGACGCCAGCAGCGCGACGCGGTCGATCTTCTTGGTGGGGGTGAGCGGGAAGGCGCCGCGCACGTCGATCCTGGCGGGGATCATGTACGAGGGCAGGTGGGCGGCGAGGTGCTTGCGCAGCGCCCGGGGGGTGACGGCTCCCTGGGCGAACAGCAGCAGGACCCCGTCGGCACCGTCAGCGCCGCCGGTGCCGCCAGTGCTGCCAGCGCCGTCCACGACGTGCGCGGCGGCCAGCTCGACCAGCGGGTGCTCCTGCGCCACGGACTCGATCTCGCCCAGCTCGATCCGGTAACCGCGCAGCTGCACCTGGCGGTCGCGGCGCCCGTCGAACCGCAGCTGCCCGTCGGCGCGCATCCGCCCCAGGTCGCCGGTCCGGTAGAGCCTGCCGTGCTCGGGGTGCTCGACGAACCGCTCGGCGGTGAGCTCGGGGGCGCCGCCGTAGCCGAGGGCCACGCCGCGCCCGCCGACGTGGATCTCGCCCTGCTCGCCGTCCGGCACCCGCGTGCCGTCGTCTCCGAGCACGACGACGCGGTAGCCGTCCAGCGGCCTGCCCACCGGCAGCGGGTCGGGCTCCGCCGCGTCCACGAGCCCGGCGGTGCACCACACGGTGACCTCGGTGGGACCGTAGAAGTTCCAGACGCGCCCGGCGTGCCCGGCCAGCTCGGCGGCGAGCCGCGCGGTCAGCACCTCGCCGCCGCAGACGGCCTGCAGCGCCTCGCGCCCCGGCGTCAGGTGCGGCAGCAGCGCGCGCCAGGCGGTGGGGGTGGCGTGGACGACGGTGACGCCGTGCTCCTCCAGCCAGCCCACCAGCCGCCCGGGGTCGGCCTGCAGCGCCTCGGAGGTCACCAGGGTCGCGCCTCCGTGGCTGAGCGGGACGAACATCTCCAGCAGCGAGATGTCGAAGGAGAAGGTCTGGTTCGCGGCGTACCGGTCGGCGGGGCCGGGGGCGAGCAGCTCGGCGACGGCCCGCACGCAGTTGTGCAGCGAGGCGTGCGAGACCCGCACCGCCTTCGGCCGCCCGGTGGAGCCGGAGGTGAACATCACGTACGCGCACTGCTCGGGCCGGACGTCACCGGCCGGCAGCCGGTACGCGCCCTCTCGCGGCTCGGATCCGCCTCCGGCGCGGGGCCCGGGCGTCTTCGCGGTGCCCGTGCCCGGCTCGGACGCCTCCGCGGTGCGGGTCTCCGGCGTCCTCGCGGTGCCCGAGACTTCTTCGCCTTCCGGGCGCGGCGCCCGTGCTTCCCAGGCGTCGCCGGTTCCCGGTTCCCGTGTGCTTTCCTCGGGTGGCAGTGAGTCGAGGAGCAGGCTCATGCCCGCCTGCTCCCGCTGGAAGCGGAGCCGCTCGGGCGGCAGGGCCGGGTCGAGGGGCAGGAAGACCGCGCCGGCCTGCCACAGGCCCAGGATCACGGCCACGTAGTCGGCGGAGCGGGGCAGCGCGACGCCGACCACGTCCCCCGGGCGCACGCCCCGGTCCCGCAGGACGCGGGCCACCGCGCCGGCGCGGGCGGCGAGCCGCCCGTAGGTGATCTCGGAGCCCGGGCCGATCGCCGCGATCGCGTCGGGCGTGCGCTCCACCTGCCGGGCCACCTCGTGCAGCACGGTGCTCGCGCCGCCGCCTCCCGGCGGGTCCGTCCCGTACGAGACGGCGTCCATGCCGCCGTCTCCCGATCGAGCCGTCTCGACGGTGCTCATGCGATCACCTCCTGGGGAACGACGGTCACGGGAACGGCCGGGGAAGCCGGGGAAACCGGGGGAAGGGAGGCGGACCAGTCCCGGGACCAGGGCAGCAGCGGGATGGACGTCACCGCCCCCGGCGGGTTGAGCGCGGCCCAGTCGGGGTCGTGGCCGAGCTCGTACAGGCGGATCAGCACGCCGGGCAGGTCGCTCGCGGTGGCGCAGCGCACCACGCGGGCCTTCCTGCCGTTCGCGACGCCGCGCAGCCGGGGGCCGAGTCCCGCGGCGCCGATCTCCACGAAGGTGCGTACGCCCCGGTCCAGCGCGCCGGTGAGCGCGTCGCCGAGCAGGCTCGGCCCGGCCAGGTGGCGCGCCCAGTACCCGGCTCCCTGCGCGCGGCCGTCGATCGGCGCGCCGGTGAGCGTCGACAGCGACACCGTCTCCCCCACGTTGGCGGGCAACCCCTCCAGGGCCTCCGCCAGCTCGGCGGCGAGCGGCCCGGCCAGCCCGCTGTGGTCGGCGGTCGCGGGTCCGAGGTCCCCGCAGAGCACGTCCCCGGCGGAGAGGGTCGCGGCCAGACCGGCCAGCGCGGCCCGGGGACCGACGATGACGCAGGTCTGCGGGTCCTCCACCGCGGCCACCGCGAGCGCGGGACCGACGCGGGCGCACAGGGCCTCCGCCAGCCTGCGCGCCAGCCGGACCCGCAGGGCGTGCACGGGCGGCAGCCCGGCCAGCAGCCGGGCGCGGTGCCGGGCCACGGCGTCGGCCGCGGCGGGCGCCAGCACGCCGAGATGACGGGCGGCGGCGACCTCACCGGCACCGTGACCGATCACCAGGCCGGGACGGATGCCCGCCCGGCGCAGCTCGTCGGCGAGTGCGGCGAGCCCGGCGAGTGCGGCGGAAGCGGAGGAGGCCGCGTCTTCGGCGCGTTCGGCGGGTCCGGCCCGCGTGCCGTCTTCGGCGGACGCGACCCGCCCGGCGGGCGCGCCGGGCTCGCCGGTGCGCGCCCCGTCAACGTGCGGCTCATCGGCGTGCGGCTCGCCGGTGTACGGCTCGTCGGCGAAGACGAAGGCGAGGCCGCCCGGGGCGGTACCGCCCGGTGTCGCGGCGGCCAGGTCGGTCAGTGCCCTGTCGAGCTCGCGGTCCAGCTCGGCGGCGTCGGCGCCGGTCACCCCGGCCCGGTGCGCGTGGTGGTCGCGCCGGTCCCCCGCCGTGTGGCAGGCCGCCGCCAGGTCCAGCGCCGGGTCCCGCAGCGCGGCCCGCCACCGTACGACCAGCTCCCGCAGCGCCGCGTGGGTGTGCGCCGACAGCGGCAGGTAGTGGCGCCTGCCCGGGGAGGCCGCCGGAGCCGTCTCCCCGGTGTCTTCCGGAGAGCCGGTTCCATCCGGAGAGGACGCCCCGACGGGAGCCGGGGGCTCTGCGGACCTGTCGGGATAGGACCACATCTCGTCGGGGGGCAGTCCCTCGCAGTCCTCCCAGACCTGCCGCCGGGGACGGGCGTGGACCCGCGAGCGCGTCTCTCCCCGGACCTCACCCACACGCCCTGCCGTGACCGCGGCCGGGGACAGGGACGAAGACGCGACCGGGGACGGGGGCGCCTCCAGGATCAGGTGGGCGTTGGTGCCGCCGAAGCCGAAGGAGCTCACCCCGGCCAGCCGTTCCGTCCAGGGTTCGAGGCGCTCCTGGACGCGCAGCCCGGCACCGGACCAGTCGAAGTCCTCGGCGGGCCTCGTGGCGTGCAGGCTCGCCGGGAGCGTGCCGTGGAAGAGCGACAGGGCCAGCTTGGCCAGCCCGGCCGCGCCCGCCGCGGCCTCCAGGTGGCCCACGTTGCTCTTGACCGAGCCGATCCGCAGCTCGGCGCGGCGCCCGGACGTGGTGCCCATCACCTCCGACAGGGCGCGCAGCTCCATCAGGTCGCCCAGCCGGGTGCCCGAGCCGTGCGCCTCGACGTAGCCGACGTCGCCGGGCTCGACCCCGGCCGCCCGGCACGCCGCGCGCAGCAGCCGTGCCTGCGCGGGGGCGCTCGGCGACATCAGCCCGTTGGTACGCCCGTCGCTGTTGACCGCGCCGCCCCGGATGAGGGCGTAGATCCGGTCCCCGGCGGCGAGCGCGTCGCCCAGGCGCCTGAGCGTCACCATGACGGCGCCCTCGGAGCGGCCCATGCCGTCGGCCCCCGCCCCGAAGGACTTGCAGCGGCCGTCGGGGGCGAGCACCCCGGCCGTACGGAAGCACAGGCCGATGTCGGGGGAGAGGATCGCGTTGACCCCTCCGGCGAGGGCGGTGTCGCACTGGCGCGTCTGCAGCGCCGTCACCGCCTGGTGGACGGCGACCAGCGACGACGAGCAGGCGGTGTCGATCGCCATCGAGGGGCCGTGCAGGTCGAAGACGTAGGAGACGCGGTTGGCGGCCACGCTGTGCGCCACGCCGGTCGGGGTGTAGAGGCCGGGCTCGGCCGTCCCGGAGAAGCTGCTGACCAGGAAGTCCCCGCTGCTGATCCCGGCGAACACGCCGGTCCGGCTCCCTCCCATCTCGGACAGCCGCAGCCCGGCGTCCTGCAGGGACTCGTGCGCGACCTCCAGCAGCATCCGCTGCTGGGGGTCCATCGCCTCGGCCTCCCTGGCGTTGACCGTGAAGAACGCCGGGTCGAACGCCTCCACGTCCGGCAGGAACCCGCCCTCGCCCACCCCCGGCTGCCGCCAGCCCGGGTGCCGCGCGGCCCGCTCCCCCGGTACCGCGCCGACCGCGTCGACGCCGTCCGCGAGCAGCCTCCACAGGTTCGCGGGGCCGTCGGCGCCGGGCAGGCGGCAGCCGATGCCGACGATCGCCACCGGTTCGGGGGAGTACGCGGCCGCCTCCCGCTCAGGCTCCCGCACCAATGACACCGACGACGCCGACGGTGCCGACGGTGCCGACGCGGTCAGGTGCGCCGCCAGCATGCGGGGGCTGGGGTGGTCGTAGAAGACGGTGGTGGGCAACTGGAGGCCCAGGCGGGCCTCCAGCTCGGCCGCGAGCGCGACCGCGTCGGCGGAGCCGATGCCGTAGTCGATGAACAGCCGGTCGGCGTCCGTGTCGGCCAGGCCGGTGCGCTCGGCGACCAGGGAGAGCAGCAGGTCCTGGACGTTCATCGCAGGGCCGCCACCGGGTCGGCGCCCGCGAGCGCGGGCGAGGTCCATCCGGCCAGCACGGGGAACGCGCCGTCCAGCAGCATCGCGCGGCACTCGCGGCGCTGGATCTTGCCGCTGGTGGTCTTGGGGATGCTGCGCGGCTCGACCAGGAACACCCCGTCGAGCATCACATCGTGCTCCCTGGCCACGGCGAGGCGGATCTCGGTGATCAGCTCGCCGAGGTTCCCGGCGTGCTTGGCCATGACCTCGGCGACCACCACCGCGGCCTCGGCCTGCGGCACGTCGCCGGTGGGCTCGGTGGCGAACGCGGCTCCGAAGCCGCTCCGCACGGCGGGGCTGACCCGCTCGACGGTGTACTCGACGTCCTGGGGATAGTGGTTGACCCCGTTGATGACGATCAGGTCCTTGTGGCGTCCGACGATCACCACGTCGCCGTCCTCCATCACGCCGAGGTCTCCCGTGCGCAGGAAGCTCTCGGGCCGTCCCGGCAGGCGGGCGTGGAAGGTCTCGGCGGTGGCGTCGGGGCGCTGCCAGTAGCCGTCCGCGACCGAGGGGCCGGACACCCACACCTCCCCCACCTCGCCGGGCGCGCACGGCAGCCCGGTGGCGGGGTCGGCGATCTCGAAGACCATGTCCTGCACCGGGGTTCCGCAGCGGACGTAGGCGCGCTCCCCCACCTGGACGCCGGGGTCGTCGACCTCCAGCCGCGAGGTGGAGATCACCAGGGTGCTCTCGGCCATGCCGTACGCGACGCGCAGGCTCGCGGCGTCGAGTCCGGCGGGCGCGAACCGCTCGGCGAAGCTCCGTATGGTGGCCCGCCGGAGCGGCTCGGCGGCGTTGAGCGCCACCCGCCAGCCGCTCAGGTCCAGGGACGCGACGTCGGCGTCGGTGGCCTTCCTGACGCACAGGTCGTAGGCGAAGTTGGGCGCGTAGGAGAACTGCCCGCCGTAATCGGAGATGGCCCGCAGCCAGCTGACCGGCTGCGCGGCGAACGCCTGCGGGGACATCTTCACCACGTGGGCGCCCCACAGCAGCGGCGACACCAGCGAGCCGATGATCCCCATGTCGTGGTAGAGCGGCAGCCAGGAGACCGTGGTGCTCTCGTGGGTGGCTCCGACGGCCGAGGCGACCGCGCGGGCGTTGTGGGTGAGGCCGCCGTGGGTCACCATGACGCCCTTGGGGTTGCCGGTGGAGCCCGAGGTGTACTGCAGGAACGCCAGGTCCCCGGGGACGGGCAGCGACCAGTGGTCGGCGGCGTCGCCGGAGAGCAGGTCGGCGAAGTGCAGCCAGCCCCGGAACCCGGGCAGGGACGCCAGCACGCCCGCGTCGGGGAGCGGCTCGGGGGCGACGGCGTAGGCGGCGCCGGAGTCGCGGGCGATGGAGGCGATCTTCGACCAGGCCGACCTGAAGTGCGCGAGGGAGGGCATGTAGACGGGTACGGGCACGGCTCCGGCGAGCATGCAGCCGTAGAAGACGGGCGCGTACTCGGCCGAGGAGGGGCAGGCGAGGAGCACGCGCTCGCCGCACGCGCCGGCCTCGGTGAGGCGGGTGGCGACCTGCCGGGCGCGCAGGGCCAGCTGGGCGAAGGTCCACGCGGTGCTCTCGCCCCTGCCCAGGAAGGTCAGGGCCGGACGCCCGCCGTGCTCGTCGGCGGTGGCCAGCAGGGACGCCAGCACCGAATCATGAGATGTCATGCCATTCCTCCGATGTGGTCGTTGAGAAGCTCGTCCAGCAGGGCGTCCACCTGGGCGTCGGACAGGGCGTCCAGCCGCGCCGCCATCGGGTCGCGGGCGTCCGTCACGGGGTCTCCCCCGGCGGGCCGCTCCCCCAGGTGGGCGCTCACCCGTCCGGCCAGCTCGGCGACGGTGGGGCCGTCGAGGAAGGCGGGGGTGGGCAGCCGCACCCCGAGCCGGGCCTCCAGGAGGTTGCGCAGCTCGACGGCCATCAGGGAGTCCAGGCCGAGGCGGGTCAGCGACACCTCGGGGTCGATCGCGGCAGGGGAGGTGCGCAGCACGCCCGCCACCCACTCGGTGAGCGCCCTCTCCAGCTCCTCGGGGGTCGTGATGTCCAGCGGGCCGGTCGCGGTGTGGCCGCCCGCCAGCCCGGCGAAGATCGACCAGCGTTCCTGTCCCGGGTTGTGCGCGAACCAGGCGGCGACGTCCAGGGGGACGACCGCGACCTGGGCCGGCGACTCCGCGAGCAGCCCGGCCAGGATCCGCAGCCCCGACGCGGGGTCGATGGGGCCCATGCCCTTGTCCGCGAGCCGGCCCGCCCGGTCGGGCCGGGCGGCGAGCCCGATCTCCGACCAGACGCCCCAGTCGACGCTGGTGGCGGGCAGGCCCCGCCCCCTGCGCCAGTGCGCGAAGCCGTCCAGGAAGGCGTTGGCCGCCGCGTAGCCGGCCTGGCCGCCGGAGCCGAGGAGCCCGGCCGCCGAGGAGAACAGCACGAACAGCTCCAGCGGGTCGCCGGAGGTGAGCCGGTGCAGGTTGCGGGTGCCGTCCAGCTTGGGGCGCAGCACCTCGCGTACCTCGTCGAAGTCCGTCGCGGTGATCGTGCGGTCGCGCAGCACCCCGGCGGCGTGCAGGACGCCGCGCAGCGGTGGCCCCTGGGCGCGGAGTCCGTCGAGGGCCGCCTCCAGCGCGGCCGCGTCGGCGACGTCGGCGGCGAGCACCGTGACCCGCACGCCCTCCTCGCGCAGCGCGGCGATCCGCTCGCGCGCGTCCGGTCCCGGCTCGCTCCTGCCCATCAGCGCGAGGTGCCGGGCGCCCTGCCGTACGAGGCCCTCGGCCGAGGCCAGGCCGAGACCGCTCAGGCCACCGGTGACCAGGTAGGTGCCGTCGGCGCGCAGCCGGGGCCGGTCGAAGGTGAGGACCACCTTGCCGATGTGCCGGGCCGACGCCATGTGGCGGAACGCCGCCTCGGCCTCGGCGGCGGGGAAGGCCGTCACCGGCAGCGGGCCGAGCGTGCCGTCCGCGACCGCGTCCACCACCTCGCGCAGCATCGCCCCGGCCAGTTCCGGGCGCCGCCAGGTCAGCGAGAACGCCTCCACGGCGTGGAAGGACAGGCTCTTGGCGAACGGCGCGAGCGGCAGCGGCCGGTTCCCGGCGATGTCGCGCTTGCCGAGTTCCACGAACCGGCCGAAGGGCGCCAGGACGCGCAGCCCCTCGTCGACGGCCTCCCCGGCCAGGCAGTTGACCACCATGTCGACCCCGGCGCCGCCGGTGACCTCCATGACCCGGTCGGCGAAGTCCAGGGAGCGCGAGTCGAAGACGTGCTCCACGCCCTGTTCCCTGAGCCAGGCCCGCTTGCCGGGCGAGCCCGCGGTGGCGATGACCTCCGCGCCCGCGCGCCGCGCCAGCCGCACCGCCGCCTGGCCGACGCCGCCGGCCGCCGCGTGGACCAGCACCCGGTCCCCGGCCTCCAGGCGGGCCAGCCGCTCCATGCCGTAGACCACGGTGACGTACGCCGCGGGCAGCGTCGCCGCCTCGGTGAAGCCGAGGTCGGCGGGGATGGGCACGGCGAGGCGGGCGTCCACGGTGACGTGCGAGGCCATCGCGCCGATCTCGGCGACGAGGGTCACCACCCGGTCGCCGGGGGCGAGGCCGGTCACGCCGTCGCCGACGGCGGTCACCTCGCCCGCGCACTCCAGGCCGTAGCCGAGGGGCTCGGACTGCTCGCCCAGCATGCCGATCCCGCGCAGCACGTCGTTGAAGTTGAGCCCGGCGGCGTGCACCCGGATCCGCACCTTCCCCGCTCCGGGCACGCCGGGAACACCTGCGGCCAGGGCTTTCCCGGCCGGAGCCTCCTCGACCGGAAACTCGCCGACCGGGGCCTCCTCGACCGGAAACTCGCCGACCGGGGCCTCCTCGACCGGAAACTCGCCGACCGGGGCCTCCTCGACCGGAGCCTCGCCGACCCAGGTGTCCTCGACCAGGGACAGGGTGCCGAGGTCCTTCTGGACGCGCTGGACGAGCCGGTGCGGGCCGCGCGGCCCGGCCGGTCGCGGGGTGAGACGCGGCGCGAACGCCCTGCCGCCCCGCAGGGCGACCTCGTTCTCACCCCCCAGGTTCCAGGTGGGCGGCTCGTCCGCGGCACCGGGGGCGTCCCGGCCCGGCGTCCCGTCTCCGTCACCGTCTCCGGCCGGGTCCCCCGCGAACGCCCCGCGCGGAACCGGGACCGGAACCGGAACCGGGCCCGGGCCCAGGACCGGCGCGCACGGCTCGTGCCCGGCCGGGGTCCAGGTGGACGGGTCGTACCCGGCGTCCAGGTCGATGAGGACGCAGCGCAGCTCGGGGTGCTCGTGCCTGACCGTGCGGGCCATCCCCCACACGGCGGCGGCGTCGGGGTCGACCGGGTCGCCGGGCTCCACGGGCTGGGCGTTCCTGGTCACCACCCACAGCCGCTCCGGCTCCGGCGCGGCGGCCAGCTCCTGGACCAGCTCCAGCAGCGACCGCAGCGCCTCCTCGGCGGGCCGTCCCGGCTCGACCCGGTGCACCACGCCGTCGAACGGCTCGCCGGCGCCGGGCTCCACCGGCACCCAGCGCGTGGTGTACGTCCAGCCGCCGGCCCCGGCCTCGCGGTCGATCGCCCGCAGCCGCACCCCGCGCAGCGCCAGGACGACCCGGCCGTCCTCGTCGCAGGCGTCGACGCCGAGCAGCACGTCCGCCCCCGTGTCCGTGTTCTCCCGCGTGCCGGTGGCCGGGCGGGGCGCGACCCTGGCGTACGCCCAGCGGGCCGTGCCGAGCTCGCCCAGCACCGATACCCGGGCCACCGCGCTGGGCAGGAGGAGGCCGCCGCCGTCGCCGAGGGCGGGCGCCGCCGCCTGCAGGCAGGCGTCGATCAGCGCCACGTCCAGGCGGTACGGCCCGGCCGCGGAGGACGCGGCGGAGGAGGGAACGGCGCGCAGGCGGGCGAGGGACTCGCCGGGGGCGGCGAAGACCTCCTCGACCCGCCGGAAGGCGGGACCGTACTGCATGCCCCTGGCCTCGAAGCCCGCGTAGAGCTCCTCCGCGCCGACCCGGTCCGCGCAGCGGGACCTGATCAGCGGGAGGTCCAGGTCCGCGGCGGGTTCCGGTGTCGTGCAGCAGGCCGAGGCGTGCGCGCGGCCCTCCGCAACGAGCTCGATGGCGTCGCCGTCGAGGACGGCTCCCAGGCGGCGCGGGGCGTCCAGCACCAGCGGGACGTGGAACTCCACCCCGGCCAGCGCGTCCGAGTGCTCCAGGGCGGCCGCCACGTACCCGGCGCCGGGGAAGACCGGCCGGCCCTCGACCCGGTGGTCGCCCAGGGGGCCGTCGGCGGTCAGCTCCACCTCGCGCAGCCGGGCGAGGGAGCCCGCGAAGGCGGCGGTGTCCTCCTTGTGCACGGACGGCAGCAGCAGGGCGTCGACGTCGCGCAGCCCGGACAGCAGGGTGGGGTGCGGGCTGAGCTCGACGAACGTGTCGTGCCCGGCGGCCAGCAGCTGCCGGATCACCGGCCAGAACAGGACGGGCTCGCGCAGGTTCCGTCCCCAGTAGACGGCGTCGGGCGCCGTGCCGGGGCGGCCGGTGACGGTCGACCAGAGCGGGGTCGTGGCGGGCACCGGCGCCAGGGCGGCCAGCGCGTCGCGCAGCTCGGGCAGCAGCGGGTCGACGTGGTGGCTGTGACCGGCGACGTCGGCGCCGACCAGGCGGCAGAAGATGTCCTCCCAGCGGAGCTGCTCGACGAGGGCGTGGACCGCGTCGTGGTCGCCGGCCACCACGGTAGAGCCGGGCGCGTTGGCGGCGGCCAGGCAGATACGGCCGCCGCTCCGGTCGTTCTGCTCGGCGACCACGGTGGCGGCCTCCTCCCAGCCGAGGCCGAGCAGCGCCATCGCGCCCGTCCCGCTGAGCCTGCGGTAGAGGCGGCTGCGGACGCCGACGATCCGCGCCGCCTCCTTGAGGGTGACGGCGCCCGCCACGTGCGCGGCGGCGACCTCGCCCAGGCTGTGCCCGACCACGGCGGCGGGCACGACGCCGTTGGCCTCCCACAGGCGGGCCAGCCCGACCTGCAGGGCGAAGAGGGCGGGCTGGACGACGTCGATCGTGTCGGCGTCGGCCCTGCCCGCGAGGACGTCGGTGACGGATCGGTCCAGGTACGGTTCGAGCGCGACCTCGCACTCCCGGATCGCCGCGGCGAAGGCCGGTTCCTGCTCCAGCAGGGCGCTTCCCATGCCGCGCCACTGGGCACCCTGGCCGGGGAAGACGAAAACGACACCGTTCATGCCGAGAAGCATCGCCAGGCGCGGCGCCGGCGTCTTCCGCCGCAGGGCGCGGACGGTACCTAGCCGCCAGGCCGGGTCGCCGGGGGAAGCCTAGCCCGCCGACGAATACCCATATGTCGTGCCATTGGAGATCGTCCTGACCTGTGGACGAAGAATTCGGCTCCCTGGCCTCGGCCTTCTACGAGCACGTGCTGCGGCGGCCCGACGCGCTCGCCGTCACCGACGAACACCGATCCGTGAGCTACGCCGAGCTGGCGGACGCCGCCTCCGGGATCCGCCGCTCGCTCGGCGAGCTCGGGCTCGTCCCCGGCGACCGGGTCGGCGTCTTCATGCGGCGCTCCTGGCGGGTCGTCGCCGCCGTCGTGGCGGTGATCGGCCACGGCTGCACGTACGTCCCCCTCGACCCCGACTACCCCGCCGAGCGGGTGCGGTTCATGGCCGGCGACAGCGGGCTGCGCGCGATCTGCGCCGACCCGGACGGGCCCTGGCCCTTCGCCGGGGTGCCGAGGATCGAGGTCACCGGCGCGATCTCGGGCGGGGACGTCCTGCCGCCCGCGCGGCGCTCCCCGGAGATCCCCACCCACATCATCTACACCTCCGGCTCCACCGGGACGCCCAAGGGCGTCGCCACCCCCGAGGGGGCGGTGCTGGAGCTGTTCCGCTCCGCCCGCGAGCGGTTCTCCTTCAGCGGGGAGGACGTGTGGAGCTGGTTCCACAGCCACTGCTTCGACTTCTCCGTCTGGGAGATGTGGGGGGCGCTGCTGCACGGCGGGCGCGTGGTGGCGATCCCGGTCTCGGCCGGACGCGACCCCCGGCTGCTGCTGGAGACGCTGGACGCCGAACGGGTGACCGTGCTCTGCCAGGTGCCCAGCATGTTCAAGTACCTGGCCTGGGCGATGGAGCAGAGCCCCCGCCCGCTCGCGCTGCGCTACCTGATCTTCGGCGGCGAGGCCATCGACCGCGACACCATCCGCGCGTGGATGGACCTCACCGGCGGGCGCGAGGAGATCGTCAACATCTACGGCCCCACCGAGACGACCGTCTTCTCCACCTGCACGGTCGTGGACCGCGCGACGGTGGAGGACACCTCGGGGCCCACCAACATCGGCCGGGCGCTGCGCCACGTCCGCACCGCCGTCGTCGGCCCGGACGGCCGCGCGGTGCCGACCGGAACCGAGGGCGAGCTGTGGGTGGGCGGCACCGCGCTGGCCGCCGGCTACGTCGGGCGCCCCGAGCTCAACGCCGAGCGGTTCCCGCTGGCCGACCTGGGCGACGGGGAGCGGCGCTGGTACCGCACCGGTGACCTGGTACGGCAGCTGGAGTCCGGGTCGTTCGAGTACCTGGGCCGCATCGACTCCCAGGTCAAGATCCGCGGGTTCCGCGTCGAGCTGGGCGAGATCGAGGCCGTGCTGCGGCGCACCCCCGGCGTGACCGACGCGGCCGTGGTCGTGCGGACCCCGCCGGGCGGCGAGCCGCTGATCGCCGCCTACCTGGTCGGCGACCCGGTCTCCCCCCGCGAGCTGCGCGCCCTGTGCGGGGAGCGGCTGCCCGCGCACATGATCCCGGCCCGGTTCCGCACCGTCGCCGTCCTGCCCCTGAACCCCAACGGCAAGCTCGACCGACTCGCCCTGGAGGCAACGCGATGACCGACGCGATCAGAGACGCCGTCCTGTCCGGCGAGAGCGACCCCGGCCACTTCGCGGCGCTGGCAGTGCCGGAGTCCTACTGGGGCGTCACCGTGCACGCCGACGAGGTCGACATGTTCGCCGGGATGCGCAGCGAGGACAAGGACCCGCGCAAGTCCCTGCACGTCGAGGAGGTCGCCACCCCCGAGGTGGGGCCCGGCGAGGCACTGCTCGCGGTGATGGCCAGCTCGGTCAACTACAACACCGTCTGGTCGGCGATCTTCGAGCCGGTGGCCACCTTCGGGTTCCTGCGCCGCTACGGCCGCCGCAGCGAGCTGGCCCGCCGCCACGACCTGCCGTACCACGTGCTCGGCTCCGACGTCTCCGGCGTGGTGCTGCGGGTGGGTCCCGGCGTCACCAAGTGGAAGCCGGGTGACCGGGTCGTCGCGCACTGCCTGTCGGTGGAGCTGGAGGACCCCGAGGGGCACGACGACACGATGCTCGACCCGCAGCAGCGGATCTGGGGCTTCGAGACCAACTTCGGCGGCCTGGCGGAGCTCGCGCTGGTCAAGGCGAACCAGCTCATGCCCATGCCCGCCCACCTGACCTGGGAGGAGGCGGCCTGCTCGGGGCTGGTCAACTCCACCGCCTACCGGCAGCTGGTCTCGCGCAACGGCGCGGCCATGAAGCAGGGCGACACCGTCCTGATCTGGGGCGCCTCCGGCGGGCTCGGCTCCTACGCCACCCAGTACGCCCTCAACGGCGGCGCCACCCCGGTCTGCGTGGTCTCCTCCCCCGAGAAGGCGGAGTTGGCCAGGAGGGCGGGCGCCTCCCTGATCATCGACCGGTCCGCGGAGAGGTACTCCTTCTGGCAGGACGAGCACACCCCCGACGTCGCCGAGTGGCGGCGCTTCGGCAAGCACATCCGCGAGCTGACCGGCGGCGACGACCCCGACATCGTGTTCGAGCATCCCGGCAGGGAGACCTTCGGCGCGAGCGTCTACGTCTGCCGGCGCGGCGGGACGATCGTGACCTGCGCCTCCACCACCGGGTTCATGCACTCCTTCGACAACCGGTACCTGTGGATGAGCCTCAAGCGCGTCGTCGGCACCCACTTCGCCAACTACCACGAGGCCTGGCAGGCCAACCGGCTGGTCGCCCAGGGGCGCGTCCACCCGACCCTGTCACGCAGCTACCCCCTGGAGCAGAGCGCCGAGGCCGTGCACGACGTCCGGCGCAACGCGCACCAGGGCAAGATCGGCGTTCTCTGCCTCGCCCCCGCCGAGGGTCTCGGCGTGCGCGACCAGGAGCTCCGCGAGCGGCACCTGCCGGCGATCACGCGCTACCGGTCCTCCTGAGGAGACAGCCATGACCTCGACAATCCTCGAACCCGGCGCGGGCGTGCGCGGGCCCGGCGAACCCCTGGACGGCGTGCCCGGCACGCCGCCGGACAGCGGGCCCGGTACGCCGCCGGACGGCGGGAGCCGCGGGCCGCTGGACATCTGCGTCTTCTGCGGCGCGGGACGGAGCAACTCGCAGGCCATCGTCGACGTGGCCAGGACCACCGGCAGGCTCATCGGCGAGCGCGGCCACCACCTGGTCTACGGTGGCGGCGGCTCCGGCCTGATGGGCGAGGTGGCCTGGGCGGCCTCGGAGAGCGGCGCGGCCATCCGGGGCATCATCCCGCGCTTCCTGTACGAGCGGGAGCGGGCGATCGCCGCGCCGGTCCAGGAGACGCACCTGACCGACACCCTGCACCGGCGCAAGGAGCACATGCTGCGCTGCTCCGACGCCTTCATCGCGCTGCCCGGGGGCTACGGGACGCTGGACGAGATCCTTGAGGTGATCTCCGCCACCTACCTGGGCCGGTCGGCGAAACCGCTCGTCCTGGTGAACACCGACGGCTTCTGGGACGGCTTCATCAGCCTCGTGGAGACGCTGCGGCGCTACGAGCTGGTCGCCCAGGCCGGTTCGCCGGCGCAGCCGGTGTTCCACTCCGTCCCCTCGCCCGAGGCGGCCGTCGCCCTCGTCGAGCGGCTGGCCGTCCCGGCGGCCTGACCCCCTACTGGAGGACTCCGATGGAGACCCGAGCGCCGCTGTCCCCCGCGGACAAACGTGCCCTGCTCGCCAGGCTGATGAAGTCGGGCGCCGCGCCCTTCCCGCTCTCGTACGGCCAGCAGTCCCTGTGGTTCATGGACCGGATGCGCAGGGAGGCGAGCGTCGCCTACAACATGCCGTTCGCGTGGACGGTGCACGACGACGCCGACCCGGTCGCGCTGCGCGGCGCGTTCGCGTGGCTGGTCGCGCGGCACCCGATCTTCCGCACGACGTACGGCCACGTCAAGGGGACCCCGGTGCAGCGGGTCGCCCCGGAGGGCGGCCTGGACTTCCGGACCGCCGCCCTCGCGCCCGGCCAGGACCTCGCGGACCTGCTGGGCGCCGAGGCGGCCCGCCCGTTCGACCTGGAGCGCGGGCCGGTGCTGCGGGTGGTGCTGGTACGGCGCCCGGGCGCGGCACCCGTGCTGCTCTGGGTCACCCACCACATCGCGATCGACGGCTGGTCGCTGTTCCAGCTGCTGGAGGAGCTGGGGCAGGCGTACACGGCGCTGCGGAACGGGGCCGAACCGGGCCTCGCGCCGCCCGCCGCGACCTACGCCGACTTCGTGGCGTGGCAGGCGGCGATGCTGGCCGGTCCCGACGGCGCCCGGATGGAGGCGTACTGGACCGGGCTGCTGGCGGACCCGCCGCCGGTGCTGGCGCTGCCCGCCGACCGGCCCCGCCCCGCCGACCAGGGCTTCCAGGGGTCCTCGTACGCCTTCCAGCTGGGCGCGGAGCGGTCGGCGGCGGTCTCGGAGCTGGCCGCGAGGGGCGGCTCCACGCTGTACACGACGCTGCTGGCCGCCTTCCAGGTGCTGCTGGGCAGGGTGTCCGGCCAGGACGACTTCCTGCTCGGCACCTGGACCTCCGGGCGCAGCCGTCCGGAGTTCTCCGAGGTGGTCGGCTACTTCGTCAACCCGGTCGTGCTGCGCGCCGACCTGTCGGGGGACCCGGGGTTCTCCGAGGTGCTGGGCCGCACCCGGGAGGCGGTGCTCGGGGCCCTGGACAACCAGGACTACCCGTTCCCCCGGCTGGTGGAGCGGCTGGGCGCGCACCGCGACCCGAGCCGCTCCCCGCTGTTCGACGTGGCGTTCACGCTGCGCGCCTCGCAGCGGGGGGAGATCGTCCGGGCCGAGTCGCCCGAGGCGGTGTCGCCGCTGGGTGCCTCCTCCGCGGGCGAGCGGGGAATGCTGCTGCGGCTGGGCGAGCTCGCCCTGTCGACGTACCCCCTCGACCAGCGGACCGTCCGCTTCGACGTGGAGCTGGAGCTGGTCGCCGCCGACGGCGAGATCTCCGGCCTGCTGCGCTACGACACCGGCCTGTTCGACGAGGCCACGATCGCCTGGCTCGCCGAGGGCTACCTGCGGGTGCTGGACTTCGCGGCCGGAGACCCCGGCCGTCCTGTCGGCACCATGCCGTGGGAGCCGCGCCCCGGCGTCGTGACACGGAACCCCGGAGAACGGAACCCCGAGGCACGGAACGCCGGAGCACAGAACCTCGCGGCGCGGAACCCCGGAGCACGGAACGCCGCGACACAGGACGCCGCGGTCCAGGATTCCGTGGCACAGGACTCCACGACCCAGGACTCCGTGGCGCAGGACGCCGCGGCACAGAACGTCGTGACACGCGACATCGTGACACGGAACGGAGCCCCGGCGACCCCGGCGGCTCCGGCACGACCCCGAGGTGTCCGGTCCCCCCACGCGGGCGGCCCGGACGCCGGAGCCCGTGACGCCGCGACCGGGGAGACCCCCACGGCCGGGAGCACGGGCACAACGGGGACGAACACGACGGGCGCGCCAGACGCGACGACCACGACAAGAGCGGGTGCGGCGGGGACGGCGACCCCGGCGGCCGAGCTGCTGGAGGCCGTCACCGGCATCTGGAGCGAGGTGCTGGGCCTGGACCCCGGGGAGATCGCCCCGGACGACGACTTCTTCGACCTGGGCGGCCACTCCCTGGCCGCCGTCCAGGTGGCGATGCGGATCCAGGACCGGCTGGGCGTGGAGGTGTCCATCTCCGACGTCTTCCACCACCTGACGCCCGCCGAGCTGGCCGGCTGGCTGGCCGGGCCCACCGGGACCGGGCCGCGCCCGGTGCCCAGGACCCCCGGCGCCACGTACCCGCTCTCCCACGCGCAGGAGAGCCTGTGGGTGCTCAACCAGCTGGCTCCGAGGAGTCCCGCCTACAACGCGCCGCACGCGTTCCGGCTGCGCGGCCCGCTGGACGTCGAGGCGCTGGAGTGGGCGATCGGGCGGGTGACCGCCCGGCACGAGTCGCTGCGGACCACGTTCGCGATGACCAGGCGGGGGCCGGTGCAGCGGGTGGCCGACCCGGCGCCGGTGCCGCTGCCCGTGGTGGAGACGGCCGACGCCGCCGGGCTCGTCCTGGAGGAGTACCGCAGGCCGTTCGACCTCGCCACGGGCCCGCTGCTGCGGCCCGTCCTGTACCGGGTCTCCCCCACCGAGCACGTGCTGCTCGTGCTGGTGCACCACATCGTCTTCGACGGCTGGTCGACGGCGGTCTTCTGGCGGGAGCTGTGCGCCTTCTACCGCCTGCGGGCCGAGGGCGGCGGCGCCGACGGCACCGGCGGCTCAGCCGAACCGGCCGTGCCCGGCGTGCAGTACGTCGACTTCGCCGTCTGGGAACGCGAGTCGCTGACCGGCGACCGGCTGGCCGGCCTGGTGGACTACTGGCGGGAGCGGCTGGCCGGCTCGAAGGGCACCGCGCTCCCCACCGACCTGCCGCGCCCGAGGCGGCCGCTGTTCCAGGGGGCCCAGCACGCGTTCGACCTGCCGGTCGACGTCCGGGAGCTGTGCCGCGCCACCGACACCACACCGCACATGGTCTACCTGGCCGCGTTCAAGGTCTGGCTCGCCCGCCGCGCCGGCACCCGGGACGTGGTGGTCGGCTCGGTGGTCTCCGGCCGGTCCAGGACCGAGGTCGCCGACCTGGTCGGGCACTTCGTCAACACGCTGGCCGTCCGCACGCGCCTGGACGGGGCGCGCACCTTCGCCGAGGTCGTCGGCCGGGTGCGGCAGAGCCTGCTCGGCGCCTACGAGCACCAGGAGCTGCCGCTGTCGCGGCTCACCGCGGAGCTGGGCATGGGCCGCGGGACCCCGTTCGACGTGCTGTTCACCCTGCACGACAAACGCCTGCTGGAGTCGGCCGACGACGGGCTGCCGGGGGTGGCGGCCGAGCGGCTGTTCACGCCGCTGGGCACCTCGCAGTTCGACCTCGCCCTGGAGGTCACCGACCTGGGCGGCTCGGCGCGGGCGGTGCTGGAGTACGACACGGCGCTGTTCCGCCCGGAGACGGTCGCCGCGATGGCCGCCGAGCTGGAGCGCCGGATCACCGCCCTGGTGACCGGCCCCGACCTTCCTCTCGAGGTGACGGCATGACGATGACGCGCGTGCTCGACCGCGCGGCGCGGGCGGTGAGCTTCCCCGTCCCCCGCCCGCGGGCCGCGGTCCGGCTGTTCTGCCTGCCGTACGCGGGCGGCGGCTCCGTGGAGTACCAGCGGTGGGCCGACCTGCTGCCGGAGACGGTGGAGGTGGTGCCGGTGCACCTGCCGGGGCGCGAGCGCCGGTTCCGCGAGGCCCCGCACACGGCGATGGCCGAGCTGGTCACCGAGCTGGCCGGCGCCCTCGTCCCGCACCTGGGACGGCCCTACGCGCTGTTCGGCTACAGCATGGGCGCCTGGGTGGCGTTCGAGCTGGCCAGGGAGCTGCGGCGCAGGGGCGCGCCCGCACCGGAAGCGCTGCTGGCCGCGGCGGCCGGAGCGCCGGACGGCCCGCGCGCCCCGGCCGTCCACGACGCCCCCGACGGCGAGCTGGTGGCCTGGATGCGCCGCCTGGGCGGCAGCGGCGGCCTGCCGCTGGACGACCCCCGGCTGCTCGCGGTGGTCCTGCCCCGGGTGCGGGCGGACCTGCGGGTGACCGAGACCTACCTGCCCGCCGCCGAGCCTCCGCTGGCGTGCCCGCTGACCGTCTATACCGGCGACGGGGACGAGATCGTCTCACCCGGCGAGGCCGTGCTGTGGGGCCCGCACACCGGCGGGGACTTCCGGCTCCGGGTGCTGGACGGCGACCACTTCTTCCTGCACGAGCGCCGGGCGGAGCTGCTCGGCCACATCATCCGCGACCTGGAGGTCTGACGTGAGCACGTACGTAGTGGTGGTCAACGACGAGGAACAGTACTCCCTCTGGCCGCGCGAGCGGGCCCTGCCCGCCGGGTGGACCGCCACCGGGACGACCGGCGGGCGTGACGACTGCCTGGCCCACATCGAGCGGGTGTGGACGGACATGCGCCCCCGATCGCTGCGCACGCCATGACCGTCCTGCAGGGGACCCGGCCCCGTGTCAACGCCGGGCGCCTGGTGGAGCACGTGGCCCGGCTGGGCGAGGTCGGCGCGGTCCCCGGCGGCGGGGTGACGCGGCTGGCGTTCACGCCCCAGGACGTGGAGGGGCGCGCGTACGTCGCGCGGCTCATGGAGGAGGCGGCGCTGACCGTGGAGGTCGACGCGGCCGGCAACCTGATCGGCCGCCGCCCCGGCTGCGTGCCGGGGGCCGCCGCGCTGGTCCTGGGCTCGCACATCGACACGGTGCTCAACGGCGGCGCCTACGACGGGGCCTACGGGGTACTGGCCGGGATCGAGGTGGCCAGGACCCTGTACGAGGAGGGCGTGCGGCTGAACCACCCGCTCGCGGTGGTGGCCTTCTGCGACGAGGAGGGCGCCCACGGGACGATGGGGATGCTGGGCTCGCACGGGTTCGCCGGGGTGCTGCCGCCGGGGGCGGCGCTCGCCCTGGACGACCGCGGCGTCCCGGTCGCCGACCTGCTGGCGGCGGTCGGGGGCGACGCGGACCGGCTGGCCGAGGCGGCCTGGTCGCCCCGTGACGTCGCCGCGTACCTGGAGCTGCACATCGAGCAGGGAGACGTGCTGGAGCGCCTGGGGGTGCCCATCGGGGTGGTCGAGACGATCACCGGGCGGGTGAACGTCGCGGTCACCGTCGAGGGCACGGCCGGGCACGCGGGCACCACGCCCATGGAGCACCGGGCCGACGCGCTGGACGGCGCCGCCCGGCTGGTGCTGGCCGTGCGGGCCATCGCCGCCGCCGAGCGGCTGGTGCTGCGCGCCACCACCGGGACGTGCGCCGTCGAGCCCGGCATGTGGAACGTTATCCCCGGCCGGGTCCGGCTGGGGGTGGAGTTCCGTGACACCTCGGCCGGGGCCCTGGACGCGGCGGTGGCGCGGCTGGCCGAGGTCGCCGCCGAGGTCGCGGTCGCGACCGGCACCCGCGTCACGGTCGCGCCCGGGGCGCGCACCGCGCCGGTCGACTGCGACGCGGGGCTGCGCGAGATCGTCGCCCGCTCCGCGGCCGGGCAGGGCCTGCCGTACCACCGCCTGCCCAGCGGGGCCGGTCACGACGCGCAGATCGTGGCGCGGATCGCGCCCGTCGGGATGATATTCGTGCCGAGCCGGGGCGGCGTGAGCCACGCTCCCGCGGAGTACACGGCGCCGGAACACCTGGCGTGGGGCGCGGACGTGCTGCTCACGGCGGTGCTGATGCGCGACGCGGCCCCGGATATCGACCGGTAGCCGATGCGATATCGACTCGATCGCGCCTCATTCTACGTTTGTCGCAGAACGAAAGAAGGAAAGAAAACAACACGGATGAATGAGGTCGAAAATGTCTCGGTGGATTACCTGGGTCGCGAAAGTCACCGCCACTGCCGCGCTCTTCACGCTCCCCCTGGCCGTCGTTCAGGGCACGGTCACCGCGGCGGCGTCAATCGCCCACACCACCGGCGACAGCACATGGACCTGATGATTCGGAGGGCATTACGGATAAAGTCGCCAACCGCTCCGTGATTAACCGATAATCCTCGGAGCCGGTGTCGGCACAACAGTCAAGAGCACGATTCAGCGCATCGAAGGCCGCGGGCTCGTCCCCCTTGAGGATAAACACTTCTCCCAGCGCGGAAAGAGCCCGGAACCGCCACAACCGGGTATCCAGCTCGGTGGATATCCCCAGCGTCTCCCGCAGGTGGGCCACCGCCTCGTCGAACCGGCCGCACCGGGCGTGCACCTGGCCGAAGGCCAGGTGGATCCGCGCCTCCACGAACCTCTCCCGCACCCCCTGGGCGATGACGAGCGCCTCGTCCAGGCTCTCCACCGCGGCGACCAGCAGGTTCTGACGGATCTGTATCTCCCCCAGCCCGCACAGGATGTACGCCTGCCCGATACCGTCCTGTCTCTTCCTGACCAGGGCGAGCGCGGCCCGCACGATCTCCTCGGCCTCCACCGGCCGGTCCTGGCGCAGCAGCGCCTCGCCCAGCCTGTTGAGGATCTGCGCCTGCCCCCGCTCGCTGCCCAGCCCGCGGAACACCTCCAGCGCCTGCCGCAGCAGCGGTTCGGCGAGCTCCAGCCGCCCCAGGTCCACGTGGACCTGGGCGATACCGCCGAGCACGTGGGCCTCGGCGAAGCGGTCGCCGACCTCGGCGAAGATCCTCTTCGCGGTGAGGAACCCGTCGAGCGCCACGTCGAAGCGGCCCGCGAGCCGGTCGAGCAGCGAGATGTTGCGCAACGCCAGCGCCATCCCGTACGAGTCCTCCAGCCGCTCGAACAGCTCGCGCGCCGCGCCCAGGCACTCCCCCGCCCGCTCCGGGACCTGCTGGAAGAGGTGCATGCTGCCCAGCGAGCACAGCACGGCCGCCTCGCCGCGCAGGTCACCCGCCTTGCGGGCGGCGTCCAGGGCCGTCTCGTGGGTGGTGCGCCAGTCGTCGAAGTAGCTGCGTACCTCGAAAAGGGTGGTGGCGGTGACGGCGAGGTCCCAGCACAGCTCGGACGCGCCGAGGTGGGCGGCCTGGGAGATCGCCGCGACGATGGCGCCGCGCTCGGCGTCGAGCCAGTCGAGGGGCCGTTCCAGGAGTTCGTCGGCGTCGGCGGGCCGCCAGCGGGGCACCGAGCCGTGCAGCTGGGTGAAGGCGCCGCCGTACTCGCGGTGGTGCGCCTCCTCGGCGAGCGCGAGCCAGCAGCTCAGCGCGCGGGTGGTCGCGGCGAGGCGGTCCCCGGCCGCCTCCTCGGCGTGGGCGCACTCCCTGGCGTACAACCTGACCAGGTCGTGGAAGCGGTAGCGGATCTGGTCGGCGCCGTCGCGGCCCAGCACCTCGACCAGCTGGGCGTCCACCAGCTGGTCGATCAGGTCCTCGGCGTCGAAGCCGTCGATGCCGAGCAGCGCCGCCCCCGCCCAGGAGGCGAAGTCGGGCGCCTCCAGCAGCCCCAGTCTGCGGAACATCAGCGCCGCCTGCGGGCTCAGGTCGCGGTAGCTGAGGGCGAAACTGGCCCGTACGGTCAGCTGTCCGTAACTCAGCTCGTCCAGGCGGCGGCGCTCGTCGGCGAGGCGCTTGGCCAGGCGGGCCGGGGTCCAGTACGAGCGGGCGGTGAGGCGCGCGCCCACGATCCGCAGCGCCAGCGGCAGGCCGTCGCACAGCTCGCCGAGCAGGGTGGCGGCCTTGGGGTCCTCCTCCATCACCACGGAGTCGGCGACCCCGGACAGCAGCGCGGCGGAGTCGGCCGAGCCGAGCACCTCCAGGTGGATCACGCTGGCCCCCTCCCTGGGGGCCAGGTCCCCCAGCGGGTCCCGGCTGGTCACGATCACGCAGCAGGTGCCCGAGCCGGGCAGCAGCGGCCTGACCTGGTCGATGACGCGGGCGTTGTCCAGCACCAGCAGCACCTGGCGCTTGCCGATGACGGTGCGCAGCAGGCCCGCGCGCTCGTCGAGGTCCTCGGGGATGCGCTCGCCGCCGATGCCGAAGGCCCGCAGGAAACGGTCCATGACCGCGCCGGGCGTGAGCGGCTGGGCGTTGAGGTCGTAGCCGCGCAGGTTCACGAACAGCTGGCCGTCGGGGAAGCGGGAGGCGACCCGGTGCGCCCAGTGCACGGCAAGCCCCGACTTGCCGACCCCGCCCACCCCGGTGATGAGCGCGATGGTGAGCAGCCCCTGCCCGAGCCGCTTGTCCAGCAGCGCGTCCAGCTCGGCGATCTCACCGGCCCTGCCGACGAAGTGCGGCACGTCCGCGGGCAGCTGCGCGGGCACCACCCCGTGCTCGGCCTGGACCGCCTGGGCCAGTGCGACGGGCTCGGCGGGCGCGGGAGCGGGCTCGGGTTCCGCGACGGCCTCGGGGGCGGGCGCGGGCGTCCGGGCGGGCGGCGGCGCGGGCGCCGGGGTCAGTTCCGGGTCGTCGCGGAGGATCGCGTCGTGCAGGGCCTGCAGCTCGGTGCCCGGTTCGATGCCGAGCTCGTCGACGAGCTGCATCCGCCCGATCCGGTACGTGTCCAATGCCTCCGCGCGGCGGCCGCATCGGTACCTGGCCAGCATCAGCTGGGCGCGCAGCCGCTCGCGCAGCGGGTTGGCGTCGACGAAGACGGCGAGGTCGTCGATGAGCTCCCGGTGCCTGCCCAGGGCCAGCTCCAGCTGGACGCGCTCCTCGGTTAGCGTCAGCTGGCGGTCGTCCAGCCTGCGTGCCTCGGACTCGACGAACGCGCTCTCGATGCCCGCCAGGACCGGGCCGCGCCACAGGCCGCACGCCTCGGCGAACAGCCGGGCGGCACCCGCGAGGTCGCCCGCGCCCTCCGCGGACCGCGCCTGGGAGACGAGGCGCTCGGCGAGCAGGACGTCGACCTGCGACGGGTCGGCCTGCAGGACGTAGCCGGGAGAGGAGGTGCCGAGCAGGTTCGCCGGAGCCCCCGCCTCCAGGAAGGCGCGGCGGAGCCCGGAGACGCAGATGACCACCTGGCTGCGCGCGGTCGGAGGCGGGCGCTCCCCCCAGATCGCCGTGGCGAGCAGGTCGACGGGGACGACCCGGCCCGCACGCAGGATGAGGGCGGCGAGAATGATGCGCTGGCGTGACCCGCCGATCGAGACCCGTTGCTCACCTACCAGGACTTCAAGTGGACCGAGAACTCGAAACGACAGAGCAGTGTCCATGCGCCACCATCAGGAAGTGTTCGACTGCCCCTTACGCAGGGTGAATCAATTACTCACGAAAAACCCCATTCCAACAGCTTTTGTCATGGCATGTCCAGTCTTTAGCGGGCGAGCGCACGCGGACACGGCCCCACTTGCGGGATTACCGGAACTTTCTTCGGCCGGACGTCCGTATTCACGCCGAACGACGCGGCCGGAATCGCGAGCGGAGGCGGGCGGCGCGCAGTCCCAGCCAGAAGAGCACGGCCAGCACGGCGACCAGAAGATATTCGATGGCGGGGATGCGGACGATCTCGTCGATCCGGCCGGAACCGCGCACGCCGTACACCACCAGGACGGCACCGGCGTAGAGGGCGGCGAGGACCCACCGGGTGGCGCGGGACAGCCCGAGGCCGTGCATCTGGGTGATCACGAAGATCCCGAGGAAGCCGAACAGGAACATCGGCCACATGCCGCCGGGGCCGCTGTTCATCACCGCCACGAGGGTGCCGTGCACGGCGACGAGGAGTTCCAGCGTCACCGTCCACCAGCGGTTGGTGTGCGCGCGGGTCATGAACAGGCTGCCCTGGAGCAGGAGCAGGAACATGTAGAAGAAGCCGATCAGGTGACCGCTCGTGCTCTCCATGGGGTGGTACCAGAAGGTGTATATCGCGGCCCAGCTGAACAGGTAGCCGTGGTATTTGCGGGCGAACCCCACCACCTCCGCGGAGATGGGGGCGGGACGCCCGGCGAACAGGCCGCGGCGGCCGTTCTCCATCAGCAGGACCACGACCAGCAGCAGGACCACCGACCCCTGCGAGCTGAAGATCGACACATCCTGCGCGAGCCCGTCGTAGAACAGGTGGGTCTGCAGGGTGTGCAGGACGACGAAGCCGAAGTTGACCGCCAGCGCCACGACGTTCACCCGGTGCAGGCCGGTGGTGTAGCGGCGGACCCTGGTCTGGGCGTAGTAGATCAGCCCCCAGACCGCGAGCTGGTGGGCCGCGTAGCCGAGCCACGCGGAGGCGCGGGTCCAGACGGTGGGCTCCGGCAGCTTCCAGTAGTACCAGGAGGCGCCCTGGTCGGGCAGCAGCCGGACGCCGTGCAGCCGCTGGCCCAGCAGCCAGACCAGCCCGGTGAGAACCGCGCTGGCCACGACCCCCAGCAGGAGGGTACGACCGGCGCTCGGGCGGCGCATATCGTTCAGCACACTGAGCATTATGCATTTACTCAGCTTGCTGAACAAACAGGCGTTTTCGACCCACACCCCCTTGTGCGTCGAGCCCGGGGACTCACCCCTCGGAGCCGGGAGCAGGAGCCGGGGACCGGGGAGCCGGGTCTACGGCTCGGAGCCAAGAGCCGGGGACCGGGAGCTACGCCTCGTAGCCAGGAGCCGGGGGGTCTACGCCTCGGTCGCGCCCAGCCAGGCGCTGATCCCGGTCAGCGCGCCGGGGCCGTAGTCGGAGGTGACGTCGCGGGCCAGGTCGGCCACCGAGACGGCCCGCAGGGCGTCCCGCCAGGCGGCCTCGGCACCGGCCATCGCCCGCTTGACGGCGCAGGGGGCGGTGCAGGCCTCCGGCGAGGCGGCCATCGGGCCGCGCTGCCGGATCTCGGTGCAGACGAAGGCCGGGCCCGGCCCGTCGACGGCCTCGACGACGTCGAGCACGGTGATCAGCTCCGGGGAGCGGGTGAGGACGTAGCCGCCCGCCTTGCCCTGTACCGACCGGACGAGCCCGGCGCGCGAGAGGGCCTGGAGCTGTTTGGCGAGGTAGCTGGGCGAGACGTCGTGCAGCTGTGCCAGCCGCGCGGCCGGTGCCGGCTCCCGCACCGAGGTCAGCACGACACAGCAGTGCAGCGCCCACTCGACCCCACCGGACATCTTCACCGCCCCACTCTATCCACCCTCCCGCTTACTCGGACAAAAAGTATCCGTGTACCATCTCGGATAACAGATGTCCGAGTTAGCGGGCATGGATCACCGGAGAAGGGCAGGACGTGTCATGAAGTTCGCAGTCATCGGCGGGACCGGGCTGATCGGGTCGAAGGTCGTACGGCTCCTGAACGCGGCCGGGCACGAGGCGGTGCCGCACTCGCTGTCCACCGGGGTCGACGTGCTCACCGGCCAGGGCGTGGACGCGGCGCTGGCCGGCGCGGACGTGGTCGTCAACCTGACCAACTCCCCGACCTTCGACGAGGCCTCCCCCGCGTTCTTCCGGACCTCGATGGACAACCTGCTGGCCGCGGCCGGTCGCGCGGGCACCGGGCACTTCGTCATCCTGTCCATCATCGGCGTCGACCAGGTCCCCACCGACTACTACCGCGCCAAGACCCTCCAGGAGGACCTCCTCAGGGCCGGGCCCGTCCCCTACTCCATCGTGCGCGCCGCCCAGTTCATGGAGTTCGTCGGCGACATCCTGTCCTGGACCGCCGACGACGGGACCGTCCGCCTGCCGCGCACCCCCCTCCAGCCGGTCGCCGCCGCGGACGTCGCCGCCACCGTCGCCGACGTCGCGGCCGGGGCGCCCCTGAACGGCGTCCTCGACGTGGCCGGGCCCGACGTGTACCCGCTGGACGAGCTGGGCCGGATCACCCTCGCCGCCAAGGGCGACAGGCGCTCGGTGATCACCGACGACGCCGCAGGCATGTTCGCCGCCGTCCCCGGCGACGTCCTCACCGCCAAGGACGGCGCCCGCATCGCCCCCACCCACTACGCCGACTGGCTCAAGTAGGACCGCACACCCCGTACGCGCCGCCCGGAAGCCGTACGCGCGGACCCGCACACCGCGTACACGACGCCCGGCGGCGGGAAGCCGTACGCGCGGCCCCGTACTCCGCGTACATGATCCCCGGTGACGAGGGTCCGCGCGTGCGACCCTCGCCACTCGCACGCGACGCCCGGCGGCGGGGGGCCGACACGGCCGGTGACGACGGCGGCCGGCCACGGCGCCGACACCGCCGACTCGGCTTCCGCCTCTGCTTCCGCCTCGTGTTCGCGGCGCGTGGGTGCCTCGGCGAGGGAGGTCCCCGGGGGATTTGCCCGATTTCCACGCAAGTAGTGTGGGCACGGCCGGGCCCGTCCCGGAGCCGGCCGCGCGGGCCTTCACCGAGGTCAGCGCCGTCTTTTGCCCCTTGCCGTGCCGACCTCGAAGAAGGAACCCACCATGTCCCTCGAACATGACATCGCCCAGATAGAGCAGGCCAACGCCAGCGGCCGCGTCCCCGTCGTCTTCGTGCACGGCCTGTGGCTGCTGCCCTCCAGCTGGGACCGGTGGGCACAGGTGTTCGCCGAGGCCGGGTTCTTCCCGGTCCTGCCCGGCTGGCCCGACGACCCCGAAACCGTGACCGAGGCCAAGGCGCACCCCGAGGTGTTCGCGCACAAGACCGTCGGCCAGGTCGCCGACCACTTCGCCGACCTCATCGGCAAGCTGGACCGCAGGGCCGTCATCGTCGGCCACTCCTTCGGCGGGCTGCTCACCCAGATCCTCGCCGGCCGCGGCCTGGCCTGCGCCGCCGTGGCGATCGACCCGGCGCCGTTCCAGGGCGTGCTGCCCCTGCCGTTCTCCTCGCTGCGCGCCGCGGCGCCCGTGCTGACCAACCCGGCCAACATCCACCGCGCCGTCCCGCTCACCTACGACCAGTTCCGCTACGCCTTCGCCAACGCCGTCGGCGAGGAGGAGGCCCGTGAGCTGTACGACACGTTCTCGGTCCCCGCGGCGGGCGCGCCCCTGTTCCAGGCGGCGGTGGCCAACTTCAACCCGTGGAGCGAGACCAAGGTCGACAGCCTGGCGGCCGGGCGCGGCCCGCTGCTGATCATCTCCGGGGAGAAGGACCACACCGTGCCGTGGGCGATCGCCAACGCCTCCTACGACAAGCAGGTCCGCAACGAGCACCACGTGACCGAGATCGTCGAGATGGCCGGGCGCGGCCACTCGCTGACCATCGACAGCGGCTGGCGCGAGGTGTGCGACACCGCCCTCACCTTCGTCCGGCGCTTCGTCTGACCCCCGGCTCCCGCTCCGGCGACCGGGCGCGCGTACGGCCGTACCAGATCGTCAAAGCTGCGGCCCGGGGCTCGGCCGGTTCCTCCGGCGCGTCCTCGGCCGGGAACGCCGCGGGCGGCGCCTCGTCTCCCGTGTCTGTGACAATGGGCGGGTGGCCGAGGGAGACGAGCGACGAGTCGTTCCGGATGCGCAGGCGATGCGGGCGGACATCCGCTCGTGGCCCACGGGCCGCCTGCTGTCGGTGGCCGCCCGCATGGTCGAGGGCCGCTTCCACGACTTCCTCGCGGCGCACGGCCTCACCCACGCGGGCATGATCGCCCTGCATCACGTCGTCGACGGCCGGCTGGCGCAGCGGGAGCTCGCGACGCTGTGCCGGGTGACCGACCAGACGATGAGCCGGACGATCGAGGGGCTGCACCGGGCCGGTTACGTGGTGCGCGGGACCGACGAGCGCGACCGGCGGCGTACGCTCATCGAGATCACTCCCGCGGGGCGTGAGGTGCTGGAGACCGCGCGCCGTGAGGAGCGCGGTTCCGACGTCCTGCTGGGCGCGGTCGACGAGTACGACCACTTCCGCGAGCAGCTGATCAAGCTGATCACGATCGTGTGAGGCACTCGCCGACCGCCGGGCACTACCTGGTGACGGTGAAGGTGTCCACGTCGAACAGCGAGCCAGAGCCGCCGCTGAAGGTCAGGAAGATCGGCCCCGAGCCCGTCGCGGTGAGGGTGGTGGAGACGGTCCTGAAGGTGTCCCAGCTGCCGGTGTTGGGCACGGTCACCGTGCCGAGCACCGTCCCGGTCTGCGAGCCGGCGCGGACCCGGATGGTGCCGCCGGGACCCGCCGAGGAGACGCGGGCGCTGAAGGTCTTCGCCCCGGAGGCGTTCACCGACGCGTACCCGGCCCAGTCGCCGTTGTCGATGTAGCCGACCGTCCTGCCGCCGCTGGCCGGGCCGTGGTTCGCCGGCTGCACGCCGGAGTTGGAGGTGTAGGCCTCGCCCTCGACCGTGGTGGAACCGCCGCCGCCGGTCCTCGGGCTGCAGTCGGCCGCGACCTGTCCCGCGGCGTACCTGATGCCGCCGAGGAGCAGGCTGCGGAAGCCCGTCTCCGCGTAGGACTGGATGGTGTGGCCCAGGCCCGTGTAGAACGAGCGGCCCGACCCCTGCGGGTGACACCAGGTGATGGGGTGGTCACCGTTCATGGTGCCGCCGCTGTAGCTGCCCTCGTCGAGGGACTGCAGGACGCGCGCGGTGGAGCGGGGGTTGGTGCGGTAGTTGTACCACTCGTCGCTGCGGCTCCAGGTGGCGCCGAGGTGGGAGGTGGCCGGGTGGGTGTTGTCCTCGGTCCGCACGGTGGCCTGCTGGATCGCGGGGTGGCCGCTGAACCAGGCGCCGACGAGCTGGCCGTAGTAGGCCCAGTCGTACTCGGTGTCGGCCGCCGCGTGGACGCCGAGGTAACCGCCGCCGCCGTTGACGTAGTTCTGGAACGCGGTCTGCTGGGTGGCGTTGAGCACGTCACCGGTGGTGCTGAGGAAGATCACGGCCTCGTACGTGGCCAGGTTGGACGCGTTGAAGGCGTTGGCGTCCTCGGTCGCGGTGACGGTGAAGCCGTTGGCGGTGCCCAGGTCCCTGATGGTCTGGATGCCGGTCGGGATGGAGTCGTGGCGGAACCCGGCCGTCTTGGAGAAGACCAGCACTTCGAACGGGGCGGCGGCGGCCTGGGCCGCGGCCGGGACGAGCACCGTCGCGGCCGCCATGGTGGCCGCCGCGACCGTCGCCAGCCCGCGTGCGATGAAACTGCGCATCGCTGTCCTTTCGTATGCGGAAAGATCCCCGGCGCGGCGGGAGGACCCGCCGCGCCGGGGATTCGTCACTACTTGGTGATGGTGATGGTGTCGACGTCCAGCAGGGCGCCGGAGCCGCCGGTGAAGGTCAGGAAGATCGACCCTGAGCCCGTCCCGGTGAGGTTGGTGGTGACGTTCTGGAAGGTGTCCCAGCTACCGGTGTTCGGCACCGCCACCGAGCCGAGCACCGTCCCGGTCTGCGAGCCGGCGCGGACCTGGATGGTGCCGCCGGGACCGCCCGAGGAGACGCGCGCGGTGAAGGTCTTCGCCCCCGGCGCGGTCAGCGTGGAGTAGCCGGCCCAGTCGCCGTTGTCGATGTAGCCCATGGTGGTGCCGCCGCTGGCCGCGGCGTGGGCGGCCGGCTGCACGCCGGAGTTGGAGGTGTAGGCCTCCCCCTCGACCGTCGTGCTGCCGCCACCGGTGCCGCCGGTGTTCAGGGTGAAGGCGTCGAGGTCGAAGAGGTTGCCCTGACCGGTGACGCCCTTGAAGACCAGGAACAGCGTGGTGGTGCCCGAGGGCGCGTTGCTCAGGTTGGCCGAGACGTCCCGGAAGGTCTCCCAGCCGCCGGTGACCGGGACGGTGACCGTGCCGAGGAGTGTGCCGGTGGCCGACCCGGCCCTCACCTCCAGCGTTCCGCCGACACCGCCGGAGGAGACGCGGGCGGTGATGGAGGTCGCGTTGCCGAGCGCGTACGGCGTGAAGGAGATCCAGTCGCCGTTGTCGATGAACCCGGCGGTCTTGGCGCCCTCCGCGGGGCCGTGCTCGGCGATCTGGATGCCGGACTGGGCGCCGAAGTGCTCGGCCTGGCGGTGGCGGGGCTGCAGGGTGCGGGTGTTCTGGGTGGTCAGGCCGCCCTTGTCGGTGTAGCTGGCGACGAAGACGCCGTAGATGTTCGCGGCGCTGTCGTGCTCACCGTCGGTCGGGACCGTGATGCTTCCCGAGCAGCCGTTCTTGCTGGTGATCTCGTGGGCGTGGCTGTCGTGGCCGAGGAGGTAGGTGACCTTGACCTTGGTGCAGTCGATGGTCCCGTCCTCGGGGTCGCTCACGTTGACCTGGAAGGGCACCGTGTCACCGAAGGAGAACAGCTGCCCGTTGACGGGCTGGGCGAGGTTCACCGTGGGCGCGGTGTTGCCGACCGTGATGGTCACGTTCGCGGTGCCGGTCAGCCCGCCGGAGTCCCTGACGGTCAGCGTGGCGGTGTACGTCCCGTTGGCCGTGTAGGTGTAGGTCGGGTTGGCCGCGGTGGAGGTGGCTCCGTTGCCGAAGTTCCACGAGTAGGTCAGCGCGCCGCCCTCGGGGTCGGAGCTGCCGGCCGAGGAGAAGGTGACGGCGAGCGGCGCGGTCCCGGAGGTCTTGTTCGCGGCGGCCTTGGCGATCGGGTTGCGGTTGGTGCCGGCGATGTACTCGACGCGGAACAGCGTCTGGTTGCCGGAGCCGGTGCCGTAGTCGAGCACGTACAGGGCGCCGTCGGGGCCGAAGGTCAGGTCCATCACCTGGGTGCCGGTCCACGGGAAGGCCTCGATCACGCCGGGCGCGCCGGAGGAGGTGACCTCGATGGCCTTGATCCAGCGGCGGCCGTACTCGGCGGCGAAGAAGCGGCCGTTGAGCGAGGCGGGGAACTTGATGGACGAGTTCAGGGCCGCGTCGTAGCGGTAGACCGGGCCGCCCATCGGCGACTCGGAGCCGCCGCCGAACTCCGGCGGGGAACCGGCCTCGCCGCCGTAGCGGATCCAGCTGGCCTTGGCCGCGGGCAGCGTGGTCAGACCGGTGTTGCGGAACGAGTTGTTCGTCGGGCCGCCGGCGCAGTTGTACTTCGCCGAGGACGGTCCGGACGGGAACGTGTACTCGTTGTAGGTCTCGGCCGTGGTGTTGGTGCCCGTGCAGTACGGCCAGCCGTAGTTGCCGGGGCCCGTGATGCGGTTGAACTCCACCTGGCCGCCGGGGCCGCGGTTGGCGTCGGCGCCGCCGGCGTCCGGGCCGTAGTCGCCCAGGTAGACGATGCCGGTGGCCTTGTCGACCGACATGCGGAACGGGTTGCGGAAGCCCATCGCGTAGATCTCGGGACGGGTCTTGGCCGTGCCCGGGGCGAACAGGTTGCCGCTGGGGATGGTGTAGGTCCCGTCGGCCTGCGGCTTGATGCGGAGCAGCTTGCCGCGCAGGTCGTTGGTGTTGCCGGAGGAACGCTGCGCGTCGAACTGCGGGTTGCGGTCGGTGCGCTCGTCGATCGGGGTGTAGGAGTTCGACTCGAACGGGTTGGTGTCGTCGCCCGTGGTCAGGTACAGGTTCCCGGCCGCGTCGAAGTCGATGTCACCACCCACGTGGCAGCACTGGCCGCGGTCGTTGGCGACCTGCAGGACGACCTTCTCGCTGGAGACGTCGATCGTGTTGTCCGACTTGAGGGTGAAGCGGGACAGGTTCAGGTGTCCCTTCCACGCGTCGAAGGTCGACGCGCTGCCGCTGGTGGGCGCGTCACCGTCGGGGGTGGAGAGCCTCGGCGAGTAGTACACGTACACGTAGCGGTTGGTGGCGAAGTTCGGGTCGGCGGCGATGCCCTGCAGACCCTCCTCATCGTGCGTGTAGACGTTCAGCTTGACGACGTTCGCGGTGGCTCCGGCGGCGGTCGTCCGGCGGATCGTGCCGTCACGCGCCGTGTGCAGGATCGACCTGTCGGGCAGCACCGTCAGCGACATGGCCTCGCCGAGCTCGCTCGGGCCGGTGGCCAGGGAGACCTGCTGGTAGTCGGAGGCCGGGATGTCGAGCATCGCGCGGGCCGCCGCGCCGGTGGCCGATCCGGAGGCCGCGGAGGCCATCGATCCGGTGGCCGCGGAGGCCGCCGGGCCGGTGGCCGCGGCGCCGGTGGTGATGAGCAGGGCTGCGGTCAGCAGCCTGGCCCACGGCCGAGGGCGTGGGGACATTGAGGGTCCTTTCCTGACTTGAGGGGATCAGTCAGGCAAGGCGCGCGCCGCCGCGCTTATGCCGTCCGATGGCGCTGTCAGGCGCTACCGGATGATGCCGGGTTTGTTGTGGTGCGGTGGTGCGATCATGCACGCGGTCCCGGAGGGTGCCGTCTCCGGGACAGACCGATGGAAGCCCAACAGTCTGTTTTTTTCGCGACTCGATGTGCGAGTTACAGATTTTTAACACGCATGCAACTTCGTGTAAACCCCCTGTCAAGGCTTCCCAGGTCAGTCGCCTGATGCGGGAGTGCCGCGCCCGCGTCCCTGGGATCCCAGGGACGGGAACCGGGGTGGCGAGCCGGAGCGGTGATCCCCGAATCCTAGGGGTGAAAACATACAAAAATTGGGTAGATCGGGCATGGTGACCGAAGACAACTGGTTTCTTGACCGCGAGGAACGCGGCAACCCGGCGTCCCGGATCGACACCCGGCACGACAGCGGGACCGCCTGGTCGCACGGCAACACCGTGCGGCCCATCCCGCACGGCGCGCCCTACTTCACCGAGCTGCTCGCCCGCGTCCGCGAGTTACACCCCGGCGACCTGCTGATGTTCACCGACTGGCGCGGCGACCCCGGGGAGAGGCTGGACGGCCCCGGCACCGAGGTCGCCGACGTGTTCGCCGAGGCCGCCAGGCGCGGCGTCGTGGTCAAGGGCCTGCTGTGGCGCTCGCACTGGGACAAGCTCTTCTTCAGCGCGGAGGAGAACCGCCACCTCGGCGACGCCATCGAGGCGGCGGGCGGGGAGTGCCTGCGCGACATGCGCGTCCCCATGGGAGGATCGCACCACCAGAAGCTCGTGGTGCTGCGCCACCGCGACGACCCCCGGCGCGACATCGCGTTCGTCGGCGGCATCGACCTGTGCTGGAGCCGCCGCGACGACTCCTCCCACGAGGGCGACGCGCAGGCCGCGCCGATGGCCAAGGTGTACGGCAGCCGCCCGCCCTGGCACGACGTGCAGGCCGCGATCCAGGGACCGGCCGTCGGCGACGTCGAGACCGTCTTCAGGGAACGCTGGGAGGACCCCCAGCCGCTCACCCGCAACCCCGTGCACCGCGTCGCCGACCTGGTCAGGCGCGAGGACACCCAGCCGGACCCGCTGCCCCCGCAGCCGCCCGACCCGCCCGCCTGCGGGCCGCACGCCGTACAGCTGCTGCGCACCTACGCCCACCGCAGGACCCGCTACTCCTTCGCGCCGCGCGGGGAGCGCAGCGTCGCCCGCGGTTACCTCAAGGCCCTGCGCCGCGCCCGCAGCCTGATCTACATCGAGGACCAGTACCTGTGGTCGCCCCAGGTCGCCGAGTCCTTCGCCGAGGCGCTGAAGGCGAACCCGGAACTGAGGATGATCAGCGTCCTGCCGCTCCACCCCGACCAGGACGGCCTGATCAGCGGCGTCCCGCAGATCCTGGGCCGCAACCAGGCACTGGACGTCCTCAAGCGCGCGGGCGGCGACCGGGTCGCGGTCTATGGGGTCGAGAACCGGGAGGGCACCCCGGTGTACGTCCACGCCAAGGTCTGCGTCATCGACGACGTGTGGTCCACCATCGGCTCCGACAACTTCAACCGGCGCTCCTGGACCTACGACTCCGAGCTGACCTGCGCGGTGCTCGACGAGACCCCCGACGGCCGCGAACCCCTCGACCCCGGAGGGCTCGGCGACGGCGCCCGCCGCCTGCCCAGGGACCTGCGCCTCACCCTCGCCCGCGAACACCTCGACCGGCACGGCGACTCCGACGCGGACCTGCTCGACCCCGCCTCCTTCTTCGACGCCTTCGCCTCCTCCGCGGCGGAGCTCGAACGCTGGTACGCGGAAGGCCGCCGGGGTCCCCGCCCGCCCGGACGGCTCCGCGCCTACGAGGTGTCGCGGATGTCCCCGTGGACCACCGCTTGGGCCACCCCGTTCTACCGCTTCCTCTGCGACCCCGACGGCCGCCCCCGCGCCATGCGCCGCGCCGGCAAGTACTGACCTCGCGGGCACTGACCTCGTACGACCCTCGTACGTCCCTCGTACCTCCCTCGTACCTCCCTCGTACCTCCCTCGTACGACCGAAGCCACGGCGCCGGGGTCACGGCCGGAGCCGTGTTCCCGCGTTCCCGTGTCCTGCGCTCCCGCCGGGTCCGCGTAGGCGGGCCGGTGTGCCAGGGGCGGGTCATGGCCGGAGCCGCGTCGGTGGACCGGTGTGCCAGGGGCGGGGTCACGGCCAGAACCGTGTTCGTGCGTTCCTGTCGGGTCCGCGTCGGCGGGCCGGTCTGTCAGGGGCGGGGTCACGGCCTCACGGCCGGAGCCACGGGACGGAAGCCGTCCACGCCGGGCCCTCGACGGCGCACCCGCTCATCCCGGCGGCTCCCCGGGGCGACGTGCGGTCTCCGGCGTCAGGGCAGGCCGTTCCTCGTCCTGTAGTCGTTCCAGACCCGCACGCAGTAGGCGTGGCGCCAGTCACCGGGAGGCAGGTGGCGGCAGGCGTAGGCGGCGCTGATGCCGGCGGCGCCCCCGCCCCCGCCCCCGCCCCCGCCCCCGCTCCCGCTCCCGGTGGCCGGTGGCCTGTTCCTGGAGGCCGAGGGCGACGGCGCCCTGGTGCTCGGCGTGCCCGCCCTGCCCGCCCGGGGCTGTGACCTGCCCTCCTGTGTCCCGGAACCCCGCGCTCCGGAGCCCTGCGCTCCGGAGTTCTGTGTCCCGGAGTCTCGTGTCCCGGAGCGGGGGCGTCCCGTCGTCCTGGAACTCCCGGCGTCCCCGCCGGTGCTCGCGGTGCCCCGCTCGGTGCTCCCCGCCCCCCGCCCGGCACTGCCGGTCCCCTGCCCGGCGCCTCCGCCCGCCCGTCCGCTCTCGTGCCCGGCGCCTCCGTTCGCCCGCCGGGAACCGGACTCCGGAGCGGAGGCTCCCGTGCGCGTTCCGGCGCTCCCCGGCCCGGTTCTCCTCGTTCCCTCCGGTCCGGCACCGGCCCGGGTGGAGGCCCCGCCCTCGCGGTGCCGCCCGGCTCGCCCGACCGGCTTGACCGGCTTCTTGACAGGCTTGGCACGCTCCACTCGCTCGACCCATTCGTCCCGGATATCACCGGCACCGGCGAGAGCCCGTTCCGCCGGGAGCACCCGCGCAGGATCACGCCCCGGCGCGTTCTTCTTCCCGCCTCCGCCGCCGGCCCCGGCCGCGCCCGACCCCTTCCGCCCCTCGGGGATCTTCCGCTTCCCCGCCGGAGCCTTCGCGTCCGTCCCGGCCACCACCGGGCCCCGCGAGGGCGCGATCACCATGTCGTGCCCGGCGACGAGGCGTTCCCCGGGAGAGGCGGGCGACGGGCCCGCGACGGGTGCTCCGTCCCACGGGGACCAGCCGGACGACCAGACGCCGACCCCCGCGGCGGCGAGGAACCCGGCGATCAGCGCGGGCCTCAGGAGCTGGTCGCGCGAGAGGCGCGACCAGGGCCGCCGCCACGGGCTGGGGGGCGGGGGCATGGAGAACGGCCTGCTGTCGAGGTAGGTCCAGGAGCCGCGGACCATCGGACGGGTGACCGCGTCGTCCGCGTCGTCCACGTCATCCAGGAGGTCGTCCACGTCGTCCGCGCCACCCATGCCACCCACGTCGCCCATGTCGAACACGTTGCCCATGTCGAACACGTCGTTCCCGTGGTCCGCCTCCTCGTACTTCCGGTGCCGCGCGGGCCCGCGCGGCACCGAAACCCCCTCCCCCGCGCGACGGCCGGGGCCCGGGATGGGCACCGAGGCGGGCTCCGGGGTGGGCACCGGCTCCGCGGGCGTCCGGGACTCCGGAGGTCGCCCGGGTCGCGGAAACCCGGCGTGCCCCGAATGTCGTCCGGATCGCGAGGGCGCCGGGGACTCCGGAACGCGGCCGGGACGCGAAGGCCCCGAGGCCTCGGGAGCCTCGAGGGGCGCGGGCACCTCGGGAGGCTCGGGAAGGCCTACGGATCGCGGTGGCCCGACCGGCTCCGGAGGTTCGGTGGAACCGGAGGAACCGGAGGACTCGGCGGGGCGCCGGGGTCCGGCGGGGGGCGGGAGCGGCGGGTCGCCGTACGGCATGCGCCCTCGCGGTCTCGCCTTGAGGCCGTGGCCGTGAGTGCGATCGTGCTGCTCACCGTGCATCTCGCCTCCCGTGTCGCGTCTGGCCTCACCACCCTGGCAAAATCACACACTGTATGCGGCCCATGACAGTACGGTCTTACCGATCTGTTATCAGCAGCAGGCCGCAAAGATAAATAAATACGACGAAAACCCGGCCTGACCGGTAAGGGAGCGGCGCCGCGTACGGACGCGGGAGGGTCAGGAGCGGCGGGGAGAGCGGCGCCTGGCGGGGGCGGCGAAGGCGCGCAGGAAGGTGTTCACCCCGTCGCGGACCGCGGCGGCGAGGACGTCGGGGCCGACCGGGCGGGTGCCCAGCGCGGACAGCGCGGGAAGGTTGCCGGCGACGAGCGCCATGAACTGGCCGGCCGCGACCAGCGGATCGTCGATCTCCAGGTGGCCCCGGTTGGCCAGACCGGCCAGCCGGCCGGCGAGGACGTTCAGCGTGGGCGTGCCGGCTCGGGTGACCAGCTCGTCGTAGAGGTCGGGCAGGCGCGCGACCTCGGCGTACAGCAGCCGCTGCAGCGCCCAGCCCTCCTCGCTGAGCTGGCACTCGACCATCAGGTGGCCCACCCTCTCCAGCTCACCGGCGAGGTCGGCGCCGTCGTCGGGAAGGGTGGCGAACGCGGCGATGATCTTGGCTGCCGACCGGTCGGCGCTGTCGCGCATGACCGTGCGGAACAGGGTCTCCTTGTCGTGGAAGTGGTTGTAGACGGTGGGCTTGGCGACCCCCGCGAGGCTCGCGATCGCGTCGACGTTGGTCTGGGCGTAGCCCTCCTGGGAGAAGACCTTCACGGCGGCGTCCAGGATCGCCGTGCGCTTGTCGATCCGTCCCCTGCCCGGCATCGCGCGTTCGGTGGTGGTCACGGTTCGAGATTACCGCAGCCGTCGCCGCATCCTGCTTGCTAATCTGAACGCATGAGTTAAAAATAGTGGCCGGTCGAGTATTGAATGGAGAACCAGATGGCCACCGATGTCAACACCGGCGACTCCCCCTCCCCGGCCTCGCCCGCGCGAGGCCTGGGCCTGGTCCTCGCCGCGATCGTCGGCTGCGAGTTCATGCTGCAGCTCGACGGCACCATCGTGACGGTCGCCCTGCCGGACCTGCAGAACGACCTCGGCCTGTCGGCGGCCGGCCTGTCCTGGGTGATCAACGCGTTCCTGCTCTCCTTCGGCGGCGTGCTGCTGCTGGGCGGCCGGCTGGGCGACCTGTTCGGCCACCGGACGCTCTTCCTGTCCGGGACGGCCCTGCTCGCGGCGGCCTCCCTGCTCGCCGGGCTCGCCCCCGGCCCCGGCTGGCTGCTCGCGGGCCGGGCGCTGCAGGGGGCCGGCGCCGCCCTGGCCGGTCCCGCCGGGCTCGCCCTGCTGTCCGTCACCTACGACGGCGAACGGCGGCAGCGGGCGTTCGGCGTCTACTCCACGGTGACGGGCCTCGCCGCGGCGGCGGGGATGATCCTGGGCGGCGTGCTGACCTGGGCCGCGGACTGGCGCTGGACCCTGCTGGTCAACGTGCCCGTCGGGCTCGCCGTCGTCGCGCTCGGCGCGCGGACGATCCCCGCCCAAAGCCCCGTCGGGCACGCGGGCGCCCGCCCGGCCCTCGACCTTCCAGGGGCACTGCTGTCGGTGCTGGGGATGACCGCGGTCGTCCACGGCTTCGTACGGGTCGCCGAGGAGGGGTGGGGAGACACGATCGCCGTCGTCTCCCTCGCGGGCGGGGCGGCGGTGCTGGCCGCGTTCGCCTTCCTGGAGACGCGCGTCGCCTCACCCATCCTGCCTCCGCGGGTGTTCGCCCATCGGGCCAGGGCCGGGGCCTTCCTCAGCCTGGTGCTGCTCGCGTTCGTCCTGACCGGCCTGCTGTTCTTCCTCACCCAGTTCCTGCAGCGGGTCCTGGGCCTGGGGCCGCTGCTCACGGGCCTGGCCTTCCTGCCCTTCGGGCTCGCCCTGCTGCTGACGGCCAGGTCGGCGCCCACACTGATCGCCAGGGCGGGCGGCCCGAGAAACCTCGCCGTCGCCGGGCTCGCGCTCGTCGTGGCCGGGTCCCTGTGGCTGAGCGGGGTGAGCGAGGACAGCGCGTACCCGGCGGCGGTTCTCGGCCCGCTGGTGATCATGGGGCTGGGAGCGGGGTCGGCGATCGTCCCCTTCAACGTCATCGTCCTGTCCGAGACCCCGCCCGAGGACGCCGGGATCACCTCGGGGGTCCTGCAGGCGTCGCTGGCCCTGGGCGGCTCGCTCGGACTGGCCGTGCTGCTGACCGCGTTCGCCGGCGGCGGGACGGACGTCGCCACCGGCGTGTCACGGGCCTTCACCGCCTCCGCCGCCATCGCCGGGCTGGCGATCGTCGTCGGCCTCGTCGCCTGGTTCCTCCCCGTTCGCGCCAAAGCCGCGGACTAAAATGAACGCACTGGTTCAACTTTCGGACGACGCGCGTCTCGTCCATGCTGGTACTCCCGGCCGCGCCGGGGACCTACGAACCCCCCACGAACGGAGAACACCCCGATGGCAGACCTGTCCGGCCTCCGCCTGTCGGTGCTCGACACCGCCCCCGTCTGGCGAGGGTCGTCGGCAGCCCGGTCCCTGCGGAACTCGGTCGACCTCGCCCGGCGGGCGGAACGGCTCGGATACACGCGCTACTGGGTCGCCGAGCACCACAACACGCCGTGCCTGGCCACCTCGGTCCCGCCCGTACTGATCGCGCAGATCGCCTCCGCCACCACCACGATCCGGGTCGGCTCGGGCGGGGTGCTGCTGCCCAACCACGCGCCGCTGGCGGTGGCCGAGCAGTTCGGCACGCTGGAGGCCTTCCACCCCGGCCGCGTCGACCTCGGGATCGGGCGCGCGTCGGGCACCGACCCGGCCGCCGCCCACCTGCTGCGCCGGGGCCTGCCCGCCACCGAGGACGACTTCCCCGAACGGCTCGGCGAGCTCCTGGGCTACCTGACGCCGGGAGAGCCCCCGCCCGACGTGCGCGCCGTCCCCCAGGCGGACACCCGGACACCCGTGTACCTGCTGGGCACGAGCACCTCCAGCGCTCGCTTCGCCGGATCCCTCGGCCTGCCGTACGCCTACGCGCACCAGATCAACCCGGCCGGCACGGTGGCCGCGCTGGAGGCCTACCGCAACGCCTTCGAGCCGTCGGCGTGGCTGGACCACCCGTACACGATCGTCGCCCCCACCGTGATCGTCGCCGACTCCGACGAGCGCGCCCGGTGGCTGGCGCGGGGTTTCGCGGCGGGACAGCTCCTGATCCGCACCGAGGACCGCTTCACCCTCTTCCCCACCGCCGAGGAGGCCGGGCGCCGCTCGTTCGCCCCCGAGGGCGAGCGGTTCATCAGCGAGCGCCTCGACCCGCAGATCATCGGGAGCCCCGGCACCGTACGCGACCGGCTCACCGAGTTCGTCAAGCACAGCGGGGCCGACGAGCTGATGGCCCTGACCATGGTCTCGGACCACGAGGCGCGGGTGCGCTCCTACGAGCTGCTCGCCGAACTGGTGCGCTCCTGAACGATCTCAGGAGGGGCAGTGTCGTTGTATGTCATGACCTATGCCCTTTAGATCGTAGATTTCCTGAATGGGGCGGAAACGACGAAGCCCGCGCGGCACGACGTGCCGCGCGGGCCTTCTTGTCCGGATGCCGGCTTCGGATGTCAGGGCTTGTAGGCGATCCCGCCGTACATGAGCTGCTGGCCCACGGTCAGCCTTCTCGGGACGGATCCCTCCGGCCGCCACAGGGGCAGCGGGACGACGCCCGGTTCGAGCAGCTCGAAGCCGTCGAAGAACCCGGTGATCTCCTCCGGCGTCCGGAACCGGCCGGTGCCCAGCAGCGCGAGGTATTTCTGCTCGGCGTCGCGCGACTCCTGGGTGGAGGCGCAGAAGTGGGTGATGAAGAGGTAGCTGCCCGAGGGGACCGCCGCCATGTAGGCCTCGACGATTCCCCGGGGATCGTCGTCGTCGTGCAGGTGGTGCAGGACGCCGACCAGCATCACGGCCACCGGCCGGTCGAAGTCGACGAGCCGCTTGACGTCCGGGTCGGCGAGGATCGCCGACGTGTCGCGCAGGTCGGAGGTGACGACGGCCGTACGGTCGTTCTCGGCCAGCAGCGCCCGGCCGTGGACCAGCACCATCGGGTCGTTGTCGACGTAGACGACCCGCGACTCCGGGTTCGCGCGCTGCGCGACCTGGTGGGTGTTCTCCACGGTCGGCAGCCCCGAGCCGAGGTCGACGAACTGGGTGACGCCCTGTTCCGCCAGGAACCGCACCCCCCGGCCGAGGATCTCCCGGTTGTAGGTCGCCACGTCGTAGATCTCGGGGACGACCTTCACGATCTCGGCGACGAAGGCGCGGTCCACCTCGAAGTTGTCCTTGCCGTTGAGGACGACGTCGTAGGCCCTCGCGATGCTCGGCCTTGTCGTGTCGATGCCACTGTTCCGCTCATCCCGCTTGTCGGTCACAGGGGTCCTTCCTCGCAAGCTCGGGGCGATCGGGATGATCATACGGCCTGGAAAGGCGATAAATGCTGATTTTCGACTATGACCGAGCCCGGCATCCGGACATCCCGAATCCGTCACCGGCGCTTTCTCCCGGCCGTGACCCCGGGCCGCGGATCTTTTCCGATGACTCGATGGCTCGATAGCTCGATAGCTCGATGTCTTCTGTCCTCTGTCCGCGTGGAGCCGGGAGCGGGGACGACCGACGCCGTTACCAGTACGCGGCGAGGACCGGTCCCCGCCCCCGGTGACCATCCGGCCCCGGGGCCGGGAAGGACCGCGGGGCCGGGAAGGGCCGCCTCCGGCTATCGGGGGCGGCCTCCGGCCCGCGCGGATCAGGGGTGCCGGGGATATCGGGGGTGTCGGGAACGTCAGGGAGTGACCGGGATGTTGGTCAGCCCGGAGACGGCATTGGTGACGGTGTTGGAGGAGTACACGACGTTGGGATTCCCGCTGCACTTGGAGGTGGAGGTGATCCTGATGGCGTAGGCGCCCACGCCGCCCAGGTCGGAGCGGTTCGCCCGCCACACGTTGCCGCAGCCGTTGGCGAACGACGGGGTGGTCGCCGGGTTGTGGGTCTCGTAGCCGTTGACGAAGGTGCCCGGGGAGGAGAAGGTGCCGGTGTTGCCCTCGATCAGATAGCCGATGCCCTTCGCGTCGATCCAGGAGTCGGCCGAGTTCTGGCCCGATATCCCCCGGCCGTTGAAGGTGTTGCCCCGGATGACGCCGTCGAAGGTGCCCTCCTTGATGTCGATGTGCTCGGCGGCGACGTTGGGGCCGATGACGTTGTTCAGCACCCTCACCCGGTCGCTGCGGTCGACCCCGCCGGAGTTGCCGTGGCAGGACCAGTTGGAGTTCGCCGAGCCGATGTAGACGCCCTCCCCGTATCCGGGCTGCACCAGGCCGGTGTTGTCGATGCGGGAGTTCTGGATGACGCCGTCCGAGGAGGACCTGCGGAAGTGCACGGCCTCGTCCTCGGTGTGGTGGACGTAGACCTGGTCGATGGTCACGTGGTGGGAGTTGTCCAGGACGATCCCCTTCTTGGAGTCCTTGACGGTGAAGCCGGTCAGCTTCCAGTAGGGCGCGCCGTACAGCCACAGGCCGTAGCCGGAGTCCCACCCGTTGCCGGGGGCGGGGCAGGAGGGGGCCGTTCCCGACGGGCCGTCGTTGACCAGGACGGCGCCGGCCGGTCCGGTCAGCGTGATCGGCGCGGACGCCGTACCGGCGCGCTGGGTGGCGAAGGCGCCGCGATACTCGCCGGCCGCCAGGCGGATCGTCTGGCCCGGCTGGGCACCGGCCAGCGCGGCGGCCAGCTGCGCGGAGGTGGAGACGTCCACCGTCGAACCTCCGCCGCCGCCTCCGGTCTGGGCGGTGACGGCCGTGCTGGCCGCCGAGCGGTTTCCGGCCGCGTCGCGGGCGCGGACGGTGTAGGTGTACGAGGTCGACGCGGTCAGGCCCGTGTCGGTGTGAGTCGTGCCGGCCACCGTCGCCACCAGGGTGGCGCCCCGGTAGACCTCGTAACCGGTCACCCCGACGTTGTCGGTGGAGGCGTTCCACGCCAGCGACACGCTGCTCGACGTCGTGCCCGTCGAACGCAGACCACCGGGCACACTGGGAGCCGTGGTGTCGCCGGGCCCTCCCCCGCTGGGGGAGCCGTAGACGTCGAGCTCGTGTAGCGAGTAGCCCCATACGGTGCCGCGCGCGGTGCCGTACACCCGCACGTACCGGCCGGTCCCCGACACCGCCAGGTCATCGATCGCACCATCCCCCGAAGCGGTCGAATACACGCTGGTCCAGTCGGTGCCGTTGGCGGAGACCTCGACCCGGTAGGCCGAGCCGTAGGCCGCCTCCCAGTCCAGCCGCACCCGGGAGATCGTGTGCGAACCCCCCAGGTCGACGCGGATCCACTGCGGGTCGACGCCCTCGGCCGACGCCCACCGGGTCGCGGTGTTGCCGTCCACCGCCAGACCCGCCTCCAGCCCCGCCCCTTCGATGGACGACGCCGTGGCGGGTTTGCCCCTGGAGACGAGCGAGTCGGCCGACTCCCGGGACGAGCCGGACGCGATCGCGGCCGTCGGCAGTGACGCCGCCAGCGCGACCACGAGTGCGAGGATCCTCGCACGTGTACTTCGTTTCACGAATGCTCCGATTCCTTGGGCGCGCGTGAGCGCGCGGGTCGTGACGCGTACCGCTGCCGGAATTCCGTTCCGGCTTCCGGGTGGTACGCGAGGGCGCGCCCGTCGGGGGGGCACGCCCTCGCGCGTTCGGTGGGACTCCCCCGGTCAGAAGTCGTCGGCGGTGCGGATCCGGTCGCGGATCCAGACGCCGGCCTCCTTCAACCTGCCCGTCCCCGCGTACGGGCCGTTCGGGCAGGTGCCCGCGGTGAAGACCGCGCCGGTACGGGAGTCGTCGGAGTAGTTCCAGTTCGTCCAGCTGATCTTCTTCTGGGCCATCAGGTCCAGGTACTGCTGGGACCTGCCGAAGTTGTTGCCGCCGTCGCCGGAGGCGGTCTGGGTGCCGAACTCGGTCACGAAGATCGGCAGGAGGTCGGCCGCCCGGGACAGCGCGTTGAGGTACTCGGTGCCGTGCGAGGCCGCGTAGAAGTGGAAGGTGTACATGATGTTCGTCCCGCTGACCGGGTTGGCGCGGATGGTGTCGGTCTGGTCGCCGGGACCGGAGACGCCGAGCGAGGACCAGTCGGGGGTGCCGACCAGGACCGGGGCGTCCGGGTCGTACTGGCGGATCACCGGGACGAGCTGGTTGGCGTAGTTGCGGATGACCGGCCAGGTGACGGAGGAGCCGTTCGGCTCGTTCGCGATCTCGTAGAGCACGTTCCTCTTGCCGTTGTGCCGCTGGGCGATCTCGGTGAAGAACGTCCTGGCCCGGCCGAGGTTGTAGTTGGGGTCACCGGGGGTGAGCATGTGCCAGTCCACCAGGGCGTACATGCCGCGCGCGGTGGCCATCTCGATCAGCTGGTGCACCCGGTCGGTGAACGCCCGGGGGTTGGTCTCGTAGCCGCCCTCCTGGATGTACATCGAGATCCGGAGGATGTCGGCCTTCCAGTCGGTCGCCAGGGCGTCGAGCGAGGCGTTGTTGAGGCACTGGTCGTACCACTGGATGCCGTGGGTGCTCATGCCGCGCAGCTGGATCTGCTTGCCGGCCTCGTTGCACAGCCGGTTGCCGCACACCCGGAGCTGGCCGTTGGCCGCGGCCGGGGTGCCGCCTCCCCCGCCTCCGCTCGCGGTCTGGACGGTGAGCGCGGCACTGGCCGCCGAGCGGTTTCCGGCCGCGTCGCGGGCGCGGACGGTGTAGGTGTACGAGGTCGACGCGGTCAGGCCGGTGTCGGTGTGGCTCGTGCCGGTCGCCGTGGTCACCAGGGTGGTGCCCCGGTAGACCTCGTAGCCGGTCACCCCGACGTTGTCGGTGGAGGCGTTCCAGGCCAGCGACACGCTGCTCGACGTCGTGCCCGTCGAACGCAGACCACCGGGCACACTGGGAGCCGTGGTGTCGCCGGGGCCTCCCCCGCTCGGGCGGCCGTAGACGTCGAGCTCGTGCAGCGAGTAGCCCCAGGCGGTGCCGCGCGCGGTGCCGTACACCCGCACGTACCGGCCGGTCCCCGACACCGTCAGGTCGTCGACGCCGCCGTCCCCCGAGCTCGTGGAGTGGACGGCGGTCCAGTCGGTGCCGTTGGGAGAGACCTCGATCCGGTAGGCCGAGCCGTAGGCCGCCTCCCAGTCCAGCCGCACCCGGGAGATCGTGTACGAGCCCTGCAGGTCCACCTGGATCCACTGCGGGTCACTGCCCTCGGCCGACGCCCACCGGGTCGCGGTGTTCCCGTCCACCGCCAGGCCCGCCTCGAACCCCGGTCCCTCGATGGACGACGCCGTGGCGGGCTTGCCCCTGGAGATGAGCTGGTCCTCGTTGCCTCCGCCGCCGCTTCCGGTCTGGACGGTGAGCGCGGCACCGGCCGCCGAGCGGTTTCCGGCCGCGTCGCGGGCACGGACGGTGTAGGTGTACGAGGTCGACGCCGTCAGGCCCGAGTCGGTGTGACTCGTACCGGCCACCGTCGCCACCAGCGTGGCGCCCCGGTAGACCTCGTAGCCGGTCACCCCGACGTTGTCGGTGGAGGCGTTCCACGCCAGCGACACACTGCTCGACGTCGTCCCCGTCGAACGCAGGCCACCGGGCACGCCGGGAGCCGTGGTGTCACCGGGGCCTCCCCCGCCCGACCTGAGGAAGAGCGAGCCCGAGGCGTCCGTCATCGTGGCGTTGACCCCGGCGCCGGGGGACGCGGTGTAGTTCACCGTCTCCCGGCCCGCCCAGTCGGGGATGGTGGCGCCGCCCACCGCGAGGTGCTGGAACTTCGACGGGTCCGACGCGGAGCTGCCGAACTGGTAGACGCGCTGCCGGTCGGCGTAGTACGGCTGATAGGCCCCGCCCTGCGTGGTCTGCTTGGTCAGGTCGTTGTTGTAGAAGACGTTCTGCGGGCCGCTCGACCCCGACCACTTGGCCGCCTTCGGGCCTGCCGCCCACCAGATCGGCCACCAGGAGGAGTCGTCCGGCGTGCCGCCGCCCTCGTCGCCGCAGTTGGTGCGGCAGTTCTTCGAGGCGTGCTGGAACGGCACGGCCACCTTGTTGTTCTCGAACAGGTTGCGCCGCTCCCAGCCGCCGTGGACGTTGAGGTCGGAGTCGAAGTCGTTACCGACGACGACGTTGTTCGAGGCCGACCACTGGAACGTGAAGTGGCGCAGGTTCCGGCTGGTGTTGTACGCGTACAGGGAGTCCCAGACGCGTGAGCCGCGGAAGTAGCCGTTGCCGCCCTTGCCCTTGTTCCACGAGCCGTCGAAGGACGACTCCTGGACCTGGATGTTCTTCGCGCTCTCGGTGACCACGGCGTGCGAGCCGGTCATCTCGGTGCCGACCCGGCGGATCCAGCTGTTGGCCGCCCACTTCAGCACGATGCCGTGCATGGCGTACTCGGGGGCCATGTTCCCGTAGTCATGCACGGCGTCGGCCCGGTTCAGGTTGTAGGTGCCGCCGCCGAGCTTGGGCATGTTGGTCATGTCCTGGGTGATGGTCAGGTCCTCGATCCCGACCCCCTGGACGACCTTGAGCGGGGTGACCCGGCTGGGGTAGACCGTCCCGGCGATGGCCGGGGAGCCGTCGGAGGTGGAGTCGAGGGGGAGGTCGTACTCCAGCGGTTTGTCGATGGTGACGTTCCGGCCGGCGGTGTCGACCGCGGTGATCTGGAAGATCTGCTGCCGCATGTGCAGGTTCATGTACTGCGCGGTGTTGGTCACCGTCTGCTGCTGGTAGAACTTGACGCTGTTGGCGGCCCCCACCCACAGGTGGCCGCCGACCCTGAACCGGCTCATGTCGGCACCGGTGGCCAGCCTGATCACGTTGGTCCCGATGGCCGAGGCCTCCCGCAGCGGGACACCGGTGGCCCAGTGCTGGTTGACGCTGCCCTCGAAGATGTCCTTGCGGTTGGCGGGCGCGGAGGCGTACTCGGCGGCGTACCTGCTCGCCACCTCCCGCGTCTGCACGCGGAGCAGGCCCCGGCCGGGCCAGGTCCAGCCGCCCTTGCCCGAGCCGTGCGTCGCGCCGTCCTCGTCCCAGTCGCTCCCGTCTGGGGTGAGGGTGTCGTAGCGGGTGTTGGCGTCCGGGCGGAAGACGAGGACCGTCCTGCCCATCCCCGCGCCCTTCAGCACGAGGTAGTCGGCGTCCAGGCCGAGCTGCCTGGTGACGGTGATCCGGCCCTCGGGCAGGGTGATGGACGACAGCCGGGTGTAGCCCGCCGCCGGGCTGCAGGCGGTCCGGATCTGGTCGATCGCGGCCTGGAGGCCGCCGGTGGCGTCGGAGCCGTCCGCCCGTACGCCGAACTGGGCGGCGAGTTCGGCCGCGGTGATGTGGCAGGCGGCGTCGGGACCGGCCTGGGCGGCCTCCGGCAGGGCCGCGCCGCCGCGGTAGCCCGCCCTGCTCCAGTCCGGCAGCCCGGGGACGGGCGCGCGGCGGTTGGCACTGGTCAGATCGGGAATCGCGGCGGCCCCCGCCGCGGTGGCTGCGGCCGCGGGGGCTGCCGTGGCCGCGGCGGTCGCGGCCTGGGGGGCCATGCCGACCATGGACGGTACGGCGATCGTGAGTACGGTCACGGCGGCCGCCACCAGCGAGCGGCGGCGCCTGGGACGATCTTGCGTGGGGGGTGAGGGGTGCACCTTGCGTGACATCGGCACTCCTGGCGGAGGGGGGTGGGGGGTGCGGGCGAACGCCCCGTGAAGATCGGGGGCGTTCACCCGGGCAACTAATCGTTAGGAAGCTTTCCTAACTATGGCGGAGCGTAAATGGCCGCTCGCCGTTACACAAGAGGCAATCTTCCGTTGGGGCCGTGGCCTGCGGAGCGTGTGTCGCCGGGCCTCTGGCGGGCCTTGGACAGGGCTCGGAGGAGTTCCGGGCAGGCTCGCGCCGACAGCGCGCGCGACCGCTCCGAGCTGCGACGATGCCCGTACGGCGGGCATGCCGAGGGTGCGCGCCACCCGCGAGGGTGCGGGTCCGCCCGAGGCGTGTCAGGGCGCGCGTCGCCCACCGGGGTGCCGGGTCCGCCCGGCGGGCGCGTCAGGGCACGACGTCGCCCGCGAAGGGTGCCGGAGGCCGCCCGCCGGGGTGTCGGGGGGCGGCCGCCGGGGTGCCGGAGGCCGCCCGCCGGGGTGTCGGGGGGCGGCCGCCGGGGTGTCGGGGGCCCCGCCGGGGTGTCGGGGGGCGCGTCGCCCGCGGAGGGTGTCAGGTCCGGCCGGTGGCCGGGTCACCGGCGCCGGACGGCCGGACGGACCGCGTCCGGGTCGTCCGGGTACCGGCGCCTGTCATTCCGGTGTCACATATTCATCCTTTCCCACACCGCCACGACGACGTCTCCGTCGCGTCAGGTGCGACACGGTCCGGCTCCGGAGGCCGTGGGGGTCACGGCACACCGGGTCTCGCGATATTCGGACACGCGTCGTGGCCCGTCCCGGCCCCGAGGGAGCGCAGGGTGCCGGCGATCGCGGCCAGCCGGGATCGGGAGGCCAGGCCCGCGTGGTAGACGTGGATCTCGTCGGCCCCGGCCGAGCGGTAGGCGTCCAGGGTCTCCGGGGTCAGGGTGGCGGGTGGAAGGGCGAGGACGGACGCGCCCACGCGGGTGCCCGGGGCCGCCAGGGCGCGCAGCCCCCGCAGGCGGGCGATCCCGGAGGCGGGGTCGTCCCAGCAGTTGGCGACGAGGACGTCGGCGCTCGGGGCCGCGGAGACCCGGCTGAAGGCGCCCGCGGCCCAGGGGTCGGGGTTGGCGTGCAGGGTGACGGGCAGGCCCGCCGCCTCCAGCCGTAGGGCGTGCTGCAGGTCCCGGCCGAGAGCGCCGCGCAGTTCCCGGACGACGGGCGCGAGGTCGCCGAGGGCGGCCTCGACCGACGGGGAGGCCGTGTCGACCCCGGCCCGCACCCGCTCGCGGGTTCCCTCCGGGTAGCGCGGGGCGCAGACCGCGCAGAAGCACAGGGACAGGAGGTCGAGCTGGGCCGGGGTCCAGTCGGCACCGGCGGTTTTCTCGTGTGTGCCCAGGTGGCGGACGCCGAGCGGGCCGCACGCCTCGAGGACGAGCCCGTCGGGGGCGCCGAGTTCGGCGATCTCCCTGACCAGGGTCCGGCAGTAGTCGACGACGTCGGGGTGCGACGGGCACAGGGCGTAGGGGTAGCGGTCGCCGAAGGCGTTCCGGACGGCCAGGGACGGGTGGGCGGTCCCGAGGTGGGAGTTGTGGGTGACGATGGTCCAGGCCTGGACGGCGAGCCCCGCCGCGCGCAGCGCGTCCGCGGCCCGGACGAACGCGTCGGGCGCCGTCCAGGTGGGGGCGGCGGGAACGAGCCTGCCCCAGGAGCCCGTACGGACGGGGACGTAGAGGGCGGGCCGGGCCTCGACGAGGCGGTGGGCGGGGTGGAACGGGGTGGCCGCCCGCACCGAGTGGTACGAGGCGGCCAGCGCCACCGTGTCCGCGCCGAGCCGGGCGAGGCGTTCGGGGGCCGCGGGGTCCCCGACGACGTCCCAGGGGTAGGCGTAGATCACTTTCGCGGTCACCAGCGGGGCCTCGCCGGGGAGAAGCCGGGCTGGAACGTCCGCATGTAGGAGGTGTCGTCTCGTTCGGTGAGCCCGCAGGCGAGGTACTGCTCGTGCATCGCGCCCAGGGCGTCGCGGTCGAGTTCGACGCCGAGTCCCGGCCCGTCCGGCACGCGGACCGCGCCGTCGTCGAACCGCAGCGCGCCCGGCCTGACGACGTCCTGCCCGGCCTGCCAGGGCGTATGGGTGTCGCAGGCGTGGGCGAGGTTCGGCACGGCCGCGGCGAGGTGGGTCATCGCGGCGAGGCTGATCCCGAGATGGGAGTTGGAGTGCATGGACAGCTGCAGGCCGAAGGTGGCGCAGAGCCGGGCGAGCTGCGTGCTGCGGACGAGCCCGCCCCAGTAGTGGTGGTCGGACAGCAGCACGCCGACGGCCCCCTCCCGGATGGCGGCCGGCAGGTGGTCGAAGGTGACGACGCACATGTTCGTGGCCAGCGGCATCGGGACGCGCGCCGCCACCTCGGCCATCCCGGCGAGCCCGGGTGTCGGGTCCTCCAGGTAGTCGATCGTCCCGGCCAGCCTGCGGCCGACGTCGATCGAGGTGGGCACCGACCACGCCCCGTTCGGGTCGATCCTCAGCGCGGCGTCCGGGAACGCCTCCCTCAGCGCGAGGACGGCCTCGACCTCCACGTCGGGCGGGAAGACGCCGCCCTTGAGCTTGATGGAGCGGAAGCCGTACTCCTCGACGAACCTCCGCGCCTGCGCGACCAGGCCGTCGGCGTCGAGCGCCGCCCCGAACTCGTCGTCGGGCTCGCCGGGGTGCGCGGCCCACTTGTAGAAGAGGTAGGCGCTGTAGGGCACCCTGTCGCGGACGGCCCCGCCGAGCAGGTCGCAGACGGGACGGCCGAGGGCCTTGCCCCGGATGTCCAGGCAGGCGACCTCGAACGGGGAGAACACCCGGTCGAGGGTCTTCTCCCTGGTCGCGACCCCGGTCAGGCCGTGCTTGTCGGTCACGACGTCACCGCCGACGACCCGGCCGACCTCGGCGTAGACGGCGTGGTGGTGGTGGACGTCGATCCCGGTGAGCCGCCGGGCGGCGGCCCGGACCTTCGTGAGGTGGGCGAGGTCGCCGTAAGTCTCGCCGAGCCCGCTGAGGCCGTCGTCGGTGCGCACCTCGACGATCGTGCGCAGCGCCCAGGGCTGGTGCACCCCCGCGGCGTTCAGCAGCGGCGGGTCCCGGAACGCGACGGGCGTGACGCGGACGTCGCTGATCAGCATGGTCACTCCCTCACGATCCACGGGCCGGTGCCGGCCGGTTCCCCGGGAGGCTCGCCGCCGGGGCCGAGGGGGGTGACGGGAGAGAGAAGGACACCGTCGAGGTCCACGGTTTTCAACCCTTCACGGCGCCGGCGACCAGTCCCGAGAGGAACGTGCGCTGGAACGCCAGATAGACGATCAAACTGGGCAGCAGGGCGAGGAGGGCTCCGGCGAGCAGCGCGCCGGGCCCGACGAGCGGGTCGGAGCGCAGGGAGGCGAGCGCCACCGTCAGGGTGTAGTCGTCGGGGGTGCGGGCGACGATCAGGGGCAGGAGGTACTGGTCCCAGATCATGTTGAAGCCGAAGATGACGATGACGCCGATGGCCGGCTTGCAGAGCGGCAGGACGATCTGCCCGAAGATCCGCAGCTCGCTCGCGCCGTCGCAGCGCGCGGCCTCCTCCAGCTGGCGCGGGATCTCCTTCATGAACTCGCTGAGCACGAAGATGGAGAAGCCCCAGCCGCCGAGGGGGAGGATCACGCCGAGCACGGTGCCGCGCAGGTCGAGGCCGAGGCCGGGCAGGTCGCCGATGACCAGGGAGAGCGGGATCGCGATGACCTCCTCGGGGAGCATCATGGTCGCCAGGATCGCCAGCAGCACCAGCGCCTGCCCCCGGAACCTCCTGCGCGCCAGCGCGTAGGCGGCGAACACGCTGACGCTCACCTGCAGCAGCAGCGCGCCGCCCGCGATCACGACGGAGTTGTAGAAGTAACGCCACAGGCCCTGCTCGGCGGCGACCTCGAAGTTCTCCAGGGTCGGATCGTGCGGGTAGAGGGACATCCTGCCGGGGTCGGCGGCGTTGTCGAACGCGCCGGCGAAGACCGAGACGAGCGGCCCGCAGAAGACGACGAGGACGACCGCGTAGAGCAGGACGCGCAGGCCGGTGGCGACGGGGTGCTTCCTTCCCCAGCCCCAGCCGAGCGTGGTCTCGAACATCAGATCTCCTTTCGCCTGCGGTAGAGGGTGACGCAGACGGTCAGGGTGAGAATGACGAGGAACAGCAGGACCGAGGCGGCCGAGGCGAACCCGATGTCGCCGGACTGGAAGCCGAGGGTGTAGATGCGGGTCATGACGACGTCGGTGGAGCCGGCGGGGCCGCCCGCGGTCAGCACGAACACCTCGGTGAAGATCCGCAGGCCGCGGATGCACGCGAGGGTGACGAGGATGGTGACGACCGGCCGCAGCGCGGGCAGGGTGACGAAGCGGATGCGCTGCCGCAGGCTCGCGCCGTCGAGGGCAGCCTGCTCGTAGAGCTGCCGGTCGATCCCGGCGAGACCCGCCAGGATGATCATCATGTCGTAGGGGGCGTGCTTCCAGATGCCGACGACGCTCACCCACCACAGCGCGGAGTCGGGGTCGTCCAGGAAGCCCTGCGGGCCGAGCCCGAACCAGCCGAGCACGCCGTTGAGCATGCCGTCCGCGGCGGGGAAGTAGAGCAGCCGCCAGACCTCGCCGACCACGGCGATCGCCGAGACGACGGGCAGGAACGCGGCCGAGCGGACGAACCACAGCGTGCGCGCCTTGCCCTCCAGCAGCAGGGCGAGGCAGAACCCGATGAGCATGGCGCCGCCCGTCTGCATCACGGCCAGGTAGAGGGTGTGGCCGATCGCCGCGCGGAAGCTCTCGTCGGTGAAGACCTGGCGGTAGTTGTCCAGGCCGACCCACTCGTCGCCGAGGAACGGCTGGACCTTGAAGAAGCTGAGCCAGACCCCCTTGGTCATCGGGATGTACTTGAAGTACAGGAAGATGATCAGCGCGGGGGCGAGGAACAGCCAGGGCAGGAGCCGGGGGCCGTACCTCCGCCGGCGCGGGGAGGCCCCCGGGCCTCTGGAGGTGGCACGGGGGCGGGACGACGTGGCCAGCGTCATCAGCCGGCCTTCTGCTTGGCCAGCTCGGTCCTGAACGAGCCCGCCAGCTTGGTGAGTTCGGCCTGGACGTCGGCGCCGCAGTTGGCGAAGATCGAGTTGAGGGTCTCCGCGGCCTGCTGGCGCAGCGGCGTCCAGTTCGGCACCTGCGGGAACAGCCGTCCGTCGTTCTCGTAGATCTTCTTGATCGTCGCCCAGCGCTCGTCCTTGCGCTCGGCGACGACGTCGACGGTCGTGTTGACCGGGAGCCGGACCACCGGGTTCGGCTGGTCGGTGTTCATGCCGATCCGCTGGCCCTCGGGGCTGATGAGGAACTCGGCGAGCTGCTTCTGCTGGGCCCCGAGCTTCGAGCCCGCCATGAGGTAGATGTTCTCGCCCTCGCCCAGCACGCCCTGCCCGCCGGGACCGGCCGGGGAGGGGACGACCTCGTACCTGTCCTTGCCGAGGCTCTTGTCGAAGCGGCCCATCATCCAGGGGCCGGTGAGGTAGACGCCGGCCTTGCCGGTCTCGAAGAAGGGGTGGGCGTCGTCGGTGATGAGGGTGAGCGCGCCGGGGACCACGACCTTGTCCTCGCAGAACAGTTTCCGCATCCACTTCACCGCCTCGACCGACCTGGGCTGGTCGATGGCGGGGGTGAACCTGCCGCCGGACTCGGTGAGGAAGTCGCCGCCGCCCTGCCACAGGTAGGAGGAGGCCCACCAGGCGGTGTAGCCGCGTTCGGTGGAGGCGGGGACGAGCATGCCGTAGGTGTCGTCCTTGCCGTTGCCGTCCGGGTCGTCGTCCTGGAACGCCCTGGCGAGGGCGTCGAGCTCGGCCCAGGTTTTGGGGACGTCCTTGCCGAGTTTCTCGCGCCAGTCCTTGCGGATGAACGTGGCCACGGCCTGGGTGGAGAACGGGACGCCGTAGTACTTGCCGTCCGCGGCCCTGGCCTGGTTCCAGGCCCGGTCCAGGGTGTCGCCGGCGCCCGCGATGCCGGCGCGGTCGACCGGGGTGATCAGGCCCTGGGACAGGCCGGTGCCGAGCAGGCTGACGTCGTTGATGACGACGTCGGGCAGGTCCCTGGCGGCGGCGGCTTCCTGGATCTTGTTCTCGAAGTTCTCGTAGATCGGGACGTAGGTGACCTTCACCCCGGTCTTGGCGGTGTAGGCCGCGATCACCTTCTTGTAGACCTCCGCGGAGGCCGGCGTGGACCTGGTCCACAGCTCCAGGCCGGTGGCCTCGGACGTCGGCTCTGATCCGCACGCCGTGGTGGCGAACAGGAGCAGGGCGAGCCCGGCGATGATGCGCTGGGGGGCGGGCATCTACCACTCCATTTCATTCACATATGTAAACTCTGGTTTAGGTTGTGAACAGCGTGCCGCAACTGTAAAAATCACTCACAACGCTGTCAATAGATTTGAAAACAAGCCGGTGAGGGGTGTGGGGTGTCAACAGGGGAGAATCCGCCCGAGAAACGTCCCGTCAAATCAGCCGACCGAACAATCGAGTTACTCGAAGCACTGGCCCGCGCCGACCGGCCGGTCACGCTCACCGAGCTTCAACGGGACCTCAACTATCCGAAGTCGAGCCTCTACATGCTCCTGCGGACCCTGATCGGCAGAGGCTGGGCGGAGACCGACCGGCACGGCGTGACGTACTCCCTCGGGGTACGGGCCCTGCTGGTCGGCACCTCCTACCTGGATCGCGATCCCGTCGTCCGGGCGGCGGCGGTGGTGCTCGAACAGGTCCGCGCCGAGATCAACGAGACCGTCCACCTGGCCCGCCTCGACCGGTCCGACGTGGTGTACCTCGCCAGCCGCGAGTCCCTGCACCACCTGCGGTTCACCTCCCGCGTGGGCCGCCGGCAACCCGCCTGGGCGACCGCGCTGGGCCGCGCGGTCCTGTCCATGCGCGACGACGGCGAGAGACACATCCCCGACGTTCTCGCACCGCTGACCAAGCACACCGTGACCAGCCGTCAGGACCTCCTGCTGGAGCTGGAGAACGCCCGGCTGCGCGGCTACGCCGACGAGAAGGAGCAGAACACCCCCGGCCTGGGCTGCGTCGCGGTGCCGCTCCCCTACACCTCGCCGGTGACCGACGCGATCAGCGCGTCCGTCCCGCTGGTCCGGCTCGACGAGGCGCACCACGCGCAGATCGTGACGGTGCTCGGCGAGGCGGCCCGCCAGATCGTCCAGCTCTTCCGGCAGGAGGCGCTCTGACGTGCGGATCCTCCTCACCGGCGCGGCCGGCGCGGTGGCGACCGCGCTCCGGCCGCGGCTCGCCCGGCCCGGCCGGGTGCTGCGGCTCGCCGACGTCGTCCCGGTCGCGGACGTCCGGGCCGGTGAGGAGACGATCCTCGCCGACCTGACCGACGAGAGCGCGATGGCCGCGGCGATGGACGGCGTCGAGGCGGTCGTCCACCTGGGCGGGCTGAGCCGCGAGCACCCGTGGGCGGACATCCTGCGCGTCAACGTCCACGGCACGCAGGTGCTCCTGGAGGCGGCCCGCCGGCGGAACGTCCGGCAGGTCGTGCTCGTCGGCAGCCACCACGCGGCCGGGTTTCACCCCCGCCCGGACGCCCCCGACGGCCTCTCCCCCAGGCCGGACACCTACTACGGTTTCAGCAAGGCCGCGATGGAGGCGCTCGGCAGCCTCTACCACGACCGGTTCGCGATGAACGTCGTGGCGATCCGGCTGGGCTCGTGCGCCGAACGGCCCCGCGACCTGCGGGCACTGTCGACCTGGCTGTCGTACGACGACTGCGCCCGGCTGGTCGAGGCGTCCCTCACCGCCCGGGGTTTCCACCTCGTGTGGGGCGTCTCGGCGAACACCCGCCGCTGGTGGTCGCTCGACGCGGCCCGCGCCCTCGGGTACGTGCCGCGGGACGACGCCGAGGTCCACGCCCCGCGGCTGCTGGCCGAGCTCGGCGAGCCCGACCTCACCGATCCGGTCCACGATCTGGTGGGGGGCGCGTTCTGCGAACGCGAACTCGGCGTCTTCTGGTGACACGCGCCTCTCCCCGTGAACCTCGCTCCACGAACGACTGGGAGGGCACACCCGCCGGGGCAACGGGGAAATACTCCCTTGGCCACCGGCCGGGGTTCTCCCGGTGTGACAGGATCGGTTCCAGTGCTCGCGGTCGGCGTGGCCGCCCCGTCCCGCCGTCGCGGCGCGCAACGATGGCAAGCCCCGAGTCGTCAGGATCCCCACGATGCTGAAAGCCGGTCGGTCCCAGGAGGAGATCCGCCAGCACAACCTTGGCGCTCTGCTCCGGCACGTGCACCTGGGCGGCCCGCTCTCCCGTACGGAACTCGCCGACCGGATGGGCCTGAACCGCAGCACGATCATGGGGCTGACCGGGGAGCTCACCTCGGCGGGCCTGGTCCGCGAGGAACTCCCCAGGGACACCGGCAGGGCGGGCCGGCCGTCGCTGGTGGTCCGGCCGGAGTCCGACCGGGTCTACGTGCTGGCCTTCGACGTACGGGTGGACCGGCTGGTCGCCGCCAGGGTCGGGCTGGGCGGAACGGTCCTGGACCGCAGGGAGGCGGTCCGGCCGCGCGCCGGGGCCGACCTCGACGACGTGGTCGGCACCCTCGCCGGGTTCGCCCGCCGGATGTACCGCGAGGCTCCCCTGGACGCGATGTGCGTCGGGGTGGGCGCGGCCTACTGCGGCATGATCAGGCCCGGTGACGGGATGGTGCGCTTCGGTCCCAACATGGGCTGGGTCGACCAGGCCTTCGGCACCGAGCTCGGCCACCGGCTGGGGCTCGGGCTCCCGGTGGCGGTGGGCAACGAGGCCCACCTGGGCGCGCTGGCCGAGCACGAGCGCGGGGTGGGCGTCGGCTTCCGGAACCTCGTCTACCTGCACGGGGACGTCGGCGTGGGCGGCGGGATCATCGTCGGCGGCAAGCTGCTCGACGGCGACGGCGGGTACGGCTGCGAGCTCGGGCACATGATGGTGAACCCGTACAACGGGCGGCCCTGCGGGTGCGGCTCGCGCGGCTGCCTGGAGGCCGAGGTCGGCGAGCAGGCCCTGATCGACGCCGCGGGCCGGTCCGCCGAGCTGTCAGGCCGCGAGGGCGCGCGGGCCGTGGTGGACGCCGCCGGTCGCGGGGACGTCGCGGCCCAGGACGCGCTGCGCCGGATCGGCGACTGGCTCGGCATCGGGGTGGCGAACCTGATCAACCTCTTCAACCCCGGCCTGGTGGTCTTCGGCGGGATGCTGCGCGGGGTCTACCAGGGCGCGGCGGCCCAGGTGCACAGCCGGGTCGAGGCCAACGTGCTGGTGATCTCCCGGGAGAGGGTACGGCTCCGCACCTCGGCGCTCGGGGACGACGCCACCCTGACCGGCGCGGCCGAACTCGCCTTCTCCGAGGTGCTGGCCAACCCCCTGGAGGTGCTCGCCCAGAGTGCCGGTCGGACCGGAGGGGCGTACTCCGCCCCACGGTGACCGGCCCGCGCCAGGGCCTCCGCGCCCCGTTCGCCCGGGAGGCGAAGACCACCCGCCGGACACCCCGGCGGGCTCACACTCCCGCAATCGCCGCCGACCCGACCCGTGGCCTGTTCCCGCCGTGTTCCGCACCTGGAGGGAGAGTGGCTCCGTTCACGGGTGTCGCAGCCGGTCGCGGAGTGTGCGCGCGACCTGTGCCATGAGCGCCTCGGCTCCGGGCTGGCTGATGGCCGGGACGCGGGACTCGGTGAGCACGACGACGCCGAAGACCTGGCCGTCGGCGTGCTCGACGACGCCGATCTCGTGGCGGAGGTTGAGAAGCGTCCCGGTCTTCGAGGACCACTTCGACGCGTCGGAGCTGAAGTCGGGTGCCAGCCGATGCCGTAGCAGGTTATCGCCCATGAGGGCCCGCACGCGCTCGCTGACGCCCGCGTCGATGCGGGACGGGGTCCACAGCGCCCGCAGGAGTTCCATGAGCGCTCGCGCGGACCCCGAGTTCGCGCGGGTCACGTCAAGGAGCGGGATGCGGTGTCCCCGCCCGGCCGTACCCGCCTCGATGGCGAGGAAGTGGGCCAGGTGGGCGTCCGCCGGGTCGAGGCGTTCCGCCGGGGTCTCGGAGAGTTCCCGCATGGTGTGACGCACCGCGATGCCCTGGATCCCCAGCTCGGGCAGCAGCGCCGAGACCTCGGCGGGCGGGGTGAGGGCGAAAAGCGCGTCCGCCGCCGTGTTGTCGCTCACGGAGGTGCTGAGGTAGAGCAGGTCGTCGACGGCGATCCGGGCCGGGTGCCGGAATTTGCTCAGCCCGGTCGGCCCCGAGGCGGTGATCCCGCCCGGTCGTACGGTGACCTGCGTGGAACCGTCGAGTTCGCCCCTCCGGATGCGTTCGAGCGTCGCGACGGCGAGCGGGATCTTGACGACCGAGGCGATCGGGAACTCCAGATCCGGCTCGATGCCGAGCTCCTCGCCGGACCGCAGGTCCCGGACCAGGAACGATCCGCTCAGCCCGCCGTCGTCGAGCGTCCGCCGGAGTTCGCGGATCAGGTTCGCGGCGTTCGTGGCGTTCACGGCGTCTCTCCGTCCTGTTCGTGCGCGCCCAGGCAGCGGGCGATCGCGTGCCACAGCCGGGTCCGGATGCGTTCCGCGTCGTCCCTGACGGCGGCGGCGACGGCGAACCCGCGGACGAGGTCGACCTCGCCGACGGGACGCCAGTGCAGGCCCAGCTCCTCGGCCTGCTTGGGCGAGCACAGCAGGAGATCCGTCGAGCCGAGGACCTCGGCGGTGGCGGCGGCGAGCGTGGTGGAGACGGTGACCTGCGCGGGCTGGAGACCGACGGCGTCCCGGATCCGGAACATCGGGTCGCGGATGTGGGGGACGTCGTCCTCGGGCTGGATCCAGATCCGGCTCCTCCTCGACGACCGCTCGGCCCGGCCGGCCCGGAGGGTCTCGACGTAGACGGTGTCCGCGATCCGGTCCGTGGCACCGGCGAGCCCGAGCCGCACCGACCAGGTCGCGTCGCCCGGCGGCACCGCCGCGAGGGCGGCACGGGCCTCACGGGAGCGGACGAGTTCCGTCCGCCCGGCCGGGGCGGCGGCGTGGAGATCGAGATGCACACCGTTCCGGCGCGCCTCCGCGTCGAGCCGTGCCAGGTCGCGCGTGGTGCAACTGTCGGGAACGGCGAGGCGGAGGGGGTTGAGCCTGGCGCGTTTCGCCTCGTGCTCCAGGTCGTCCGCCAGCCGCACGAGACGCTTCGCCGGCGGCAGCATGTCACGGCCGAACTGCGTGAGCGTCGCCCCGCGCGACGACCGGTCGAACAACCGCTCCCCGAGATGTCTCTCCAGGGCGGCGATCCGGCGGCTCGCGACCGACTGCGGCACCCGCGTGGCCGCCGCGCCCTCCGTGAAGCTCCCGCGCTCGCTCACGTTGACGAACGCCCTGCACGCTCCCAGGAGGTCCATGACGCAACCTTATGCCGTTTCAGCATGGAAACCATCATTTCTGTCTTTGACGGCATGAAAGGACCACGCGAGACTTCCCGTCGAATCCCGTCCACCGCTGGAAGGCATCGCATGCTCATCCGTCCCAGCCGACGCGCCACCCTTTCGGCGCTCGCCTCGCTCACGCTCGTCCCCCTGGTGGGTGCCGCCCCGGCCGCCCTCGCGACCGCCGCCCCGCCGGTGACGGCACCGGCGCCGGTGGCCGTGTCCACGGTGTCCACGGTGCCCGCGCGCACCGATCGGGCCGTCAAGGAGCTGCGCACGCTGGAGGCGTCCTTCAAGGGCCGGATCGGCGCGTACGCCGTGGACACCGCCACCGGCAGGACGGTGGCGTACCGGGCGGGCGAGCGCTTCCCGCTGCTGTCCACCTTCAAGGCGCCCCTCTGCGCGGGCGTGCTGCACAGGGCGCGCACCTCCGAGCCCGGCCTGATGAACAAGGTCGTCAAGTGGACGGCCGCCGACGTGAAGCCCGGCTCGCCGGTCACCGAGAAGCACACGGACGACGGGCTCACCGTCGCGCGGCTGTGCGAGGCGGCCATCACCCGGAGCGACAACACCGCGGCCAACATGCTGCTGAGGCGGATCGGCGGCCCCGCCGGGCTGACCCGGTACTTCCGGACGCTGAAGGACCCGGTCTCCCGGCTGGACCGGTGGGAGACCGAGCTCAACGACTGGAGCCCCAAGGAGAGGCGCGACACCACGACGCCCGCGGCCATGGGCCGCACCCTGCGCGCGATCACCGTGGGCAAGGCCCTCGGCGCCAAGGACCGGGAGCGGCTGAACGCCTGGCTGATCGCGAACACGACGGGAGACGAGCGCATCCGCGCGGGCCTGCCCAAGACCTGGACGATCGGCGATAAGACAGGGACGAACTCCGACGGATTCGGCGGCGGGCACGACATCGCCGTCGTCTGGCCCGGGAAGGGGGCCGCTCCCGTCATCATGGCGATCTACACCAACCGCACCCCGGGCCTCGCCGCCGACAACGGGACCGTCGCGAAGACCGCCACCATCCTGGCCCGCGGGCTCGGCAGGCTCTGATGCCCGGCCGGGGGACGAATGCCGGGCGGCTGGTCGCGATCGGGGCGGCGGCGGGGCTGCTGGTCGCGGGGATCGCGTTGCCGGCCGTGGGAGGCGCGGGCCTGGGCTTCGTGTCGG